>MPDD01000049.1 GCA_001874265.1 Bacteroidetes bacterium MedPE-SWsnd-G1 | reverse complement strand
AATACATTTTATTAATTGCAATTGTAGCAATTGGGATTTCTTGTACTAAAGAATCGAAATCAACAGATTTGAGTTCTGCAAATTTAATTCCAATGCCGCTAAAAATTGAAGCGACTGCAAAAGAATTTAAACTGAATTCAAATACAGTGATTTCAACATCAGGAGATATTAATTTTAAAAAAGTTGGAGAGTTTTTATTAGAGAAGCTAAACTATCATAACTCACTTGATATCAAAATTGAGGAAAATGCAAAAAATAATGTAATCAATATTATTAAAGATGAAAATTACGGATTGACATCTAACGAAAGTTATGAATTGATTGTTGACGTAAATGCTATTACAATTAAAGCGTCTTCAGATGAAGGTGCATTTAGAGCAGTTCAGACTTTAAGACAATTAATTCCAATAGAAGCAAACCCAAATGGAGAAAGAATTGTTGCCTCTGGAAAAATTTTAGACAAACCAAATTACGGCTACAGAGGCTCTATGTTAGATGTTGCAAGGCATTTCTTTCCAAAAGAAGATGTTTTCAAATATATCGATGCAATGGCTTATTATAAAATGAATGTATTGCATTTACATTTATCGGATGACCAAGGTTGGAGAATTGAAATAAAATCTTGGCCTGATTTAACAGCAGTTGGTGGACATACGCAAGTTGGTGGAGAAGCTGGCGGTTTTTACACACAAGAAGATTACACTGAAATAGTAAATTATGCCGCGAAACATCATATTACTGTAATTCCTGAAATTGATATGCCGGGTCATACTTATGCTGCTTCTGTTGCATATCCTCATTTAAATGGTGCAAAAAAATCTATTGAAGTTTTAGACAATCCAACACCAGACAGAAGAACTCTATTATATACTGGAATTGAAGTTGGATTTAGCACATTTGATGCAAGAAAAGAAACGACATATGAATTTGTTGATGATGTTGTTAGAGAAATTTCTGCGTTATCTCCTGGACCATATTTCCATATGGGTGGAGATGAAAGCCATGTAACAAGTGATGAAGACTACGACTATTTTGTAGAACGCGTTGGAGAAATTGTTCGCAAATACAACAAAAGAATGATAGGCTGGGATGAAGTTGCAAGAGTTGACAAAGACCCAAATTCTGTTGTTCAATTTTGGGATAAAGAAGACAATGCTAAACTGGCAAAAGATAAGGGGATGAAGATTATCATGTCTCCAGCAAAAAAAGCATACTTGGATATGAAATACGATACCTTATCAAAATTCGGTTTACATTGGGCTGCTTATATACCAGTTGATGTGTCTTATAAATGGACTCCGGAAAAATATGTTGAGGGAATATCAAAAGAGAATATTTTAGGAGTAGAAGCACCTCTTTGGTCTGAAACAATAAGCAAGACAGAGGAACTAGAGTATTTAGCATATCCAAGAGTTATCGGAATTGCAGAAGTTGGATGGAGTATAGAAGAAAATCGCAATTGGGATAATTACCGTGTACGATTAGCGAATCAAACGCCTTATTTAAATCAGATGAATATTAAATATTATCCATCAAAATTGGTTGATTGGTTAGAATAATTTGACTAATTCTAATAACTAAAAACAAAAAAGAGTTCACTATTTGAACTCTTTTTTGTTTTTATTACTAGTTATTATTACTGATTTTTTTAACTCCAAGCCTTTCTTATAAAATTAATAAAGTTCTTCGACATTATATTTTCAATATCATTTTGAGCATAACCTCTATCTTTTAGTAAACCAACTATTTTCTGCAAATCTGCTATTGTATCCAAATCATAAGGTGTTTGTTCTTTTCCGAATGCACCATCTAAGTCAGTTCCAATTCCAACATGTAAAGAATCTCCTGAAAGTTGACAGATATGATCAATATTATCTATCATTTGTTTAAGGGAAACATTCATTCCTTTTGGTGTCGATTCTCCTCGCACCCAATTAGGCACCATCATCCAAGCATCTAAAGCAATTCCAATTACTGCATCTCTACCAATCAATTCATTAATTTGCTCGTCAGAATATTGACGATTGTGGTTTACAAATTTTCTACAATTGTTATGACTCGCCCAAACAGGCCCATCATACATCTTCATGGTCTCCCAAAAACTAACATCACATAAATGGGTAGCATCAAGAATTAACCCCAATTCCATTATTTTATGCAATAATTCTTTTCCTTTTACGCCAATACCGCCAACAGAATCTGTTCCATGAGCATAAGTCCCAGTCCCATAATGTGCAGGTCCAATTGCCCGTAATCCACTTTCAAAAGATTTTTCTAAATGCTCCATTGTAACAATAGAATCTGCCCCTTCTAAACTTAGAATATAGCCAATTGGGCTATTTTCCGTTGGATTTTCCCAATGCTTTAATTGCGCTTCAAATTCGACCAGATTTGTAATGGCTTTCATCTCTCCTATCGCTTCCATTTCTTTATACCATGCCAATTGTCCCTGTGTTTGCGCCCAAGCTTGTTGCGGTGAATTCCAACCTGGTAACATACTGTCCTTTTTTACGTATCTCGCAATTTGCGTTGCAACACAAATACCAACCTTACCTTTTCTCATTGCATCCAGAGAAACAGTATTTAGTCCCCTATCGGGTTTGTCTGTCATACCAATTTCACTTTTACGAATTTCTTCTACGGTCCAAGTTAAATCTCTATTCCACTCTAAGGCATTCATTGCCAGGTCTAAATGCGCATCAAATACAAACATCTTTCTATATTTTTAATTGATGATCTCGTGCAACCACCTTCCAATTCTCTGTTATTTTATTATTCTCTACAACATGAACTTTACCATATTTAGTAACGGTAGGACAAATATGAATCGGCAAAGCATACAAACCATCACCGATTTCAAATTCATTTGTATCCTCAATCACTAAATGTTCTTCGTGCTGATCTAGTTGAGAAATATCTGTATCTCCTAAAAATTGTACTCTAGGAAATGCCATTTCAGAAGCCACAGACTTATGTCCTAAATCGAGACATACCGTTTTTTCAGTAGGTTTACTTACAACACGCGTAAATAAAGTAGCGGCGGGTAAAAAATTCAAATCCTCATATCTATTACCATAGCCAGCATCCCATAGAACGGGAGTCCCAGGACTTACTTCCACCCCTGCCCTTTGTACGTGAATTGGAAATGTGATAGAACCTCCGGCAACAATTGTATTAACATAAACACCTTCATTCTCAAGTTCTGACTTTAAATCAATAACCGACTGGAAGTCTTCGTCACATTTTTGTTTTCTATCTTTTTCATTTGCTATATGAATGTGACCATCATAAACATGAAATCCCAATGAAATAACAGCATCATTTTCCTGCATCCGCAAGAACAACTCTTTTGCTTTTTCACCAGGAATAATACCTGTACGGTTCATTCCATTATTAATGTCAAGCCAAAGCCTAACTTTTGTTTTTTCTTGATTTACCAGAAAAATCAATTGACTTAAGGTTTTTTCGTTATCAACTAGAGTTGAAAATTTTGTTTTAGGAAATTTCTTTAATAATTTGATATACCTTTTCAATTGAGATCCTACAGGTTGTATTGCTATCAACACATCTTCTGCTTCACAAATACCCAATAATTCTGCTTCGGAAATAGTAGCACACTTAAATTTATGAATACCATAAGATTGTTGAATCCTTACCAATTCTTCAATCTTGTGAGTTTTAATATGTGGCCTAAGGTTTTCAGTACCTCCCGCTATTTCAATCATTAATTCGACATTCTTTCGAATTCGATCTGGATACACCAATAACGAGGGAGAGACTAAATCATCCGTATTATCAATCCGAAACCATTCCATAAACTAAATTTATTTATGCAATTCGAATACGGCTTCTACTTCTACCGGAATTCCATCAGGTAACATCATACCGACTGCACTTCGAACTCCAATACCATTTTCTTTTCCCCATATTTCAGCCAACAACTCAGAATATCCGTTCATTACAGACGGATGATTGATAAAATCTGGTGTGCAATTAACCATTCCTAACACCTTAACGACTCTTTTAACGCGATCTATATCACCAAAATGAGTTAAAATTGCAGACACCATAGTCAGGCCCACCTGTCTCGCTGCTTCATAACCTTGTTCAATAGTCAAATTATGTCCAAGCCTTCCTTGCATTAGACTTCCGTCAAAATTAACGGGAGCATGACCAGAGATATATAAGAAATTATCTACTACTAAAATTGGTTTATATACACCCGCCGGTTGAGGTGGAGGAGGGAACTTAAGCCCTAATTCTTTTATCTTTTCTGAAGGTTTTATAATCATAATTATTAATTTTTATACAAAGTTATTTAAAATTAGAGCGCCTACAAGACCAAGCACTCCAACTGTGGTTTCCATTACTGTCCAAGTTTTCAATGTATCCTTAACAGATAAGTTAAAATACTCTTTAAACATCCAAAAACCACCATCATTTACATGCGAGCACATTAAACTCCCAGCTCCAATAGCAATAACCATTAATTCCGGACTTACCCCAGTTGTCGATACCATTGGCAAAATTATTCCTGCTGCGGTTAAACCTGCAACAGTTGCTGATCCAACACAAATTCGTAAAACCGTTGCGATTAACCACGCTAATATTAAAGGCGAGATGGAAGAGTCTGACAACAAACTTCCAATATAATCGCTTACTCCACTGTCGGTTAATATTTGTTTTAATGCCCCAGCACCCGCAATAATTAATAATACCATTGTTATACTTGAAATTGCTGTAGAAACTGATGTCATTAGTTCCTTCATTTTTTTACCTCTAGACAAGCCCAAAGTATAAATCGCCACTAAAACTGAAATAAGCATTGCCATAATTGGGTTTCCAATAAAACCAATAACATCATTTAAAATAAAATCACTTGGTAAAACTGATAAAGCAATCGTGGAAAAACCAATTAGGATTACAGGAAGTAACGCACTAAACACACTATTTGCCATACTCGGCATTTCTTCATCCTTTAAAATAATAGGATTATAAAATTCCATTAAAGGCGTTGCATTTACGTTTTTTATTGTCCTAGTAAACAAAGGTCCCGCTATTATAATAGTGGGAATTGCGATTATAATTCCATAAATCAAGGTTTTACCAATATCTGCACCAAACATAACAGCAATTGCTGTTGGTGCTGGATGTGGAGGTAAAAATCCATGTGTAACGGAAAGAGAGGCTAACATTGGTAGTCCTACATAAATTAAAGGTAATTTTGTTTGGGCTGCAACCGTAAATACCAAGGGAACTAAAATTACAAATCCAACTGTATAAAACATCGGAATTCCTACAATGAAACCTGTCAAAACTAAAGCCCATTGAATGTGTTTTACACCAAATTTATCTACAAGTTTAGAGGTAATTCGTTGTGCCGCACCACTATCTGCCACCAACTTTCCAAGCATTGCTCCCAACCCTAATATTAGCACTAAATAGCCCAGTGTTTTCCCAATTCCGGTTTGAATCGAATCTATGACGCTTTGCAATTCCATTCCGCCCACAATTCCTACAAAAAGACAAACGATAATAAATGAAATAAATGAATTCAGTTTAAAGCCTGCTATCAAAATAAAAAGCAGCACAATTCCTATAAGAACAATGAGTAATGGCATTTAGTTAGTTTTTGAAATTAGTTTCACGAATATAATTAAAACCATCGATTATCTTCAACTAATCAAAGTAGAATTATTCCTTTTTTCGAGATTGCTAAATGGTTATATATTCAATTATATAATTTGCAATTATTAGGTGAAATATCACATGAAACTTAGTATAAAAGCATTACTTTTTTTGATTGAATTTTCCTGTTTTTTCTTCTAAACTATTTTATATATTTGCATAACTTTCAAATAGATCATGGCATACAAAAGAATCTTACTTAAATTAAGTGGCGAAGCGTTAATGGGCGAACGCAATTACGGAATTGACCCAAAACGTTTGGCAGAATATGCCGAAGACATCAAGGAAATTACAAATCAGGGTGTAGAAATTGCCATTGTTATTGGAGGTGGAAACATTTTTAGAGGAGTTGCAGGAGCCAGTAATGGTATGGATCGAGTTCAAGCTGACTACATGGGCATGTTAGCAACCGTAATTAATGGATTGGCACTGCAGAGCGCATTAGAAGATGCCGATATTCCAACTAGATTGCAGACTGCTATAAAAATAGAAGCGATTGCAGAACCTTTTATTAAAAGAAAAGCAGTTCGTCATTTAGAAAAAGGGCGTGTTGTTATTTTTGGTTCTGGTACAGGAAATCCTTTTTTTACAACAGATTCGGCTGCAGTTTTACGGGCAATTGAAATTAACGCTGATGTTATTTTAAAAGGAACACGTGTAGATGGAATTTATGATTCAGATCCTGAAAAAAATACTAACGCCATTAAATTCGATACACTTTCTTTTGATGATGTATTAAAGAAAGGTCTTAAAATTATGGATACAACTGCCTTTACGCTAAGTCAAGAAAATGAATTACCAATAATTGTGTTCGACATGAACACTCCGGGTAATTTATTTAAAGTAATTGCAGGTGAAAATATTGGCACCATTGTTAAGAATTAATAAACAAATTAAAATTTAGCACCATGAATGAAGAGATAGATTTTATAATTGACACAGCAAAAGAACAAATGGATAACGCCATTTCTCATCTGGAAAAATCGTTGAGGAATATACGAGCAGGAAAAGCAACCCCGTCAATGCTATCTGGAGTTAGTGTTGATTATTATGGTTCGCAAACACCTCTTTCTCAAGTTGCAAATGTAAACACACCAGATGGTAGAACAATTTCTGTTCAACCTTGGGAAAAATCTATGTTGCAAGAAATTGAAAAAGGAATCATGATTGCCAATCTAGGATTCAATCCTATGAATAACGGTGAAATGATTATAATCAATGTCCCTCCATTAACTGAAGAACGAAGAAAACAATTAGCAAAACAAGCAAAGGCCGAAGCTGAACATGATAAAGTAAGTGTAAGAAATGCACGAAAGGATGCTAACAATGAAATTAAGAAATTGGATATTTCTGATGACATGAAAAAGAACACTGAAGGCACAATTCAAGAACTTACAGATTCTTATATCAAAAAAATAGACGAAATGTTTGCCAAAAAAGAGGTAGATATTATGACAGTTTAATTGCTGTCCTTATAAAATTATTAAAATCCGTCAATTGGCGGATTTTCTTTTTTTACGACCCCATTTCCTCTTTTATTTTTAAGCCTAAAAACTATTTCTTTTGGTATCTTTGTGCCAAATTTTTCTAATGAATTTTTGGACGAAACTTTCTCGGTTGATAATTAAAGGCCGAATTCCTATATTGTTGCTAATTGCCGCTGCAACGTACTTTTTAGTATTACAAACAGAACATCTTAGATTTTCTTATACCGAAGCAAATTTATTACCAAGCGATCATGAAGTAAATGTTGAATATGATCAGTTTTTAGATTTATTTGGAGAAGAAGGGAATGTAATCATAATGGGAATCAAAGATTCTACCATTTTTAACCCTGAGAAATTTAATGCCTGGAATACTTTAGCCAAAGAAATAAATAGTTTTGAAGAAGTTGACTATTCTATTTCTATTGGAGATATAAAGAAATTAGTGCGAGATGACGCCAATAGAAAATTTGGAATTGCACCTGTTTTTGAAGATACGCCTACTACAAAAGAAGAAGTTCTAGCTATTAAAAAAGAGTTGTTTAACAACTTACCGTTCTATGATAACATCTTATACAATAAAGAAACGGGTACCATTCAGACGGTAATTTACCTTGATAAAAAAATTGTCAACACATCAAAAAGAAAAGAACTAATTCTAGGTAAATTTACGGATATCGTTAAAAAGTTTGAGAATGATACTGATTTAAACATCCGGGTTTCTGGGATTCCATATATAAGAACCCTAAATGCTCAGAACATAGAAAATGAAATGGCCATGTTTGTTGGTCTGGCACTGTTTGTAACGGCATTGATTTTCTTTTTATTTTTTAGATCCTTCAGAGCAACATTTATAACTTTATTAATTGTTAGTATCGGTTGTACTTGGGCATTTGGACTAATTGGACTTTTCCGCTTCGAAATATCGGTTTTAACCGCTTTAATCCCTCCATTAATTATTGTTATTAGCGTACCCAATGCTATATTCTTAATTAATAAGTATCAACAAGAAATTAAAAATCACGGGAACCAAGCCAAGAGTTTGCAACGTGTTATTTCAAAAGTTGGAAATGCAACCTTAATGACCAACATTACTACAGCATCTGGTTTTGCAACATTTATTTTTACAAAGAGTTCTATATTAGTAGAATTTGGAATATTAGCTTCAATTAATATTATTGCAGTGTTTTTATTAGCATTACTTATTATTCCAATTATGTATAGTTTTCTGCCTGTACCAAAAACAAAGCACCTAAAACATCTAGATAGAAAATGGATGGGTTATATAGTAGATTGGATGGAGAAAATGGTACGACAACATAGATTTGCTATTTATGTTACTACGGTCATTCTAATTGTTGCCAGTATTATTGGTATTTATCAAATGAAAATTGCCGGTAGTTTGATTGATGACATGCCAAAGGACAAAGAATTCTATAGCGATATAAAATTCTTTGAAGAAGAGTTTGGTGGTATTATGCCTTTAGAGATTCTAATTGATACTAAAGAACCGAAAGGAGTAATGCAATTACGAACGCTTAAGAAAATTGAAAGACTTAATGAGACTATTGATGAAATTCCTGAATTGTCAAAATCATTATCTATAACAAATTTGGTAAAATACTCCAAACAAGCCTATTACAACGGCATACCAAAGTATTATCAGTTACCAACAAATCAAGATAAAAATTTCATTTTGTCATATGCAAAAAATGCAGGAGGAGATACAGATTTGTTAAACAATTTTGTAGACTCGACGGGTCAATACGCTCGATTAACAACCTACATTAAAGATATAGGTACAACCGAAATGGAGGCCATTGAGGCCCGCTTAAAATCTAAAATTAATACGGAATTTGAAGAGGACAGATATGACGTTACGGTAACTGGAAAGTCACTGGTTTTCTTAAAAGGAACCAAATATTTAATTAACAATTTAGTGTTGTCGCTGTCATTGGCTATTATTCTTATAGCCTTATTTATGGCCTTTATGTTTCGTTCATTTAAGATGATTTTAATTTCCATTATCCCTAACTTCTTACCACTTCTAATCACGGCTGGTTTAATGGGATATTTCGGCATTCCTTTAAAACCTTCAACTATTTTAGTATTTAGTGTTGCCTTTGGTATTTCCGTTGATGACACCATTCACTTTCTAGCTAAATACCGACAAGAATTACAAGCCAATAATTGGAAGGTGAAAAAATCAGTTTACGCTGCTCTTAGAGAAACAGGTGTAAGCATGTTCTATACCTCTATTGTATTGTTTTTTGGATTTTTGGTTTTCACAGTATCTAGTTTTGGAGGAACCGTTGCATTAGGTGGATTGGTATCTATAACCTTGTTATTTGCAATGTCTTCTAACCTATTATTATTACCGTCAATGTTATTGTCTTTAGAATCAACAATAGCGAATAAAAAAACGTTGAAAGAACCAACATTACCGGTTTTGCCTATTGAGGATCTTGATGATGATGACAAATAAGATTCTCTATTTTTTTAATAGCTCAATCTTTTTCTAAAGCAATACATTCAGTATCTTTGCACCTTAATTTTTAATAGATGATTATGAGCACGATTGCTGAATTATTAAGATCAGAAAAGTTGTTACAAGATGTAACGATTAAAGGATGGGTTAGAACTTTCAGAAGTAATAGATTTATTGCGTTGAATGACGGTTCTACAATTAATAATATTCAGTGCGTACTTGATTTTGAAAATACAGATGAATCTTTATTAAAAAGAATCAATACTGGAGCAGCAATTGCCGTTACAGGAACATTGGTTGAAAGTCAAGGAAAAGGACAAAAAGTAGAGATTCAAGTTGCCAACATTGAAGTTTTAGGTGATTCTAATCCAGAAGAGTATCCTATTCAACCGAAAAGACATTCGCTAGAATTTCTAAGAGAAAATGCACATTTAAGGATTAGAACAAATACGTTTAGTGCTGTAATGCGTTTAAGGTCTGCACTTTCTTTTGCGGTTCATAAATACTTTACAGAAAATGGCTTTTACAATTTTCATGCACCTATTATTACAGGTTCTGATGCTGAAGGAGCGGGAGAAATGTTTAAAGTAACAAACTTTGAAGCAAATAAAGCTCCTACAGACGAAAATGGCAACATAGATTATTCTCAAGATTTCTTCGGTAAAGAAACTAACTTAACCGTTTCGGGTCAGTTAGAAGCTGAAACTTACGCAATGGCACTAGGAAAAGTTTATACATTTGGACCAACGTTTAGAGCAGAAAACTCTAATACAACAAGACATTTAGCTGAATTTTGGATGATTGAACCAGAGATGGCTTTTCATGATTTAGACATGAATATGGATTTGGCCGAAGATTTTATCAAATCCGTTATAAAGGATGTTTTGAGCACTTGTGAAGATGATTTGGCCTTTTTAGAAAATAGATTACTACAAGAAGAAAAATCTAAACCTGCGAATCAAAGAAGCGAAATGTCATTAATTGAAAAATTAAAATTTGTTTCGGATAACAACTTTAAACGTGTTAGTTATACGGAAGCAATTGATATTTTAAGAAATTCGAAACCAAATAAGAAAAAGAAATTTCAATTTCCAGTAAACGAATGGGGTGTTGATTTGCAAAGTGAGCACGAACGCTATTTGGTTGAAAAGCACTTTAAATGTCCGGTAATTTTATTCGATTATCCAGCGAACATCAAAGCATTTTATATGCGATTAAACGACGATGGTAAAACCGTACGTGCAATGGATGTTTTATTTCCAGGTATAGGAGAAATTGTTGGAGGAGCGCAACGTGAGGAGCGTTTAGACGTTCTAAAAGGCAAAATGGAAGTATTAGGAATTGAAGAAGAAGAATTATGGTGGTATTTAGATACTAGAAAATTCGGAACTGCCGTACATAGTGGTTTTGGTCTCGGATTTGAACGACTTGTGCAATTCGTTACCGGTATGGGTAATATCAGAGATGTTATTCCTTTCCCAAGAACACCGCAAAACGCAGAGTTTTAAGAGTAAAAAGATACACCTAAAAGTGTATCTTTTTTTGTAGATTTACTTTATGTTAAAACAGTTTCTACAATACAAACTTTCGCAAAAACTATCGCCTCAACAAATTCAGTTAATGAAGTTGATTCAGTTACCTACACAGGCGTTTGAACAGCGAATGAAACAGGAAATTGAAGAGAACCCTGCCCTTGAAAAAGGCAAGGAAGATAGCGATTCATTCGACGATCAAAATGAAGATGATTTTAACGATACAGATTCAGAATCAATAGATACTGAGGACATAAATATTGATGAGTATTTAAGTGATGACGAAATACCATCATACAAAACGCAGACAAATAATTACTCTGCTGATGATGAAGACAAGCAGGTTCCATATGCCAGCGGAACAACTTTTAATCAACATTTATTAAGTCAATTAAATACGTATAGCCTTTCTGAACAAGAAGAATCTATTGCCGTATTTTTAATAGGTAGTATTGATGAAAGTGGATACATTAGAAGAGAAATAGATGACTTAATCGATGATCTTGCCTTTACTCAAAATATTTTCACAACCAAAGAACAAGTTCTTAAAACTCTTAAAATTGTTCAAGAATTAGACCCTGCAGGAGTAGGAGCACAAGACCTACAAGATTGTCTATTGATTCAGTTAAAACGAAAACAGGAAAACACAACAAGAGCCTTAGCAATTGACATTATTGATAAATCTTTTGAGGCTTTTGCGAAAAAACACTACAACAAAATATTTCAAAAATTCGGTTGTTCTGAAGATGCTCTGAAAAATGTTATAGCAGAAATTGAAAAACTAAATCCTAAACCAGGAGGATCGTTTGTTGGGAACAATAAAATTGCAGAGCAAATTGTACCAGATTTTACTATTAAGATTATTGATGGTGTCTTAGAGTTAACATTAAATAATAGAAATGCTCCCGAATTACATGTTTCTGCAGAATATAATAACATGTTAAAGGGCTATAAAGATTCTAAAACAAAAACAAAATCTCAAAAGGATGCAGTTCTGTTTATAAAGCAAAAATTAGATGCAGCCAAATGGTTTATTGACGCCATTAAGCAACGACAACAAACACTATTAGTTACTATGAATGCTATTATGCATTATCAAGAAGAATATTTTTTGACGGGCGACGAGCGTAAGTTGAAGCCAATGATTTTAAAAGATATTGCAGAAAAAATTAATATGGATATTTCTACGGTATCTCGTGTTGCAAATAGCAAATATGTTACTACTCCATATGGTACAAAACTAATTAAAGAATTCTTTTCTGAATCAATGAAAAATGATCAAGGAGAAGATGTGTCCACGCGAGAAATTAAAAAGATTCTTGAAACTGTAGTAGCGGAAGAAAATAAGAAAAAACCTTTTACTGACGACAGATTATCAGAGATTTTAAAAGAAAAAGGGTACCCAATTGCTAGAAGAACCATAGCGAAATACAGAGAACAGTTAGATATACCTGTTGCTAGGCTAAGAAAAAAATTATAGTACATGAAATTTACCAAACTTATTTCTTATATTTTGCACCCAATTGTAGTTCCCATAATTGGTACTATTCTCTATTTTATTCTAATTCCAAGACATATAAATAAGCAATGGGAAATGATGGTGATAGGTGCTGTTTTTGTATGCACTTATCTCCTACCTCTACTTTTTCTTTCTCTTTTAAAAAAATCTAATGCCATAAATAGTTTTCATTTGGTTAGTCCTAGAGAAAGAAAATTTCCTGTTCTATTTTTTGTTTCTATTTCATTACTAATGGCATCTTTGATTAAAAAAGGTAGTTCAACTTACGAATTAGCCCTGTTTTTTTACGGAATGACCATTGCTCTTTTCATTACTTATTTTTTACTTTATAGAAATTTCAAAGCAAGTTTACATATGATTGGAATTGGCGGAATGATTGGTTTTTTTATTACCCTTAGTATAAACTATCAAATAAATATCCTGCTATTATTATCTATATTATTTGTAATGTCTGGAATAATTGCCAATTCTAGATTAAGTTTAAAGGCACATTCTAAAACAGAAATCCTTATTGGTTTCTTTATTGGTATTTGTTGTCAATTTGCAACATTTCTTTTATAGTATGTAGAAAATAAGTCCTAGGTTCAATTGATTCATATTTATAGATTCCGAATCAACATATGCATCCTTAAACAAGTCGTTTAAACCATAATATATATGCGCATTTAAACTACTATAACCAACCGAAAGCGTGATTCCATATTGCATTTTATTATACTCATTAATACTCTTTACTATAATTGTTTCTGAATCATCTTTAAATTTGGAATTTGCAATAAAGACATATCCTAATTTTAAACCCGCATATACTCGCCAAAAATTATACTTTGTAGGAGTGGAATTACGCCAACGAAACTCAATTGGAACTTCAATTGAATGACTTCCAAATCTATTACTTTGGTAAGAATCCGATGGTACAATTGTATATTTAGTTTCACCAGCAATCTCTTCTATTTTCATATTTTGGATATAAGCGTTGTACGCATATCCAAATCCTACACCAAAACCAACATTACGTCGTTTATTTAGGGGGATATCTCGAATATAGCCTATCCCTATTCCGCCTGATATTCCATTCTGAATAAAGTCTGTTGGCTGCTCTAACAAAGCATTATAACTAAATCCAAAATAAAACTGATCATCAAAATACTTATTGTCAACAAAAGTAGAATCAATTTGCCCTATACAATAAAGAGAAGAACACAGGAAAATTATTAGAATAAATACTCTTTTCATATATACAAATATAAAGAAAAGCGGCT
>MPDD01000048.1 GCA_001874265.1 Bacteroidetes bacterium MedPE-SWsnd-G1 | reverse complement strand
TATAATATATAGTGTTTAATCTAAACGGGTTGTTGTTTAAAATTTAGAGAATATTATGACTTTAAGGACTCTATTTTTAGTACGCTGATCATTACGTTCATTTTTATTGTTCATGTTTTTAATAAATAAAGTTGAACATTAAATTATTTTTTATATCTTTGTCTAACTTTAACTTATAAATTATTAGACATGAAAAAAATTATTTACTATTTCGCACTTTCAAGTGTCCTGCTAATTGGTATGACATCTTGTAACAATGATGATGACATGGACTTGGATTTAATTGAACAATCTAAGAATGATGAAACAAATGCCTCTTTTGATAAAAAAGGAGAAAAATCAATTGCCACTATTGCAATTGAAAATGGGAATTTCACCCAATTAGTTGCGGCTTTATCATATGTAGACGCAGACCCTGAATTAAATACTAACCTGGTGGATATGTTTTTAAACGGTAAGGATCAATATACCGTTTTTGCTCCTACTGATGATGCATTTAATGACCTCTACAGCTCTTTACCTGGAGTCACAGGAATAACTGATTTGCCGGCTGAGTTAGTATTAGACGTTTTACTTTATCATGTGGCTGAAGGAAGAAGAGGATCTAATAGCGTAGTACCTAAGAAAAATGATAAAACTATTGAAACTCTTTTAGGAGAATCATTTACTGTTAGTTCAGATCTAACTATTACTACTTTTACTGGGAAAACATCCAATATTGAGACTCCAGATATTTCTGCCTCAAATGGAATTATTCATATCGTTGGAGCCGTAATACTTCCTATTTAATTCGATACTCAAAAATTTAAATTCAAAAACCAGTAATTTTCATTACTGGTTTTATTTTTTTATAAAAGAGCAAGTACTAAATCATTGTTGCTCCAATCTTTTTATATACTCCTGTTTCTAACTTTTCTCTAATTGCAGAAAAGGCAACAATTGTTTCCTCAACATCTTCTAAGGTATGCATTGCTGTTGGAATCAACCTCAATAAAATCATTCCTTTTGGAATTACCGGATATATAACTATTGAACAAAACACTCCGTGGTTTTCTCTTAAATCGTGTACCATTGCCATAGCCTCTGGCACATCACCTTGCAGGAATACTGGAGTAACACATGTATTTGTTGTTCCAATGTTAAATCCTTTTTCTTTTAAACCATTTTGTAATGCATTTACATTCTCCCAAAGTTTTGTTCTTAACTCTGGCATGGTTCTAATCATATCTAAACGTTTTAACGCACCTTTAACCATTGGCATTGGTAAAGACTTTGCAAACATTTGAGAACGCATGTTGTATTGTAAATATTGTATAATATCCTTATCTCCAGCAAAGAAAGCTCCAATACCTGCCATAGATTTTGCAAAGGTTGCAAAATAGACATCAATATCATCTTGAACTCCTTGCTCTTCTCCCGTTCCTGCTCCTGTTGCACCTAAAGTACCAAAACCATGCGCATCATCCACTAATAAACGGAAGTTGTATTTCTTCTTTAATTCTGAAATCTCTTTTAATTTCCCCTGCTCACCTCGCATTCCAAAAACTCCTTCAGAAATCAATAAAATTCCTCCACCAGTCTTTTCAGCCATTTTTGTAGCACGAATCAGATTCTTTTCCATGCTTTCAATATCGTTATGCTTATAAACAAAACGCTTTCCTGCATGCAATCTCACTCCATCAATAATACATGCATGTGTATCCACATCATATACAATTACGTCATTCTTGCTTACTAAAGCATCAATAGCAGATACCATTCCTTGGTAACCAAAATTTACCAAATATGCTGCTTCTTTATTAACAAATTCAGCACATTCTTGCTCTAATTGTTCATGATAAACAGTATGTCCAGACATCATTCTAGCTCCCATAGGGTAGGCCATTCCATATTCGGCAGCAGCCTCAGCATCTGCTTTTTTTACGTCAGGGTGATTCGCTAAGCCCAGGTAATCATTGATACTCCAAGTTAAAACTTGCTTTCCATTAAAATGCATGCGATTAGAAATCTGCCCTTCTAATTTTGGAAATACATAATACCCTTCTGCCTGTTTGGCCCATTTTCCTAATGGCCCTTTATCTTCAATAATTCTATCGAATAAATCTTTCATTTTCTGATGTTAAGATTAAAAAATAAGTTCGTAATCAACTATTTTTTTTCCGGTTGCAAAATAAGCACTTTTTTATGGTTTTATCAAATAAAAAAGGTGTCTATTAAGACACCTTTCCCCTTTATAATAAAATATTATTTCTTATTTAATGAACTCAACTGCTGCTTGTTCTTGTTTAACAGCATCAAAGAATCCTTGTTCACGCATCCAATCATCGCTATAAACTTTACTCATATATCTAGATCCATGGTCCGGGAATATTGCAATAACTTTACTGTTTTTGTCAAATTCTCCTTTCTCAGCATATTGCATTACTGCTTGCATTACTGCTCCACTCGTATATCCAGCAAAAATACCTTCTGTTAAAGCTATTTCTCTTGCTCTATGTGCACTTGCTTCATCCGATACTTTTTCAAATTTATCAATTACATCAAAATCTGTAGCAGTAGGAATCAAATTTTTCCCTAACCCTTCTATTCTATAAGGATATATCTCATTTGCATCAAACTCACCAGTTTCATGGAATTTCTTCAAAATAGAACCAAAAGCATCTACCCCTAATATTTTAATATTTGGGTTTTTCTCTTTTAAATACTTTGCAGTTCCGGAAATTGTACCACCCGTTCCACTCGCAGCTACTAAATGCGTAATTTCTCCATTGGTTTGTTTCCAAATTTCTGGGCCTGTGGTTTGATAATGGGCATCAATATTCAATTGATTAAAATATTGATTAATGTACACAGAATTTGCCGTTTCAGAATGTAATCTTTTAGCCACTTGATAATAAGATCTAGGATCATCGGCACTAACATGTGCAGGACACACATATACCTTTGCTCCCATTGCCTTTAGCATATCTATTTTATCGTTAGATGACTTTGAACTAACCGCCAAAATACAATTGTATCCTTTAGAAATACTTACCATAGCCAAACTAAACCCAGTGTTACCTGATGTAGTTTCTATAATTGTATCTCCTGGTTTAAGAATACCTTGTTTTTCTGCTTGTGAAATAATGTATAACGCAATACGATCTTTTGTAGAATGACCTGGGTTATAACCTTCAAATTTTGCTATGAACTCCCCATCTAAATCCTGGGTAATTTTATTTAATTTAATCATTGGGGTTTCACCAATAAGTTCAAGTATATTTTGATGAATACTTAAATGTCGCTTCATGAAATTTTTAATCAATTAAGAACGCACAAATGTACAATTTTTTTTTAAACCTAAATATGACACTCCATGTCGAGTAAAAAAGCATACTCACGAGCTACCTCTTTTAAACTATCGAATCGACCGGACGCTCCGCCATGCCCAACAGTCATATTTGTATGCAATAAAATTCTATTAGAATTTGCCGTTTGCTCGCGTAATTTAGCCACCCATTTTGCAGGCTCAAAATACTGAACTTGAGAGTCATGCAGTCCTGTTGTTACTAATAAATGTGGAATTTGTTTATTTTCAACATTGTCATAAGGCGAATACGATTTGATATATTTATAATAGTTTTCTTCATTTGGATTTCCCCATTCGTCATACTCACCAGTTGTTAATGGAATACTTTCATCTAACATTGTGGTAACCACATCTACAAACGGAACGGCTGCAATAACTCCTTTAAATATTTCTGGCTTCATATTAATAATTGCACCCATTAATAGACCTCCAGCAGAACCTCCCATGGCATATAAATGCTTTGATGAAGTATATTCTTCCTTTATCAAATGTTCTGCACAACCAATAAAATCCGTGAATGTATTTTTCTTATGAAGTAATTTACCATTTTCATACCATTCCCTACCTAAATATTCACTTCCTCTAATATGTGCAATGGCAAATACAAAACCACGATCTAACAAACTTAATCGCGTGGTGCTAAAGCCATCACTAATTGTGTGCCCATATGAGCCATAAGCATATAACAATAATGGCGTTTCTTTAGAAAGTTCTGTGTTTTTATGATAAACTAAGGAAATTGCTACTTTTTTTCCATCTGATGCCGTAGCCCAAATTCTCTCACTAGTATAATTTTCTTTTTGAAAATTACCTCCTAGTACCTCTTGCTCTTTCTTAATTTCTTTTTCCTTGGTTCCCATGTTAAAATCAATCACAGAACTAGGAGTGGTCATAGAATTATAACCATACCTTAACAACTCCGTATCAAATTCTGGATTGGAATAAACACCTGCTGAATAGGTTTCCTCAGAGAATGGAAGGTAAAAGTCTTCACTCCCATCCCATTTAATAATTCTAATTTTACTTAAACCATTCGTACGTTCCTCTAATACCAAATAATTCTTAAAAATTGAAACATCTTCAATGAGTACTTCTTTTCTGTGAGGAATAACATCTATCCAATTTTCTTTTAAAGTATCCGTATCATTGACTTTCATCAATTTAAAATTGGTTGCTTTGTCTTTATTCGTTAAAATATAAAAATCACCATTGTAGTGAGAAATTCCATATTCTAAATCTCGCTCTCGAGGTTGAAATACAGTAAAATTCTCTTCAGGAGTATCCGCATTCAAAAACTGATATTCAGTAGACAACGTACTATAAGAACCGATTACAATATACTTTTGAGATTTAGTTTTATAAACAAATGTTCCGAACGTTTCATCACGCTCATGAAAAACTTCGACATCTTCACTTACATCGGATCCTATGGTGTGCCTAAATATTTTGTCACTTCTTAATGTGGTTTCGTCTTGTTTTGTATAAAAAATTGTTTTGTTGTCGTTTGCCCAAGTAGCAGAACCTGTAGTGTTTAATATTTCATCTTCAAGAATTTCATTTGTTTCTAAATTCTTTATTCTTAAAGTATATTGTCTTCTACTTACTTTATCTACTCCAAATACAGTTAGTCTATTATTTGGACTAACCGAAATCCCCTTTAAACTAAAATAATCATGCCCTTCAGCTAATTTATTAACATTGAACAAAATTTGTTCTTCTGCCTTTAAATCCCCTTTCTTTCTAGAATGTATAGGATATTGACTTCCTTTTTCATAGCGTGTTAGATAAAAATAGCCATTCTTTTTATAAGGTACCGATTCATCGTCTTCCTTAATTCTAGACTTCATTTCTACAAATAAATCATCTTGCAACTTATTTGTATGTTCTGTCATTTCTTTAAAATAACGGTTTTCATCATTTAAGTATTCTATTACTTCCGGATTCTCTCTTTCATTCAACCAATAGTAATTATCTATTCTGGTGTCTCCATGAATTTTTAATTCTTTTGGCTTTTTTACGGCTTTCGGTTTCTGTATGTGATTCATCATAGTTATGTAAAACGATTGCAAAAATAGTTGTAATTTCGTTTAAACTAATGAATTCTATGAGAATACTTTTTACATTTTGCTTCGTGCTATTTTGTTCTTCAAATTTATTTTGTCAAGCCAACTTAAGAGAGTCTATTCGCTATTACAATAATGGCAATATTGCGGAAATGGGTTATGTAAAGGGCGCTGTTAAAGAGGGAAAGTGGTCTATTTATTTTGTAACCGGAGAAGAAAAGGAAAGAACTGATTTTAAAAATGGGTTAAAACATGGTGAACATATGGAATTCTACCTTAATGGCTACCTTAAAACTTTGGGTAATTATGAGAACGGACTGAAAATAGGTCTTTGGGAGTTTTACAAAGAAGATGGTCAGTTTTTACGAATGGTTAAGTATAAAAATGGTGTTGTTATTCAAGAATAACTACTCCTCAAAGAAATCATCTTTAAAACCAATTAAATATAATTTTTCTTGCGCTCTGGTCACTGCGGTATACAACCAACGTAAATAATCTCTGTTAGGTCGTTCAGGTAAATATGGTTGCTCAATAAAAACGGTTTTCCATTGTCCACCTTGCGACTTATGACAAGTCATAGCATATGAAAACTTTACTTGAAGCGCATTAAAGTATTTATTCTTTTTGATTGAAAGCAACTTTTTGTATTTCGATTTTTCGTCTTCAAAATCTTTTGAAACTTCTTGGTACAATCGATTTGAATCTTCATAAGAAAGTGAAGGTGTTTCTGAAGTTAGAGTGTCTAACAAAATAACAGTATCAAAAGGTCTTTGATTTTTATAATCAATCATACGAATTTTTACTTCTGCAAATCTAAATCCGTACAATTCCTTTATACTTCTAATTTCTAATATTTCACAAATGTCTCCGTTGGCAATAAAACCTGCTTCTGAGGAATCGCTAAGCCAGAAATAGTTATTCTTTACCACCATCACAAAATCGCCCGTAGAGATTTCATTTTCTTGACCTCTAATTTTTGTTCGAATTTGTTGATTGTATTGATTCGCTCTTTTATTAGAGCGAACAATAAACGCTGTGTCCTCTACCCCATCATTGTCATAGGCCACCGTAATGGCATCTTGAATATCATAACCATCTTCTAATCTTATAATATCCGGCAATCCCAATTGAAATTGAAAATCATAAAACCCTTCTATAGAAAGTTGATTTCGTAAGTTCGTGGCATTGACTAAAATTCCAGAATCGGAATGTTGTCTCATTACTTCACTCAATTCTAACTCAACAACATCTTTATTGTAATTAAAAGACAATTTATCGGCATCTAACGCAGGACTGATATCCAATTTTACCGGTGGTAATTGAGCGGTATCTCCGATTAAAATTAATTTACAACCATTACCCGAATAAACATATGAAATTAGATCATCTAGCAGAGAACCATTATCAAACAATTTAGAATTACTAGTCGCGTCAGAAATCATTGATGCCTCATCTACTATGAAAAAAGTATTGGTGTGTTTATTCACTTGTTTTACAAAATTTACACCTCCATTTTTTGCTTTTCTAGGGTGGTAAATTTTTTTATGAATTGTAAATGCTTGTCTTCCAGCATATCCCGATATTACCTTCGCTGCTCTACCCGTTGGAGCCAACATAACAGACTTCTTTCCTGTTTTCCATAAATCCTTTACAACGGTACTAATAGTTGTCGTTTTCCCAGTACCAGCGTAACCCTTTAACAGAAAAAGCCCCTCTTTTTTTGTATCAAAAATAAACTCTGAAAGTTGTAATAATAGTACATTTTGAACCTCTGTCGGTTCAAATGGAAACGACTTAATTAATTGCTTGTAAAAGTCTGGTGCAGTTTTTGTCATTGTTATTTTAAAAGATTTCAAAGATAGTAATTGATTTATGGCTAAAAATTTTTAGCATTGAAAAAAAATTGTAGATTTGCGTACAATCAAATAAAAACCTAAATAATCACGAAATGTTTACAGTATTAGTACTCTTTATAGTTGGAATTATAGCATGTTATTTTTTGGCAAAAGCCATTATAAAATTTGTTCCTAAAAAAGTTCATGCGTTTATTTCACTAGCCCTTTATGCTATTGTTGCACTTTTGGCATATAAATCTTATGATGCCGTTATGAAGCCGATTAAGTTCAATCAAGAAAAAGAAAGACGCTATACATTAGCAATTGATAATTTAAAAATAATTCGTGATGCACAAACTGCACACAGAACAGTAACTGGAAGTTTCGCAAAGAAGATTGAAGATTTAGTAATATTTATAGATACTGCACAATTTGCAGTTACAGAAGCACGAAATGAAACTAAAACTGTTGATGCTGGAGGTGGTATTACAAATGAAGTTGAGTTTAGAGTAGTAGATACTACTGGCTATACTGATGTTAGAGCTAACTTTGTTGGAAAAGATTACAAAGCGATGATGAATGTTCCTGGAACAGACAAACAATACACTATGACCTTAGGAACGGTTCCTAGAACAAATGGTGCTGTCGTTGCTGTATACGAAGTAAAAGTTGCCAAAGAAGTTGTTTTGCACGGAATGGATCCTGATTTAATTAATCTAGAAGAAGAAGCATTTGCTGATAACCAAGTAAAAGGTAAATTTATTAGCGTTGGTTCTTTAGGTGAAGTAAGTGACAGTGGTAACTGGCCTCCTACTTATGATTTGGCCGATATCCAAAAAGCAAAACAGTAGTCATAGCACAACATATACATACTAAGATTTTATCCATTCTACTTCGGTCGGATGGATTTTCTTTTTGCATTACAACCGATAGTGAACAAAATGCAAAAATAGAAGAATTTGATTTCGAGAATGAGATTAGCCCTTCTGAGCAAATCACTAAGCTAAGTACACTTTTCGAAAAAGAGGATTTCTTACAAGAAGAATTCGAATCTATTGAAGTAATTCACAGCAATAATTTATCTACTTTAGTTCCTAAACCTTTTTTTAAAGAAAAAGATTTAACGTCTTATTTAAAGTACAACATTAAATTATTGCAAAATGATTTCATTGCATATGACCCTATTTGCAATGGAGAAATTATGAATGTTTATATTCCTTTTGTACATCTTAATAATTTCTTTTTCGATAAGTTTGGAACCTTTGAATACAAGCACTCTTCAACGGTCCTAATTGATTCTTTAATTAAAGCGAATGCGCAAAATGAAGAAACTGTATTCTCTGTGCACGTTGGGTCCAATCAATTTCAGATAGTAGTTATACAAAGAAAAAAATTATTGTTTTATAATTCCTTTAATTTTAGAACTAAAGAAGACTTTATCTATTATATCCTATTTACAGCAGAACAGCTCGAATTGAATCCAGAAACATTTAAACTTGTTTTATATGGAAGGATAACAAAAGATTCTGAATTGTATAAAATCGTTTATGCCTACGTTAGAAACGTATCATTACACCCTCAAAACGATATTCATTTTATCCTATCAAACAATTTATAATGCGTATAATTTCTGGAAAAAATAAGGGTATACGATTATCCGCACCAAAATCACTGCCAGTTAGACCAACCACTGACATGGCTAAAGAAGCCTTATTTAATATTTTGAATAACCTATATTATTTTGATGCCGTTTCTGTATTAGATTTGTTTTCTGGCACTGGAAATATCAGTTACGAATTTGGTTCTAGAGGTACCGAAAATATTGTTGCTGTAGATGGGCATTTTGCATGTGTTCGTTTTATTAATGAAACCTCTAAAAAGTTGGGCTATCCAATCAATGCCATTAAAAGTGATGTTTACAAGTTTTTAGAAAAATCAAAACTAAATTCTGATATTATATTCGCCGACCCACCTTATGATTTTGAGAAAGCACAATTCATAAAAATTGCCGATTTGGTATTTGAAAATTCTCTTTTAAACAATGGTGGTGTATTAATAATTGAGCACTCAAAACACACCGATTTATCCGATCATGTAAGATTTAGTTATTCAAAAAAATATGGTGGAAATATGTTTAGCTTTTTTGAAGCCGATGAAGATTAAAGTAACGAATTTATAATTTCTCTATCAGAAATTCCTTCCGCTTCAGCCTTATAATTCTTAACAATTCTATGATTTAAAATTGGAAAGGCAACCGCTTTTACATCCTCAATATCAGGTGAAAACTTACCATTAACAGCAGCATTTACTTTTGCCGCAATAATTAAATTTTGTGAAGCCCTTGGCCCTGCACCCCAATCGATATAAGTCTTAACCAATTCTGTCGCATTTAAAGAATCTGGCCTCGTTTTAGAAACTAACTTTACAGCATATTCTACAACGTTATCTGCTACTGGAATTCTTCTAATTAGTTGTTGATACGATTCAATTTCTGAAGCATTTAAAAGCGATGTAATCGTTTCTTTCTTATCAGATGTGGTATTCTTTACAACTTGCACCTCTTCGTTAAAGGAAGGGTAATCTAAATGAATCGAAAACATGAAACGATCTAATTGCGCTTCTGGCAATGGATATGTTCCTTCCTGCTCAATAGGATTCTGAGTAGCTAACACAAAAAATGGTTTTGCCAATTTATGATTATGCCCTGCAATAGTTACAGATCGCTCTTGCATTGCCTCTAAAAGTGCCGCCTGCGTTTTTGGAGGCGTTCTGTTTATTTCATCCGCTAAAATGATATTAGAGAAAATTGGTCCTTTTATAAATTTAAACTTTCTGTGTTCATCTAATATCTCACTACCTAAAATATCTGATGGCATTAAATCTGGTGTAAATTGAATACGCTTAAAATCCAACCCTATGGCCTCTGCAATTGTATGAACTAATAAGGTTTTAGCCAATCCAGGAACACCAATTAGAAGCGCATGTCCGCCAGCCAGAATAGCATATAATACTTGATCTACTGTATCGTCTTGACCAACAATAATTTTGGCAATTTCGGCACGTAACTCTTTGTACTTATTTCCTAATTCTTCAATGGCTTTTACATCAGACATATTCTTAATCTTTATTCCAGTTTCTATCGAATTCGCAATTTTTGTGTTCTTCAGTAATTTTAATATAAGTGTCTTTTATTTTATCTTCAGCCCAATCTTCAACTGCTTCTTCTTGTTTCTTTTGAAGCGCTAAAGACTGTATTTTCACGTAATCATCAACATAATTTGCAGTATGAGATTCAGACTTAGATTTTAACAGTAATAATTTAAACATCTTCTCTCCTTCCCTAGTTTCATCATAATACGGCTCTGTAATTTCACCAGCATTTAATGATGCCACTCTAGAATACAAAGTTGGATCCATTCTTGTCAATTCAAAAAACGTATCCCCTGTAGAGGTGTTTACAATTTGTCCTTTGTTAAATCTTGTATCATCTTCTTGACAGTAATTTTTAACGGCTTCCTCAAAAGTTGTTGTTCCTTCTAAAATATCTTTTTTTACTTTTTCTAACGTCTCTTTTGCTTCCTGCAATTTTGCATCGTCAATATCTGGTTGAATTAATATATGACGCATATCAATTTGCTGACCTTTAATTTTCTCAACTTGAATAATATGATAACCAAAATCAGATTTAAAAGGTTCTGAAATTTCTCCTTCTTCTAAACTAAAAGCAACCTCTTTAAATTCTTTTACAAATTGACTTTCTCTGTTAATAGAATAAAAACCTCCGGCACCAGGGCCTTGACCAGACACGGATGGATCATCTGAGTTCAAAATAGCCTTCATATGGAAAGAAGATCCATTTAAAACATCTTGTCTAATCTCATTCAGTTTATCAATTACTTCCTGCTCTTCTTCTTCCGTTGGCTCGGCGTAAATAACAATTTGAGACAATTCAATTTCAGATCCGAATTCAGGTAAGTTACCCCCTTCTTCTAAACTCTTAAAATAAGTTCTAACTTCATCTGGTGTTACATCAATTTCTGCAGTAATAGCATCTCTTTCTCCTTGAATCAACATTCCTTCACGTGCAACACGAGTCAATTCATTTCTTAAATCTGCTTCATCAGAAAACCCATAATAATCAACAACTTTCTGAATATCATCCGTTCTTAAACTTTGGCTGAAACTAAAAATATCGCGCTCAACTTTTTCTTCAATCCTTGCTTCTGAAACCACAATACTATCAATTACCGCATGGTGTGATAGTAGTTTTTGCGTCATAATTTCTTCTAGCATCTCACATTCTGAAAGTGTTATTTTACCTTCTGATTGCATTTCTACTTGCTTTCTAAAGTTCTCTACATCAGACTCTAATACAATATTCTTACCAACTACCACAATTACTCCATCAACCTTTACTCTTTCTTGTGCAGAAATTGTAATTGTTAGCAACACTAATGCTAAAATCAGTCCTCTTCTTATCATTTTAATATGCTTCAAAATTTTTGTTTTTTATCGCATCATTAAGTAAATCAACCTCAATTTTTCGTAATAACTCCAATTTTCTCTTTTGTAAAATTATCTGTTTTATTGTAGGTGTCACATAATTAATGGGCGCCGTTTCATTACGTTTTAACACGTTTTTTACAGTGACCAAATATAGACCTAATGAATCTTCTTTTTCAATATATTTAGATTTTTTTAACAGAATATTCTTATCAATTGTTTCAAACCCAACCAATTTATTTGTCATGTCTGAATATTTCACCCAAATGGAATCATTAAAATTAAATGATTTGAATTCTAATGCGCGCTCTTGAAGGTTTGATTTATCCAACGAATCCTTTGACTTGAATAGTTTAATCAATTCCTTTTTGTCGACTCTACCACTATCTGTATGAATAAACTTTAACTGAACCAACTCTTCATTCAATTTAAAATTCTCGTGATTTGTAGTATAAAAATCTATTATTTGTTCTTTGGTTATAAGGGTGTCTAGTTTATCTAGGACCAAGGCCTGTTTGTAAGCATTTATATAGAGTGTAGCATGATAATCTTCTACCAATTTATTAAACTCTAATGATTTGTCACTCAAATTTAACTCTGCTTGGTGTAATAATAACTGTTGTTTTGCCCAAGATTCTATATAACCTTTAACCAATAATAAACTATCCGTCTCTGAAATACCAATGGGAAGAATTTCTAGCAAATCATTTTTGAATAATAATTTATCATGCACCTTTGCTATGACATCTCCTTTTTGCGCTTCTTCTTTTTTTATGTTAGGAATAAAATCACAAGAAGCCAATACTAGAAAAATAGCGCTAAAGAAACTTATTTTTTTCATTGCTTATCTTCTATTAATTTTAAAACAACCTCCTCATTTACAATCACATTATATGTCGAATGTAATTTTTTAATCCATTCTTTTTCCAAATAATTTTGATAATCATTCGATACCTCTCCTCTTATTTCATTAAACTCGCCTTCAGTGTACTTAATTCTGTTTTTATCATAAAAATCTTTAATAGCAACAGTATCTTTTGCTTTATTCCATACTTTCTCCTGTAATAACTCAAATAATAACAAACCTTCTTTGTACTCTCTATAAATAGCGGCATACTCAGGGTTAGTTTCCTCCAAATGTGCTTTATAATATTCTAAAATTTGAGCATTTTTAAACTTTTCCAATTCAAACTCAGCATACTCCTTATCTTCTAAAAAGTCCTTTAAAACTAACTGAGAAACACTCATGTCTCTCACGGTTAATAATTCATCATTTAGTTCAATTGTTCTCCATGTACCATTAATAAAGGGTTCTAATGCTTTTTTATTCACTGTAACCTCATAATTGTTCTTAATTTTATGTACGATCGAATTACTTACAATACTGGCTCTGTCGCCTCGCTTTACTTTGGCTGTTAATTCATTCTCCTGTTTTTCAAAACTCTCAACTGGGTATTTTTTAACCAACTTAACAATATGCCACCCGAATTGAGTTTCAAACGGTTTAGAAATAGCACCTTCTTCCTTTAATGAAAATACAACTTCTTCAAATTCCTTAACCATGCGACCAGAACCGAACCTTCCTAAATCGCCTCCCTTCTCGCCAGAAAACTTATCGTCAGATTCTTCCTTAGCAATTTGCTCAAATGATTTCGTTCCACTAAGTAACTCTTTATAAATTGCATCTATTCTATCTCTACTCTCGGCACTATCTGTTTTTATCATAATATGTGATGCTTGCAACTCCCCTAAGGCTTTTCTCGTGTCGTGCAACATAACAATATGATAACCAAATCGCGTTTTAAATATATTAGAAACCTCACCTTTCTTTGCATTATAAACCGCATTTTCAAACGGATAAACCATATCAAAAACTGAGAAATACCCTAAGTTACCGTCGTTACTCTTTGCCGACTCATCATCTGAATATTGTTTTGCAATATCATCAAAAGCACCACCATTTAAAATGGCTGCTCTTGCTTCAGCTATCTTTTCATATGCTGTCATCGTATCTTTTACCATTTGTGGTAATTTCACCAGAATGTGACTCGCCTTTTTCTCAACCAATCCCCGTTCGTATGCTTCTTTAACCAGTTTTGAAACAAAAGCATCGTCTTTTAAATAAGGCTCCATCAACTGCCTTTTATAGGTCTCTAACTCTTTTTTATAAGCAGTTACAGTGTCAAGACCTAGGTCTTTTGCCTGCTTTACTTTTAGTTTATAGTTTACATAAAGTTCTAAATAATTCTTTATACCCTTTTGACTATCATCCGAAACAATACTTAAATTCTTATTGTAAACTCGCAAAAATTCACTTGTTGTTGTCGGTTCATTGTTTACCGAAAAAATAACCTCATCTTCCTGGGAAAAACTTGATAATGAAAGTGAACATACCAAGACGCTAAGAATATATTTTAGTTGCATTAATTATTAATTTTATAGAACAAAAATAAGAAATCGATTGTAAAAGAATTATAACAATCGACTGCTAGATTAACTATGCTTTAACTTTAAAAATGAAAAAATATTATAAAGATATTATTCCCTCTATTTGGTCCGTTTTTTTATAGGTTTCGATAATCAATTCCGGATTTGGCATTTTTATTAAAACAGAGAAACTAATAAATTTTCCGGTTTTTGAAGGCCTAGTATTTATAACGGCACCACCAAAAT
>MPDD01000047.1 GCA_001874265.1 Bacteroidetes bacterium MedPE-SWsnd-G1 | reverse complement strand
GAATAAGCCGTTTAAACAAATGTAAATTATGTATTTAATAATTATACTAGGTTTTTATTAAAATATTTTTAGTAATATTGCATTATATTTATTGTTTACTAACTACTATCAACTATGAAGAAATTTGTTTTAGATGAAATTGATCATCAAATTTTAGATGTTTTAATTGAAAATGCTCGAACACCATTTACAGATATTGCGAAGCAATTGGTTGTTTCCGCTGGTACAATTCACGTACGTGTTAAGAAAATGGAAGAGGAAGGCATAATTAAAGGATCTACGTTGACAATTGACTATGAAAAAATGAATTATTCCTTTATTGCTCATACGGGAATATTTCTTGAAAAAACCTCAAAATCAAAACAAGTCATTGAGGACTTAAGAAGAATACCAAATATTACTGTTGCCTATATTACTGCTGGTAAATATAATATCTTTTGTAAGATTAGAGCTAAAGATACGAATCATGCAAAGGAGATTATTTTTCAAGTCGATGACATCGAAGGTGTAGCAAGAACAGAGACGATGATTTCATTGGAAGAGAGCATTAATGATAAAAAAAGATTGATGCATTCTGTTTTTAGAGAATACTAAGATTCAAAATTTTAATTTAAATCCTCATCATTTATTTGATGGGGATTTTTTTATTGTACTATATTTAAACATTTAAATAGAATTGCATTAAATGAATTATAAAAGAGAAGGAATTACTGACGCTCAATTAATAGAGTTGTATCGATTGCTTTTAAAACCTCGTCTTATTGAAGAAAAAATGCTGCTATTACTTCGTCAAGGAAAAATCTCTAAATGGTTTTCTGGTATTGGCCAAGAAGCGATCGCCGTAGGTGTTACTTCAGCCTTAAATGATGACGAGTATATTTTGCCAATGCATCGAAACTTAGGGGTATTTACATCGCGTAGAATCCCACTAAAGAAATTGTTTGCACAATGGCAAGGGAAATTAAGCGGTTTTACAAAGGGAAGAGACCGGTCTTTTCACTTCGGTTCGCAAGAACATCATATCATTGGTATGATTTCTCATTTAGGACCTCAGTTGGGTGTTGCCGATGGAATAGCATTAGGAAACCTTTTAAAGAAAAATAAGAAAATTACAGCGGTTTTCTCTGGTGAAGGAGGAACAAGTGAAGGAGATTTTCATGAAGCTTTGAATATTGCATCTGTTTGGAATTTACCTGTTCTCTTTTGTGTAGAAAATAACGGATATGGACTTTCAACGCCATCAATAGAACAATTTAAGAATCCTGATGTAGCAGATAAGGGTATAGGATATGGAATGGAAAGCCATATTGTTGATGGGAATAATGTTTTAGAGGTTTATAATTTGATGAATGAGCTTATTTCAGACTTAAGAGAAAACCCACGGCCAATTCTTTTAGAATTTAAAACCTTTAGAATGCGTGGTCATGAGGAGGCAAGTGGCACCAAATATGTTCCAAAAGAATTGCAAGAAGAATGGGGTAAAAAAGATCCGATTGACAATTATTTTAATTTTTTATTGGAAAAAAATCTTATTTCAGAAGAAACTAATGAAGCGTTCAAGAAAGAAATAAAGAAGGAGATTGATGAGCATTTAGAAATTGCTTTTGGTGAAAGTCCAGTAGAATCTACTGTCGTAAAAGAATTAAATGATGTATATAAAGAATCAGAGATAGAATACATTCAGCCAAGCGGGGAAACAACAAATTTGAGGCTAATTGATGCTATTTCCCATGGGCTTAGGCAGGGAATGCAAAAACATGAAGATTTAGTCATTATGGGACAGGACATTGCTGAATACGGCGGTGTTTTTAAAATAACCGAAGGTTTTGTAGAAGAATTTGGTAAAGAAAGAGTTCGGAATACGCCGATTTGCGAATCAGGCATTATAGAGACGGCATATGGGCTTTCGATTAATGGAATAAAAAGCATTGTAGAGTTACAATTTAGTGATTTTGTTTCTTCAGGGTTTAATCCTGTTGTAAATCTTCTTGCTAAATCCTTCTATCGTTGGGGGCAAACCGCAAATATTGTATTAAGAATGCCTTGTGGAGCGGACGTTGGTGCTGGACCTTTTCATAGTCAAACTAATGAAGCGTGGTTTACTAAAGTACCAGGTTTAAAAGTAGTTTACCCAGCATTTCCACAAGATGCAAAAGGACTCTTGGCTACTGCTATTGAAGATCCAAACCCAGTATTGTTTTTTGAACATAAGGCGTTGTATAGATCTTTTCGACAAGATGTTTCAGATAATAATTTCAACATCCCTTTTGGTAAAGCATCACTTATTAAAGAAGGAGATAGTGTTACTATTGTATCCTATGGTTTAGGTGTGCATTGGGCGTTAGACGAATTAAATAAAAGTACTGTTAACGCGGATTTAATTGACCTTAGAACCTTATATCCTTTAGATATGGATACAATAATTACATCTGTTAAAAAAACAGGAAGAGTAATTATTTTACAAGAAGATTCACTATTTGGTGGAGTGTCTTCTGATATAGCAGCCACTATTTCAGAGCAATGTTTTAGTTATTTAGATGCACCAATTAAAAGGTGTGCAAGTCTAGAAACACCTATTCCTTTTGCCAAGAATTTAGAAGATATCTATTTGGCTAAGAATCGATTTTCAGAGGCACTGGAGGAATTATTATTGTATTAAAATGTTAGAACACTTTTTTCAATGTCCATATTGTTGGGAGCAAATTTCATTTTTATTAGATACTTCTATACAAAACAACACGAGTATAGAGGATTGCGAAGTATGTTGCAATCCAATTCAGTTTTCTGCAGAATTTAGTAATAGAGAATTACAACACTTTTCAGCTATAAATATCGAACAATAAATGGAGTTTTTAGAAATTTTAAAGTCGTTTCACATTTCAGTTTTGGACTGGATTTTTATTTTAACAGCTTCCTTTATTTTAGGAATGGGGAAAGCAGGAATTAAAGGTTTCGGAGTGATAATAGTCGTTATTCTTGCATTTGTTTTTGGAGAAAAACCATCTACAGGTATGCTTTTACCAATGCTTGTTTTTGCTGATATTTTAGCCGTATCCTACTACAAGAGACATGTAAAATGGAATATCGTAATTAAACTAATTCCATGGATGTTAGTAGGAGTGCTTGTTGGTGTTTGGGTAGGTAATGATATTTCAGAAATACTCTTTAAAAAGTTGATGGCAGTTATTATAATTGGATGTGTAATTCTGTTGTTTATTTTTGAAAGAAAAAAAACGAATTTAGTACCTACAAATAAAGTGTTTGGTGGTTCTATGGGATTTCTAGCTGGATTCACTACGATGATTGGCAATCTTGCTGGGCCTATAGCTAATATTTATTTTTTAGCAATCAAGTTCCCAAAAAACGATTTTATTGGTACAGCTGCCTGGTTGTTTTTTATAGTAAATGTATTTAAAGTTCCATTTCATATTTTTGTTTGGGAAACAATTTCTATCGAAACTGTTGTAGTTAATGTTACTTTAACTCCTACAATTGTACTAGGATTTTTAGTGGGTGTTAGAATAGTTAAAAAATTATCGAATACAAATTATAGAAAATTTATCTTAGTAATTACCGCCATTGGTGGAATTATTATGCTGTTAAGAGCTTGATATGGACGCAATATATATATTAGATATTTTAGGGACTTTTGCCTTCGCAATTAGCGGGGCTTTGGTTGCTTCAAGAAGGAATTTTGATTTGTTTGGTGTGTTAATAATTGCTTTTGCAACAGCAGTTGGTGGAGGAATGACAAGAGATGTATTAATAGATGCACACCCCATAAATTGGATTGGAGATTTAAACTATATATGGACAATTTTAGTTGCCGTAGCATGTACATATTTATTTAGAAGTAAAATTGCACCATTGAGTAAAACCATGTTTTTATTTGATACAATTGGACTAGGAGTATTTACATTATTAGGAGTTCAAAAAGGACTGAATTATGACTTGCATCCATTTGTAGCGTTGGTGATGGGGATGGTTTCTTCTGTAATGGGTGGAGTTATACGCGACGTACTTACAAATAGAGTTCCGCTTATATTCAAAAAAGAAATATATGCCTCCGCATGCTTGCTAGGAGGAATGGTCTATTTGGCTACATATTACTTTGAATTGCCATATACAATACAGTTTTCTGCAACAATGGCAACAGTAATAATAATAAGAATATTAGCGGTAAAATATAAATTACAATTACCTAGAATAAAAGACGATGTATTTGGAAAGTAAATTAAAAAAAAAGCAGTACCGATAAGTACTGCTTAATATTTCCTATTGAATATCTTTATTAAGATAACCATCCATTTGAAGTTGCTTTTTTTGAATACCACACAAGAAAAGCACCAATAATAATAACCATAATAGGCATTACCATTCCTCCCGGACCATATACTTCAGTAGCCTTGCTCATAAATAGATTGTATATCATTTGTACTATTATACCCAACATTGAAATGGTAAATATGGTAGAAGCCATTTTCTTTTTTAGTAGCATTAATAAACTACCAAGTGCTCCTCCAAAAACGGCAATTGCGAAGGCTGCTGTAGCCCATGCAGGTATGTTTTCATATAAAGCCTGCTCTGCTTCTGGAAGTGCGGAAAGGGCTTCATCCGTCATATAAGCTTGACCAACGTAAGCCATAACACCCATTAAATTCCAAATAAGTGCGATTACGGAAATCACCCAAAAACCTGTAGTTGGTTTGTTTGTAGAATCTGTCATTGTAAATTGTTTTAAGTTAGTATTTTACTAATATAGTAATATATTGTGAATTCGAAATTTGTAATATTTAATGAATCGTTATCTGTGCGTGAAAAATTGTAGTAAATAATTATTTTTACATAAATATGAAATGTTTTAAATTCAACTTTTTATTCTGAAAATTAACTATGAAAATTATTAAGATAGTAACATTAATTATGACCCTTGGAATTGTGTTTAATTCTTTTTCCCAAGGTTCTGATCAGCAGCTTTTAGGAATTAACCTAGAAGAAGCAAATAAACTGGTTTCTTTACCTCTAAATTGCATTCAAGTTGAATATCCAAATAAATTAAATCAAACCCTAGGAACAGGGGCTGATATTCGTTCTCCAAAGGAATTACACCCCGCATTTTATGGTTGTTTCGATTGGCATTCTGCAGTTCATGGGCATTGGTCAATGGTTGCATTGTTGCGGCAATTTTCAAATTTGGATGATGCAGATTTGATTAAAAAGCGATTGCTAGAAAACATATCTAAGGAAAATATTGCTTTAGAAATGGAATATTTTGAGCCTAAATACAATAAGTCTTTTGAGCGTACTTACGGTTGGGCATGGCTGTTAAAACTTGCAGAAGAAATAAAATTATGGGATGATCCGGTAGCAAGAAAATTGGAAGAAAATCTAGAACCACTTGTGAAAATAATTGTTGATGGTTATATAGATTTTTTGCCAAAGTTGAATTATCCAATTAGAGTAGGAGAGCATTCTAATACGGCCTTTGGTTTATCGTTTGCTTATGATTTTGCTTTAACCACTGGAAATGAAGATTTGAGGTATTTAATTGAAAAGCGTTCTCGTGATTTTTTTATAAATGACATTAATTGCCCTATAAGTTGGGAACCTAGTGGATTTGATTTCTTATCTCCATGCCTAGAAGAAATGAATATTATGCGAAAGGTGCTTCCCGAGGAAGAATTTAAAGGCTGGCTTTTAAAGTTTTTGCCCGAATTACTTTCTACTGAATACCAATTAGCGGTTGGTGAAGTTTCAGATAGAAGTGATGGTAAATTAGTGCATTTAGATGGTGTAAACTTTAGTAGAGCTTGGTGTTTATTAGGGTTATCAAATCAATTTCAGGAATATAAACACTTAGAAGAAATTGCATTTGAACATATAAATTATTCCTTACCTAATCTCGTTGGTGATAGTTATGAAGGATCTCATTGGTTAGGGTCTTTTGCGATTTATGCTTTAAAAGAAGTAAAACATGATTAAATGGCTTCGAAATATTGGTCCGGGAACTTTGATTGCTGCGGCTTTTATTGGTCCAGGTACAGTAACATTATGCACTATTGCAGGTGTGCAATTTGGATTTAATTTATTGTGGGCGTTAACATTATCCATAATTGCAACAATTGTGTTGCAAGACATGGCTTCTCGAATTGGTATTGTATCAAATAAGGGATTGGTAGAAGTTATTAAAGAAAATATCTCTTCACCTTTATTAAGAAAACTGGTGTTAATCTTAATTATTTCTGCAGTAATTGTAGGTAATGGAGCCTATGAAGCAGGAAATATTTCAGGTGCATCATTAGGAATTTCAGCAGTGTTCGGAGAAAATTTCAGTAGCTTTTATCCATTAGTTATAGGTATTGTTGCTTTTAGACTTCTATTCATTGGTAATTATAAAGTATTAGAAAGAATTTTAATAGTCCTTGTATTATTAATGAGTATTTCATTTATTCTAGCAGCAGCGCTTACAAAGCCAAACTTCTTTCAATTGGTTAAAAATGCATTTATCCCAACATTTCCTGATCAAAGTTTGTTAACTGTTATTGGGTTAATCGGAACTACTGTAGTTCCCTACAACTTGTTCTTACACGCCTCAATAGCAAAAGAAAAGTGGCAACGGAAAGAAGATATTTCCATTGCTAGAAAAGACACTATCATATCGGTTATTTTGGGAGGATTAGTTTCAATGACTATTCTAATTTCAGCCGCAGCCATCGGAACGGGAAGTGTTTCTAATATTATAGATTTAGCAAAAGCGTTGGAGCCAGTTTATGGATCATCGGCTAAGTATTTATTGGGTCTAGGCTTGTTTGCTGCAGGAATCACATCTGCAATTACAGCACCGTTGGCCGCTGCATATGTGGCAAATAGTTGTTTTGGATGGAATGTAGGCCTGAAAGACGTACGATTTAGACTATCCTGGAGTGTTATACTAGTTATAGGAGTTGTATTTTCAACTTTAAAATTTGCACCTATCGAAATAATTAAATTTGCTCAAATAGCAAATGGTATTTTATTGCCATTGATAGCGATGCTTATATTATGGATTGTCAATAAATCAAGTGTGCTGGGAACTTATATAAATGGTTGGTTTCAAAATATTTTATCAGTTCTTATTATTTTGATTACGATAGTATTAGGCTTAAAAAGTATTCTTAAAGTAATAGAATTACTCTAATGAAAGTTTTAAAATTGAATAGTGATGTTGGCGAAGGCGCAAAAAATGAAAAAGATATTTTTCCGTATCTATTTTATTGCAATATTGCTTGTGGTGGTCATATAGGAACAATAAATTCTATGACTGAAATGGTAACTTTAGCACTTGAGAACAAGGTGTTAATTGGTGCTCATCCTTCATACCCTGATAAGGAAAATTTTGGGAGAAAGTCAATGAATATTTCAGAAGAGTCCTTGATAAATTCAATTAGAAACCAGATAAATGCACTTAAAGATATTACTACAAAATTAGGTACATCTATTCATCATATAAAGCCACACGGAGCCTTATACAATGATATTTCCAAAGATGAAATTAAAGCGACACTATTTTTGAAGGCAATTTTACCTTTTAAAGATTCTTTTAAATTACTTATTCCAAATAATTCAATTATTGAACAATTAGCTTTAAAAAACGGATTTTCAATAGTTCGTGAGGCCTTTGCCGACAGAAATTATAATAATGATTTAAGTTTAGTGTCTAGAGATAATGAAAATGCATTGATAAGTGATAAATTGGAGATGATAAACCACGTAAAGTTGATTTTAAATACAAGTCAGGTAAAAACAATTAATAATCAAAAATTGAAATTAGTTGCTGACACTTTTTGTATTCACTCTGACACTCCAAAAGCACTTGAATTAATAAAAGCAGTTCATGGCGCGGTTTAAAATAATATTCAAAGAATATGGTGAAAGTGCTATTTTGTTGGAATGGCCCAAGAAAATTGATGAATCAATTCTAGCTGATATATGTAATTATTCAGAAATTTTAAACGCAAAGAATATAAAAGGAATAACCGATATAAACGTAGTATATGCATCTATGTTGGTTAACTTTAATAATCAAATAATAAAGGCTTCAGAATTAGTAGATGTATTAAAGGCGGTTTATCAAAACAAAGACTCAATAACTTTTTTTAAAGGTAAAACAATACAAATACCTGTATGCTACAATGATGAATTTGGGCAGGATCTAAACACATTTTTGCAACAAAAGAATATGCGAAAGTCGGAATTTATTGCATTACATTGTAAAACGACTTATACAGTGTATGGGATAGGCTTTTTGCCGGGTTTTTTGTATTTGGGAGGCCTGCATAAGAAATTATTTATTCCTAGAAAAACAACACCCAATCTTAAAGTGTTAAAGGGATCTGTAGCAATTGGTGGAGAACAGACCGGCATCTATCCTCAAAATTCTCCAGGAGGATGGCATATTGTAGGTAGTACTCCTTTAAATTTGTTCAACGCTAACAGTAAACTCCCTACATTTTTAAAAGCTGGAGATAAAGTTCGATTTAAGTCAATTAGTAAAGCAGAATATGATTTAATAAGAATCCAAATAACTTCGAACAATTATCAATTTAAAGAAGTGGTTTAATGATAAAAGTTATTTCACCGGGTTTTTATACGTCTGTTCAAGATATGGGAAGAATTGGTTTTAGAAATCAAGGTGTACCTACTAGTGGATGCTTGGATAGTGTATCTGCTAACTTGGCCAATCTTTTAGTTAATAATACCAACGAATGTGCATTATTAGAGATTACGATGTTTGGCCCTAAATTAAAGTTCCTTCAATCTTATGCTATAGCTATTGTAGGGGCATATATGGAGCCAAAATTAAACGAAAAAGTCATAGCTAACAATTGCTTAATTCAGGTTAATGCAAACGATGTACTATCTTTTGGTAAGTTAAAAAAAGGCGTTCGAGCCTATTTGGCAATAGGAGGAGGGATAGACTCTTCAAAAATATTAAGCAGCCGATCTCAATTTTATCCAATCACCACAAATGCCAAGATTGAAAAAAATGATTGCTTAACAGTTCAAGTTAAACGAAATCCAACCAATCAACTAATGAATGCTTCTGTGGCCAACAAAGTTGATTTTTATGATAAAAATAAAATTCAAGTTTCAAAAGGACCAGATTTTGAAATATTTGAAAAAGAAGATCTTGCGCAATTATTTAATAAAAAATTTTCTGTCTCGAATAATAATGATAGGATGGGATATCAATTAAATGAGTTGCTATTTAGGCATAGCAAATCTTTAATTACAAGTCCGGTTATACCTGGCACTGTGCAATTTTTACCCAATGGAAAATTAGTAGTTCTTATGAAAGATGGACAAACAACTGGTGGATATCCTCGAATTTTACAATTGACAGAGTTGTCAATTGCAATTTTAGCGCAAAAAAAAGTGGGAGATGAATTCTATTTTGAATTAACTCCCACAATCAATCTAACTTAACCTGTTGCTTTTAGTGTGCGAAATGTCTACTCTCAGACCAACGTATTCGTTTACTATTTTTAAAGTTAGAAAAGTATACAAATTTTTTAGCTTCTGTTGGTGATTCAATAAATTGCGTTTTCATAATATATGTTTTTAAGTTATTGTTTGTTTTATACTAGTAAGACGACGGTAAATATAATTTGTTACAGTACTATGCAAAACAAAGTACCGATTTAACTATTTTTAACACATTGAGTTGAAAACAAATAGAAGTAATGGCTTAAAGACAGAAGTTTCCATTTACAGGAATCACTTCTCCCGCCTGCATTCCATTAAGATGAATTGCACCAATTCTTACACGAATCAATCTTAATGTAGGGAAACCGACTGCTGCAGTCATTTTACGAACCTGTCTAAACTTACCTTCAGTTAATGTAATGGATACCCAACTTGTTGGCCCATGACGTTCATCCCTAATTTTTTTCTTTCGGATTGGAAAGTCAATAAATGGATTTACAATTTTTGCTTTGCATTTTTTGGTGGTGTAAATGTTACCATAAAACCCAATTGAAACTCCATTTTTCAGTATTTCGATGGCTTCTCGAGTAATAATTCCATCTACTTGCACATAATATTCCTTTTCTACTTTAGTACTGCGCACGTGTTCACTTACTTTACCATCTGTTGTAATCAAAAGCAATCCTTCAGATAGTTCATCTAATCGACCAATAGCCATGGCTCCTTCCGGGAAATCAAATAACTCTCCTAATAAGCGTTTATTATTTCGTTTCGATTGATTGTTTATAAATTGACTTAAATAGCCATCAGGCTTACAAATAATAAAATTTTTTGTCATATAAATGAGCGAAATTATGAATATCAGTCTCGTTGTTAATTAATTTCAATAAATAAATTCGTCATAAACTAATGAAAGGACGTACTTTTGCAAAGTTAAAAATTTAAGAGCATGTCCGAAGCAACCACCTCATTAATTCAAGAAACTAAACAAAGCAAAGATCTTTATAGTTATCAAAAAGGAGCTATTAGTAAAATATTCAAGTGTTTTGAAGAGGCACCAGATGATTATCATTTATTGTATCAATTACCTACTGGTGGTGGTAAAACTGTTATTTTCTCGGAAATTGTGAGACAATATTTAAAGCATCATAACAAAAGGGTTTTAGTATTGACACATAGAATTGAGTTGTGCAAGCAAACGTCAAAAATGCTTACAGAATTTGATGTGGTGAATAAAGTAATAGATAGTAAGGCAAAGTTAGACGATCAAAATGAATACAGTTGTTTTGTAGCAATGGTTGAAACTTTGAATAACCGTTTAAATGATGAAAAGTTTGATATGACGGATATTGGGCTTGTTATTATTGATGAGGCTCATTACAACTCCTTTACTAAACTATTCAAATTTTTCGATAAGTCTTTTATTCTTGGAGTTACTGCGACACCTTTAAGTTCGAATATGAATTTACCGATGAAAGACAATTACAATGAGTTAATTGTTGGAGAATCCATTGGATCATTAATTGAGAATGAGTTTTTGGCAAAGCCAGAGTTTTATTCGTATAACGTTGGACTTACATCTTTAGAAATTGGTGCTAACGGGGATTATACGGTAAAGTCTTCTGAAGACTTATATACGAATAACGATATGTTATCGAAGTTAATTAAGGCTTATGAGGAACGTTCTAAAGGAAAGAAGACATTGATATTCAACAACGGTATTAATACGTCTATTTTTGTTTATGAAGCGTTTAAGGCTGCCGGATACCCAATTGCACATTTAGACAATACTTGTACTAAAAAGGAACGGAACTTTATATTGCAGTGGTTCAAAAAAACTCCAAATGCTATTTTAACTTCGGTAAGTATTTTAACTACAGGATTTGATGAGCCTACAGTAGATACCATTATTTTAAATAGAGCAACAAAATCGTTGACGTTATATTATCAGATGATTGGTAGAGGATCTCGTATTTTACCTGCAAAATCAAACTTTTCAATTATTGATTTAGGAAATAATTTCCACAGGTTTGGACCTTGGGGTGCAGATTTAGATTGGCAGAAAATATTCACTTCACCTAACTATTATTTAGACAAGATATTAGATGATGAAGAGATTGAAAGTAACTTTAGATACGAAATGCCAGATGATCTTAGAAAAGACTTTGCAAAATCTGAAGAAGTATACTTTGACATTAAACAATGCTATTTGGATTCTATAAAGAAAGGAGAATCATCTAAAGTCGTTTTAGAGCGTTCAATTGCACAACATGCAACTATTTGTATTGAGAATAGTGAAGATGTATTTGATGCATATGCATTGGCTAAACTGTTAGGTGAAGATATTGATTATAGAATTGGGAGGTATACAAAATGTATATGTAGAAGTACTCATAACTTTGTAGATTGGTTGAGAGAAGATTATAGAAAAAAACTACGTTTTTATTTGCGAGATAATTTTGATCGTAGGTTTGAAGAGATTCACGGGTATCCACCTGAAGATTAATCATTAACAATTATTAGGTATGGCTTCATTTAAAGAATTAGGAATTCAGAAGGATTATATAAAAGGTTTAAAGGAATTAGGAATAAATTATCCTACTGAAATTCAGGAGAGTACAATACCTGTTTTATTGAATTCATCTACTGACCTTATTGGCTTAGCCCAAACGGGAACCGGTAAAACAGCTGCGTATGGGTTGCCACTTCTAGCACAAATAGACGCTAAAAAACCAGTTGTACAAGGATTGATTTTATCCCCTACAAGGGAGTTGGCACAACAAATCAAAAAACAACTATTCAAGTTCACAAAATATGTTGAGGACAGAATTTTTGTTGAAGGAGTTTATGGAGGTGAAAAAATTGAAAAACAAATTACTGCTCTAGAAAGAACTACGCATATAGTAGTTGCGACTCCGGGTAGACTGATTGATTTAATTGAGCGCGGTGCTGTAGATTTAAAAAACTTGAAAACCGTTGTATTAGATGAAGCCGATGAAATGCTAAGCATGGGCTTTAAACAAGATTTAAATAGAATTTTAAAGTATACCAACGGCGATAGAAATACTTGGTTGTTTTCTGCCACCATGCCAGATGAAATAAAACGAATTGTTAAAACCTACATGAGTGCAAGTCTTCAAAAGATAGAGGTAAACAAAAACGCGTTGGTGAATGCTAATATTACACATTTGTTTGTGAAAACGACTATTAAGCAAAAGTTGGACACGATAATGGGACTTTTAGAGGCGAGACATTCTGAACGAGGAATTATTTTTTGCAGAACCAAAGCGGGAACTCAGAATTTAACACATTCATTAAAAGAAGAAGGCTATTCTGTAGAAGCATTAGAAGGAGATATGCAACAACGTGATCGAGAAAAGGTGATGCGTATGTTTAAGAAAGGAACTATAGATGTATTAGTTTCAACGGATGTTTCTGCACGTGGAATTGATGTAAATAACTTAGGGTTCGTCATTCATCATCAATTACCTGAAAAAATTGAATATTATACACATAGAAGTGGAAGAACAGCTAGAGCAGGTAAAGCGGGCTATTCTATAGCCTTAATTTTATCAAATGAATTCCAAAGGATTCAGGAAATTCAAAAAGAATTAGGAATTTATTTTAATGAAACTAAGGTATAATGGGATTGACGAATAATGATATTTTTAAGAAATTAAGAGTTGCTCATAAATTACGAGATACTGATATAGTAGAAATTTGTAAACTTGTTGACTTTAGAATTTCTAAAAGTGAATTGAACGCGTTTTTCAGAAATGAGAACCACCCAAAATATATGGAGTGTGGGGATCAGGTTTTGCGAAACTTTTTAAATGGTCTCGTAATTCACTTGAGGGGGCCATTACCTAAAAAATAAAGAAAACATATATAAAAAAAAGAGGGCTTACTAAAAATTAGTAAGCCCTCTTTTTTGGCTAGAATATTTTAAGTTGTAACCCAGTTTATATAGATTCTGTGTGAAACAGCCATGATAACAGGACCTATAAAAAGTCCCAAAATCCCCATAAACATCATGCCTCCAATGGCACCAATTAAAATAACAATCATAGGTGTTTCTAATCCTTTAGCTAAAAGCATAGGTTTTAAAAAGTTATCGAGCAATGATACGACGAAAATGTATACAGCGAATATGATAGCAGGTGTAGTATCTGCAAAAGAAAAAACATAGATTATTACCGGGATAGCAACAAGAGTTACTGGAACTTGAATGATAGCACATACTAGAACTGCAAAGGCTAATATACCAGCAGTAGAAAGACCAATCATAGAGAAGCCTGCGAATGCTAATATTGCTTGAATAACACCTACTAGAAGGATTCCTTTTACAACACTTCTAATAGTGTTAATACACATTGTCATCATTTTCTCACCTTTTCCATCCATCATTTTATTTGCAAAAGCCAATCCTGTTTGATAACCTTCTTTTGCAGAAGACATAAAGATTCCAGCAACTATTAACGCCACTAGAGAAAGTAGTACAGAGCCCATAATACCAGTAAATGAACCAAAAAACCATCCTACAGATGCTTTTACTTGATCGGGGTATTCTTTAATAAATCCTTGAATATCATTGGATGCTTTGGACCACATTGCATGCACTTTTTCACCAATCAAAGGCCACGATTTTACAGATTCACTCGGTGGATCAATTTTTAATGTTCCAGCCTTAAAATTATCGAAAATTTCACCAGATGATTCTGCAATTGAACTAGCCATACCAATAGAAGGTACAACTATAATTGCTAAAAGGACCAATGTAAATAGGGTTGTGACCAATCCTTTCTTTTTTCCCTTTGTAAGACGTATAATCTTTTCATAAAAGGGATACAATGCAACTGCAACAATAATTGCCCAAACCATTAGCAATAGAAAAGGTTTTGCAATAAGGAAACTGGAAATAATTAAAACAGCCAAAACGACTATTTTAATAAAGGCATCAATGGATTGATTCGGATTAAGAGTTTTCATTATTTATAATTTAAATTAATTA
>MPDD01000046.1 GCA_001874265.1 Bacteroidetes bacterium MedPE-SWsnd-G1 | reverse complement strand
AATGCAAGTGCAATAAATAAGAAGGGAATTTTTTTCATATGATAGTAATTATAATTTAAACTTTTTTAAGAAGCGTGTTCAAGATATTAATTTAATTGGGAATAGTTGAAATTTTATTGATGAATAGCAACGAATTAAACTTGAGTAACGGATTTTTTGGGATTAACGCTTTTGTATCTTTTTGAAAAGAAAAATCCAGCATTCAATCTAATAAATCGAATGCTGGATTTAATATAATTTATTGTAGTAAATTATAGATTAAAATTTACCCCAATTATGAAGTTTCTACCAATGTTTGGAATACCATCACCTTTTAATCGAGATAGATGAGAGATGTAAGATTCATCAAAGGCATTATTTAAATTAGCCGTTAAATCAAATTTTACCGATTTAATATTTAAACTTCCTCCAATTCCAAAGTTAACCAGGGAATATCCAGCAGAATTTGTTTCAAATCCGCTTACATTATTTTGTTCAAAAGTAGTCGCAACCGATATAGATGCAAACGCGTTTTTCATCCAATCTTTTATATCAAATTCAGATCTGAAAGTATTTGTCCAATTGTTTGCTGGAATTAATGGTAAATAATCACCATTATTCTGTTCACCAATTACCATCTCAAACGCACTCTCTAAATGTAACCAATCAACTGGGTGGGGGTGTAAGTGAATTCCTACTTCCCCTCCATATAATTTAGCATTTTCTTGAGTGTATTCAAAAACATCTGCTCCATCTTCAACTTCACCAGTTGGATTCAAATAAATATAATTATTCAAGCTGTTGAAGAATCCATTGACGAAAAATTCGAAATGCTTGTTTTCATATTCAAATGAAACATCTGTCTGAAAATTTTGTTCAGTTTCTAAATTTGGATTTCCAATTTCAAATCTGTTTGTTCCATGATGCACACCATTTGAAGTTAATTCTGCTAGATTAGGTGCTCTAAATCCAGATGCTAAATTAATCCTTGTTGTAATGTCATTGAACAAATCAAATTTATAACCTAAAGATGCTGTAAAGCTGTTGTAGGTTTTGTCTAAAGCAGGAAATTCATGTGTCTCATGTTCATGTTCAACTGCATGATATTCTGTCTGTAGGGATCTGTTGTCATATCGAAGACCAGCCATTATACTACTATTGTCAAGATCAATAATCCCAGTAGAGAAAACGCCAAAGTCATTAATTTGAGCATTAGGTATTAGTAATTCTTCTCCAAAGTTTCGATTTGTTTGAATCATTCCTTGAACTCCAGCTATAATTGCAACTGATTTGCTTTTTGGAAAATGATATTTTATGTCATAGTTAAAGGTGCTCAATTCCATTTGTAATGCCGCCTCATCATGATGTTCGTCTTCTTCATCATGATCATCATCGTCATCATCGTCATGATCATCATGATCGTCATCATCATCGTGATCTTCATGCCCATGTTCATCTTCAAACTCTCTACGATCGTTAAATATATAGCCTATATTAACGTCTAATTTAGAATTGTCAAAAAAGATATGATTGTGCAGACTAACAATATGATTGTTAATTTTCTGATATGGCAATTCTAAAACTCTACTATTTTCTTGATGCCCGATACCTTCCGTAAGTCCCACATTTGAATTGTTGTAGTTATATCGTAACTCACTAGAAATATTTTCATTATTGAATCCGATGGCTGTATTTAAATTTGTTTCATAATAACGCGTATTTGTTACCATTTCTCCAGTAGGAATTTTATAATCTAAATGATTATCATGTGAGCCTCTAATTATATATTTCCATTGATTCAAAGATTTTTTTATGCCAAATGAAGTGCTAGAGCCACTTGTGTTACTGAAATATTGTTGATTAACAGAACTAACAAATGAATTTTTAGGAGCAAATTTCTCTGGATTGAAATAGATGACGCCTCCTAGTGCATCTGAACCATATAGTAATGAAGCAGGGCCTTTAATAACTTCAACACTTTCAATGCCTGATTGATTTAAGCCTAATCCGTGCTCATCTCCAAATTGTTGATTTTCTAATCGAACACCTTGTGTGTATACTAAAACTCTATTACCGCTTAGTCCTCTAATAACAGGTTTTCCAATAGAGGTTCCTGTTGAAATTTGAGAAACTCCAGCAACATTTGTTAAACCATCAATTAAGGTTGGAGCACCTTTTTTTCGCATAGACTCAGCAGTTTCAACCTCCACTTTCATTACATTCTGAGATTGCAATCTATTAAATGGAGTTGAGATTATAACCTCTTCCATATGAAATACACCTTCCTTAAGTTGGATATTTAAATCAACGATATCTTTATGAATATCTAGTTCTTTAATTACCGGTTCATAACCGATGAATGAGAATATTAATTCTATGTGCCCATGTGGGACATTTTTCAATGTATATTTTCCATCAATATCTGATGTTGTTCCAATGTGTAGATCTTTAGCATATATTTCTACTCCAAAAAGTGAGTTTTTTTCTGTATCCGAAATGGTTCCACTAATGGTAACCTGGGAATAGCCAATGAGGCTAGTGCCTATTAAAAATAGGGCTTGAATAATTTTTTGCATGATAATATTATTTAATTAATACGTGATAAACGAGTTAAATAATATCAATAGGAGGGCCTCTGGTTTTAGAAGTTAATAGTGCTATTCTGAAATAATTTACAGAATAGAATTGAACCTTTAATGCATAAAAGGGGAGTGCTTGTGTTCTTGATTCATCACCATTTATTGTAGTATTGGTGTCGAAAAGAAAGTGGTTGAATTCACAATCTAAATCGTTATCGTGGAAATGCTTTATATAATCAAGTTCGCATACGTCATGATTATGGTTTTCCGTAGCATGTACAAATTGTACAGTCATCGGAAGCAGTGCTATGAGCACACACCAAATAGAAATAATTTTATGTAATTCTTTTATAACCAATCTTATTTTTTTCTTTTACGAATTCTCATATTTAATGCCTCAACACCTAAAGAAAATGCGATTGCAAAATACAAATAACCTTTTGGAATTGCACCAACTTGTTGACCAAATACTTCGGCGTGTGATAAATGAGCCCCCTCCGTTATAAGCATAAACCCAATTAAAATTAAAAATGACAATGCTAACATTTGGACGGTAGGGTTGTTGTTTACAAATTTACCAATTGGCGTTGCAAAGATCATCATTATTAAAATTGAAATAACAACTGCAATAATCATAATGGTTAATGCTCCTTCAATACCATTTGTCATACCAACTGCCGTTAAAACTGAGTCGAAAGAAAAAACCAAATCGATCATCACGATCTGGAGAATGACCATGCTCATGGTTGATGCTAACTTTTTACTTGTACTACTAGAGCGGCTTTCTTCTACTTCTTCTATTTTATGATGAATTTCCTTAGTGCTTTTATATAGTAAGAAAATCCCTCCTAAAAATAAGATTAAACTTTGCCCTGTAATACCAACCTTTAGCCATGAAACGTCAATAGTAAAGAAGGGGTCTTGCATTGCAATTAAGAAGGAAACACCAAATAACAATAAGATTCTGAAAATCATGGCCAATAACAATCCGATTCTAGTGGCTTTCTTTTGCTGATTTTTAGGTAGTTTTCCTGCTGTAATAGAAATGAAAACTATATTATCTATTCCTAAAATAATTTCAAGAAAAGTAAGTGTTAATAGTGCGATCCAAGTTCCACCTTGCAAGAATATTTCCATAATTAATCTTCTATTTTATTTACGGTCCCTTTTTGTTTAAAATTAGAGTGTCCAATAATAGCCTCAAATTCATACGATTTTGCCTTAACACTAGTTATTCTAACACGAATAGGTTCTTTGTCTAATTTCGATTTTGGTTGTAACATGTACAATGTGTAATTGAAATTGTCTTTCCAAACGATTTTTAACGAATCTGTTCTATTCTGATAGTATTCTATTTGGAGACTATCTGTTCTAACAAATTTAGTCTTATCAAATCCTTTTCCTGCGGGTATTTCGAAAGTCCCCGTTCTAAAACTTTTTACATCCACATTTCCTCCAGAAGAGCATGCAACGACAAGTATGGCTAGGAAAAATAATTTGAATAAAACTTTCATAAAATTAACTATTAAATTCCAGTAAAGTTTGCAGGAGTAATAACTCTTAATTCTTGTTTTATCGCTTCACTAACATCCAAGGTTTCAATAAAATTAGCAATTGATTGCTTGTTTATTTTTTCATTAGTACGAGTCAATCCTTTTAATGCTTCATATGGATTTGGATATGCTTCTCTGCGTAAAATAGTCTGAATTGCTTCAGCAACAACCGCCCAGTTATTTTCTAAATCTCTTTCAAAAGCCTCTTTATTTAAGAGTAATTTATTCAATCCTTTTAATGTTGAAGAAAAACCAATTGCTGTATGTGCTAATGGCACACCAATGTTTCTAAGAACAGTTGAATCTGTTAAATCGCGTTGTAATCTAGAAACAGGTAGTTTTATGGCTAAATGTTCAAATATGGCATTGGCAATTCCTAAGTTTCCTTCTGAATTTTCAAAATCAATCGGATTCACTTTGTGTGGCATTGCAGAAGAACCTATTTCTCCTTTTTTAATTTTTTGTTTAAAATAGTCGGTAGATATATACGTCCAAATATCTCTATCTAAATCTATAATTATGGTGTTGATCCTTTTCAAAGCATCAAACAAAGCGGCCATATGGTCGTAGTGCTCTATTTGAGTAGTAGGAAAAGAATGGTGCAGCCCTAAACAGTTTTCTACAAAGTTAGTTCCGAATGCTTTCCAGTCATTTTTTGGATATGCTACTTTATGTGCATTGTAATTTCCTGTAGCCCCACCGAATTTTGCAGCATGTGGGATATTTAATAATCCATCTAATTGCTGATTAATTCGCTCTACAAATACATTTATTTCTTTTCCTAATCGAGTAGGAGATGCAGGCTGTCCATGGGTTCTAGCCAGCATAGAAATATCACTCCATTCTTCAGCTAAAGAGGCTAATTTCGTTTTTAATTCCTCTAAAAGAGGATAGTATACATCAACTAAGGCTTCTTTTAAAGAAAGTGGTATGGCCGTGTTGTTAATATCTTGAGATGTCAACCCAAAGTGAATAAATTCCTTCGAAGCATCTAAGCCACCAATCGCATCAAATTTTTCTTTGATAAAATACTCAACCGCTTTCACATCATGATTGGTTACCTTTTCAATATCCTTAATTTTTTGAGCATCTTCATCAGTAAAAGATGTGTAGATTTCTCTCAATTGAGGAAATAAGTTATGATCAAAACTTGCCAATTGAGGCAAAGGAATTTCACAAAGAGAAATGAAATATTCAATTTCTACTTGAACTCTGTATTTAATTAATGCTTTTTCTGAAAAATATGGAGCAAAGCTTTCAACTTTTCCTCTATAGCGTCCATCAATTGGAGAAATTGCGTTTAGTGTATTTAATGTCATAATGTGTTGTGTTCAAAACGCAAAAATAGTACATCATATCTAATTTTTACTACTTAGAAAATATTAATTATCTCCTAATTTTTTCTTTTCATGTTTTCTAATCAATTCTAGGGTAATTCTTCCGCGCGCTTTGTAAGCTGGACTTTGATACATAATAGAATCTTCTAATATCAATTTTAATTCGGGATGCACCCAATCACGTTTTTTACCGAATAAAAATAAAGTAGTCATTGTATAGGCTTTTACTGCGACTTTATGTTGTGAAATCATCCAATCGAAGCCAGTTTCTATGATTGTATCGATCTGTTCGTTCGTTAAAACATCTTTGGTTAAGGTGTTTTTTTTTCCAGAATAAGATTTTGCTAAGAACTGGCAAATTTTGGAGAGAGGCCTTATGGTACTTTCATGTGTTGCATGTCTTAAATTGGCAGTAAAGAAATCTAAATAAGGTAAAAGTTGATTTAAATCTTTGTCTAGAACATATTCCAACACCCAAGCCGCATGAAAACTTACTGGACTTGAAGGGTCTAAAGCAATTTGTAATAAGGGCTCGAAACCATCTAAGTCTGCAAGTACGCTATTCGCCACTGAATCTCTATGTAATCTAGAGGCAGTAACTTTCTTTTCTAAAAGGATTGTTAGTTCATCGTGTGTCATACAACTCAAAAATACAATAATTAGTAATTATTATAGTTTACAAAGAAAGTAGTATTCTTGTAATAGATTAAAAGAATTAATTCGAATAGATTGATGAAAAAAATTACACTTTCAATATTAATCCTTCAACTTGGTTTATATTCTATTTATGGCCAAGAAATTAACCAATTAAATTCTGAGGGAGAGCGCCATGGAAAATGGAAGAAGTATTATCCAAATAAAAGAATTAGATACGAAGGTACATTTGAAAATGGGATAGAAGTAGGTGTTTTTAAATTTTACTCTATGAATTCTTCAGATAATCCGATGGTAATAAGGACATTTGAAGTTGATTCTAATAAATCTTTAGTACAATTTTTTACAGTTAAAGGTGTGTTAGAAAGTGAAGGTGAAATGATTGAAAAACAGCGGATTGGAAAATGGTTGTATTTTCATAAAGATGGTAAGACTGTAATGATTGAAGAAAATTATGAAAACGGAAAATTATCGGGTGAATATAAATTGTTTTACGAAAACACTAAGTTAACCAAACTTACACATTATCAAAATGGAATAGAACATGGAAATTGCAAACAATATTCCGATTCTGGAATACTGATTGAAGATGTAAATTATGTTCAAGGGCAACTTCATGGGCCTGCTATTTATTATGAAACATCAGGGGAACTTAAACAAAAAGGTTTTTATGAAGAAGATTTACGTGTTGGTGTTTGGGAAATTTATAAAGATGGACAGTTGTTTTCTTCAAAAGAAGTGCCATCGGTTAAGGATTAGTTTAGGATTCTTCTTTTTTTCCTGAGTTGATCTGATCCAATAAATTGTACTCTATTTGTTTGGCTTTCCAACGTTGTCTTGCATATTCTTGCATATCGTCAACAGTATCCCTTTCATCCATTATTTCCAAACCAAGCAAGGTTTCAATAATGTCTTCCATTGTTACAATACCATCTAATCCTCCATATTCGTCTACAATAACTGCGATATGCTCTTTATCGTTTAAGAGTTCGTCCCAAAGCGTAAATAAAACTTTGGTGTTTGGAACCATAACTATAGGCCGTTTAATATCTTTTAATTTAAGTTCTCCTTTGTTTTCAGCAATATGTTCGAGAACAGTTTGCCTAAAAGCGTATCCGGTAATATTTTCATCATTTTCTGAATACACAGGAATTCTAGAAAACTTTAAATAAGACTTGTTTTGAAGAAATTCTGTCAGGGTTAGGTTTTCATCAGCAACAGCAACGACAACTCTCGGTGTCATCACTTCTTTTACCTTTACATCTTTTAGTCGAATGATGTTTTGAATAACTTTGTGCTCTTTTTCTGTAAAAACACCTTCATCTGCACCTAAACTTGTGAGTGCCACTATTTCCTCACGACTTGTAGAAGTTTCTTTTTCACTTTTAGAAAAAGCTTTAGTTATTATGGAAGACACAAATACAAGAGGGTAAGTTAAGAAAATCATTACATTAATAGTGTGAAATGAAATTTTTGCTAAGCCTCTCCAATAGTTTGCCCCAACTGTTTTTGGAATTATTTCGGTAATAACTAAAATTAAAATTGTTAAAACAGCAGATACATATCCAAAAGATTCTTTTCCGAATACTTCTACTGCTTGTGCGCCAACTCCCGCTGCACCAATAGTATGCGCAACTGTGTTTAATGAAAGTATAGCAGATAAAGGCTTGTCAATATTGTTTTTTAAGGCCATAAATTTCTCCGCCCATTTATGCCCTTCGTCACTTTTTACTATTAAGTAAGACTGAGGAGTAGAAAGTAAAACAGACTCCATTATGGAACATACAAATGATACAAATAGAGCAAGAAATAAATAGGCAAGAAGTAAAACCATGAGTTTATAAAATCAATTTTATTGCAAAAAATGAAGCAATTAATTTAGGTTCAAAAATAACCATTTCAATTGGATTTAATCCATCCTTGTATAATGATACTTTAATGTAGATTGTTAAAAAAAGAAACAGCACATAAAAAGTGCTGTTTTAAGTATTAGATTTAGCATCTAAAAGTGCGCGTAACTGGAGTCGAACCAGCACGTCCAAATGGACACAAACCCCTCAAGCTTGCGCGTCTACCAATTCCGCCATACGCGCTTTTAGGAAGTTCCTAAAAACCAAAAAAGTCAAGTAAAATACTTAACTTTTTTTGTGACTTGGCTGGGGCTCGAACCCAGGACCACCTCCTTAAAAGGGAGGTGCTCTACCAACTGAGCTACCAAGTCGTCCTTCTTTCCTTTAGCGAGTGCAAATATACTATCAATTATTTATTTCACAATACATTTTTATAAAAAATTAATCGATATTTGTTTTTTCAATTTAGACAAGCATGAAAATAGTTTTAATAGGGTATATGGCAAGCGGAAAATCGGCTGTAGGAGTTGAGTTGGCTAAAGAATTGAATCTTAAATTTATAGATTTAGATAACTATATTGAACAAAAAGAGCAAAAGACTATTGCTGAGATATTTAAGGATAATGGAGAGATCTATTTTAGGAAAATAGAATCGGATTGTTTAAATGAATTGCTAGCCGAAAAGAATGATGTTGTATTGTCTTTAGGTGGAGGAACGCCTTGTTATGGAAATAATATGGATGCTATCATAAACAATTCTAAATCTATTTATTTAAGAACAGGAATTGTAACAATCTGTTCAAGGTTACTAAACGAAACAAATAAACGTCCGTTAGTATCAGAAATTTCAACTGAAAAGTTACCGGAATTTATAGCAAAGCATTTATTCGAACGTCGTTTTTTCTATGAAAAATCAAATCATGTAATAGATACAGACAATAAATCAATAGAAGAACTTGTAGAAGTTGTTTTAAAATTTTAATCTAAATATGCTATAGCTTCTTCCTTGTTAAATTCTACTGTTATATTGTCTTGTAAAGTTGTTGAAAGAGAAATGCCTTTATAATCCGCCTTCACAGGATATTTTTTATGATTTCTATTTACCAATACAGCTGTTTTAAAACTTTTTAAAGGAACATCTAAAAAGTGTTTGATTCCATAAATAAGTGTAGTTCCTGAATTTAAAACATCATCTACCAAAACCAATGGTTTTCCTCTATATTCATTAGCTTTTAAAGATGTTTTTATTTCATTAAGTGGGTTTTTCTTATCTATAATTACTTCACATAATACTATTGAAGCATTAGAGATATCCTCTAAAACTGTTTTTATTTTCTTTGCGAGAATGAAACCGTTGGCTGCAATTCCGGCAATGATAATTTCATTTTCATTTACATTCTCTTCAAGAATTTGAAACGAAATTCGTTTAATTTTATGATTGATTTGTTCGTTTGTTAAAATAATTGCGTCTGCCATAATTTAAATTTCATTCGTGTAATCTTCAATATCTCTCCGGTCTTTTTTAGTAGGTCTTCCAGTACCTTTTTTTCGATAGTAATCTTTAGAAAATTTAAGTAAATCCTTATGCTCAAATGCTTCTTTCGGTGTCGTATCTTTTCTGTACAAATCGACCAATTTAGCACCAACCCGATTCGGAGGTAAATCTAAAACAATAATTTGATAGTTTATTTGATTCTTTCTGATAGTAATTTCCTCGCCGTTAAACACATCTTTCGACGGTTTTACCGAGGCCCCATTTAACTTTACATGCCCTTTTTTACAAGCCTCTGTGGCAATACTTCTAGTTTTGAAATAACGGATACACCACAAGTATTTATCTATCCTCATATTAAAAGTTAAATTTTCTTAATAGTCTTTCCACAAAAGTAACAAAATTGTATCTTGCGCGCTTAAATTAAATGATATAATGAAATTAAAGCAACTATTTTATCTATGCCTTTTTGTTGGTGTGCTAAGCACCGTAATTGTTGGGTGTGATGATGATGACGATTTCCAGCCATTCGATCACGCTGCACAAGCGGTTATTGATGATGAAGCATTGGTAGATTATTTGAAAACGCATTATTATAATGAAGACTTAGACTCTATTAAAGAGGTTGATAATAGTCAAATACCATTTTTCGACAACGTATCAACTATGGTCGTAGAAGAAAATGAAATTACTTATAATCTTTACTATATAGTGACTGAAGAAGGAGTTGGTTATCAACCATCTAAAATTGATCGAGTTTTGACAACATACCGAGGTGAATTGTTAGATGGGACTGTTTTTGACTTTAGAAATTCTATAGCAGTTGGAAACCCTTGGTTTAGTTTACAAAGTGTAATTAAAGGTTGGTCTTATGGGTTTACTCATTTTAAAGGTGGAACTAATATTTCTATGCCAGGCGCACCTATTGAGTTTGAAGATATTGGAGAAGGATTTTTATTTATTCCTTCAGGATTGGCTTATTTAAATGGTGGTAGCGGTAATGTACCGCCAAATGCACCTTTGGTATTTACGGTTGGATTACATGATGCTGTGCCTGAAGATCACGATTCTGATACTGTTGCCTCAAATTTAGAGGATATTGATGGAGATGGAGACTTATTAAATGATGATACGGATGGTGATGGAATTCCGGATTATTTAGATGTAGATGATGATGGTGATGGAACTAATACCATCGATGAAGATGCAAATGGAGATGGTGATCCAACTAACGATGATACTGATGGAGACGGAACACCAGATTATCTAGATTCTGATAGTTAAAAATCAAAATAAAAAAAACCGCTAATTGCGGTTTTTTTATTTTATAAACTTTAGAATAATTCTTTTATTTGCTCAGGTGGCCTACCTATAATGGCTTTACCATTTGTCATTACTATAGGCCTTTCTATAAGTTTTGGAAATTGACTCATAGCGCTAATAATTTCACTATCGCTCAGGTCTTTACCTTTGTAGTTTTCTTTCCATATAGCCTCTCCTTTTCTAACAAGTTGTATCGGTGAGATGTTAAGTAATTTTATAATATGTGCTAATTCCTTTTCACTAGGTGGATTATCTAAATATTTTACTACTTCAAAATCTAAATTCAACGCTTCAAGAATTTGAAGACCTTGTCTGCTCTTACTGCAGCGTGGATTATGGAATATCTGAATCATATTAATATTTTATTTCGTCGTCTTTTTTATTAATTTTTAAACTGCGATCTTTTTTACTTTGATTAAATCTATATGTAAAAGTAAAGAGAACAGAAGGTTCTCTCCATTGAAAATTACTTATAGAATTAAAATCATCATTCCAACGCATTCTTTTAGTTTTGTTAGAATTGAAAATGTCTTTTGCATTAATTGATATAGAAGCTTGTTTGTTAAAAATATCACGGCTAAGAGCTGCGTCCATATATACAAAATCGTAGCGCTTAGAGTAAGCTCCTTCAGATACAAGATTGTATTTAATTAAAGATTGAAAATCTAAGTCTAACGGGAGTTTTAAGGTTGCATTTAAATCTACAGAACCACCGAAGTTGGTATTGCCATAATCTAAAACTACAGTCTCGTTGTTTGTGTCTATATATTCATAAATACCTTCTTGCATAACGTAATTCAGGTCTAATGTAGAAGATAATTCAATTTTATCACTCGGACTATATGATGTTAGCAACTCTAATCCAGTAAAATTCAAATATCCTAGGTTAATAGGTGTAGTTATTAATTTAGGAACTCCATTAACTAGTTCACCAGTTTCTACGGTAATGTTTTGCCAAATATTGTCGTAATTCCTGAAGTATAATGTTGGATTTAATGTAAACTTGGCCTCGCTTTTATTAACCAAACTAAATTCAATTTGATTAGGATAATATGGTAATAAATCTTTATTTCCAACATAAGAAGTTGTTTCACTAATACGTTGTTCAAAAGGATTTATATCTGGATACCCAACACGTTTAATACTCCTTAAGTAATTTAACGCAAGAATTTTATCTTCATTTAAGTTGTATTCTAACTGAACGGTAGGAAAGACATCTGTATATTTTTTTGTGTTACGATCTCCAGTAGTTATAAGGTTTACGTCTAAATCTGTTATTTCAGTTCTAAGTCCTAATAAAAACGAAAATGTTTCAGAATTCCGAATGTAATCAGCATAAAACCCAATCCAATTTTCTGTGTAATCTAAATAATTTGTGCGATTTGGGTTATTTACAAAATCCCCATTTTCAATAATATAATTTTTAAAATCAGTGGTAATATTTCCTAATTCCCCATCTGTACCAATTTCTAAAGTTGCTTTTTCGCTTGTAGAAAATGTATAATAGATTTGCCATCTTGTTAGGTTAAATTTAACTTCATCATTGATAAGTTCATCTTTATCGGATAATGGAACTTCATTAGGGAACAATTCATTGAAAAACAGCGAACTATTATTTGTTTCATTATCAAAATTGTGGGTGAAATTAAAATAGAATTCAGCTCCATTATTTTCGAAATATTGATAATAAGTTGTAGATAAATCAAAAATCTTATCGTCATGATCTGTAAGTAACGATTGTTCAATAGAACTCGTTAAGTTGTTGCTGGCATCATAATAATCTCCAATATTATTTGAGTTAAAATCACCATTATAAATTCCGTATACTGCCTCAACATTGAAATATGCATTATCAGTAGCATAAAAATCTAATCCTACAGTCGTATTAAAGACATTGTTTTTACGTGTATTTAATCTATTTTCAATTAAGAATCCCGTTGTATTTCCATTTACAAAATATTCATTTTCTATGGTGGTGCTAGATTTTGGTCTTCTGCTAAAATAACTTGAATTCGTGTAAAAATTTATTTTATTCTTTCTATAGTTTAAGGTCACCCCAGTTCCGTAAATTTCTTCAATACCCGCCGAACCAGTAATTGACCCGTTCCAGCCATTATCTAATCCTTTTTTTAAGATAATATTAATGATACCACCGCTCATATTAGCACTATATCTAGATGAAGGATTGGTAATTACTTCAATCTTTTTTATCGCCGATGCTTGTAGGTTTTGTAGGGCTTCATTTTTTGTGAGTCCTGAGATGCGGCCATTTATAAGTACTGTAGCTGTATTTCCTCTAATGGTTGGTACTCCGTTTTCAATGGATACAGATGGCGCATTTTCTAATACGTCGGTTGCGGTTCCTCCCTTTGCAATAATGTCCTTAGAAACGTTGTAGGTCTTTTTACCTAATTCAATCGTTGTTTTTTTAGTTGATTGGGACGATACTTCAACTTCACTAAGTGCTTCAGTAGAAGGTGTAAGTCTTGTATTTCCAAGGGAAGTGTCATGGGTTATCTTGATGTTTTCTAAGATTTTAGATCCATACGACAAAAACTCAAATTTTATCGTGTATTCACCTGTAGAAATATCAATTTTAAAATCTCCGTTTTTATCAGTAATACATCCAAACAATACGTCAGATTTGTTCTTGCTAAGAATTACGGTCGCATATTCTAACCCTAGATTGGTATTTGCATCAACAATTTTTCCAGAAAACGTAACTATTTGCTCCTCTTGAGAAAAAGAATTGAGCATACAAGAAACTGTCAAAAATATTATAGGTAATATTCTTTTCATTTAGTAGGTAGGGTTGATTTTAATTTCTTTTATAGCGTTTTACTTAAAGTAAATTTTACTTTAAGAAGCTAATATATAGAAATTTGAGAAATAAATTAACAATTCGTTAGCTTTAATTACCATTCATTAGATGAAATATCCCATTCATTAGGTAATAAGTGCTGTTTAACGAATTACTAAATGTCAATATAATACGTTGATAATAGGTTTTTTAGAGGTGTTTCTCCAGTATATTGAACTGCATTAATGCCATTTTTAATAGCACCGTTTACATTGTCTAAATTGTCGTCAATAAACAATGCCTTTGAAGATTCTATATTATATCTAGAAAGTATTAACTGATAAATATCATCGAATGGTTTTCTTGTTTTTTCAGTTCCTGAAACCACTACGCCCTCAAAATCCTTGAAAAATGGAAATAATTCTAAAGAGCGTTTCCATTTTTCTCCACTCCAATTTGTTAGTGCAAAAACTTGATAGTTTGGGTTTTTAATTAAGGCTTGTTGTATGGTAACATTGTCCTCGATTATTCCTTGGAACATTTCTTCCCAACGTGTATAAAATAATTCTATTTGTTTCTTGTAATCCGGAAATTCAGCAATTTTTAATGCTACAGCATCAGCAATTAATCGACCTCCATCTTGCTCTATATTCCAGTCTGATGTGCAAACATGATCTAAGAACCAACGTGCTTCTTCTTCGGTTTCAAAAACCTTTCTATATAGATTTATTGGATCCCAATCTACCAATACGCCTCCCAAGTCAAATATGATTGTGTTTATTTTAGAGTTCATTATTTTCATCTTTTTGTCCGTTTAACATTAAAAAAGCTTTTAAAAATTCATCTAAATCCCCATTCATAACGGCTTCTACATTTCCTGTTTCATAACCGGTTCTTACATCTTTTACTAATTTGTATGGGTGCATAACGTAGTTTCTTATTTGACTTCCCCATTCAATTTTCATCTTTCCATCTTCAATATCGCTTCTTGCTTCTTGACGCTTTTTCAATTCAATTTCATACAATTGTGAACGCAGCATTTGCATTGCTCTATCTCTATTTTCGTGTTGTGAACGTGTTTCCGAGCAAGAAATTTTAATACCAGTAGGCTTATGAGTTAACTGAACTTTGGTTTCAACCTTATTTACGTTTTGACCACCAGCACCCGATGAACGCGCCGTAACAATTTCGATATCTGCTGGATTTATCTTTATTTCTATAGTATCATCAACCAGAGGGTAGACATATGCAGAAGCGAAACTTGTATGACGTTTGGCATTGCTATCAAATGGAGAGATGCGAACTAACCGGTGCACACCATTTTCACCTTTTAAATAACCAAATGCAAATTCACCTTCAATTTCTATAGTAGCGGTTTTAATCCCAGCTACATCACCCGATTGATAATTTAGCTCGCGTACCTTGAATCCTTGACTTTCGCTCCACATCATATACATTCTAAGAAGCATTTCTGCCCAATCGCAACTTTCGGTTCCACCTGCACCTGCCGTAATTTGCAATACGGCGCTTAGATTATCACCTTCTTCAGATAGCATGTTTCTAAATTCAATATTTTC
>MPDD01000045.1 GCA_001874265.1 Bacteroidetes bacterium MedPE-SWsnd-G1 | reverse complement strand
ATACAAAAGATAAATACTAGAGATATTAAGTAAATTTGCAGTAGAAAAATTATAAATCATTAAAATATAAAATTATGGCACTAGTTGGTAAAAAATTTCCAAACATTGAAGTAGACGCAATCTCAGAAATGGGTGATAACTTAAGAATCAATGTTTTTGAAGAAGCGACTAAAAAAGGTAAAAAAGTATTATTGTTTTGGTACCCAAAAGATTTCACTTTTGTTTGCCCAACGGAATTACATGCATTTCAATCAGCTTTAGGTGAATTTGAAAAAAGAAACACGATTGTAATAGGTGCGTCTTGTGATACAAATGAAGTTCACTTTGCTTGGTTAAATACTGCAAAAGACAATGGAGGAATTGAAGGTGTAACTTACCCATTGTTGGCAGATACTACTAGAAATTTATCTAGTGTTTTAGGAATTTTAGATATTGAAACTGAAACTTTCGATGAAGAGTCTAACACCATTCAAATTTCTGGTTCTAATGTTACATTTAGAGCAACTTATTTAGTTGATGAAGATGGAAAGATTTTCCACGAAAGTGTAAATGACATGCCTCTTGGAAGAAATGTAAACGAATACTTAAGATTGATCGATGCATACACTCACGTTCAAGAAAAAGGTGAGGTTTGTCCTGCAAACTGGGAAGAAGGAAAAGATGCCATGAGTGCAGACAGAAATAGTACTGCTGAATATTTAGCAAGTCACTAAAAATAATTATTGCCAAACTCTTGGTTAAACAACCAAGAGTTTGGAATCGATACACATCGAAACAACCCTTAAAATTAAAAATTATGTTAACAGAATTGAATCAAGATAATTTAGAGCAAATCATTTCAGAAAATGATAAAGTAGTTGTACAATATTCTGCTACTTGGTGTGGAAATTGTAGAATTATGAAACCAAAGTTTAAAAAATTGGCTTCAGAAAATGAATCTACAGCTTTTGTAATAGTGGATGCCGAAAAATTTCCAAATTCACGAAAGTTAGCATCTGTCGATAATTTACCAACTTTTGCAACATTTTCTAATGGTGCCAAAGTAAATCAAGTTCAAACAAACAAGTTTGATGTATTGAAAGAATTAGTTACAGAAGTTGTATAATTTATAAATTAGGAACGATGAAAATACCAGTAATAAAACATTTAACAACGTTTATCGAAAATAATGACGAGGATTATATCAAAGAAACCTTAGAAGTTCTTGAAGATTTAACGGAAGTGTCTTCTTTAAAAGATGAGGAGTTGGATGTAATTGGAGAATTGATATCTAATATGTATGGAGCCTTAGAGGTTCATGGAGAAATGAAGAATGGAGTATCAAAACGAGATGCGATGAATGGTTTTATGAAACGTGTATTGGGTTCTATAGATCAGTAATATTTGATTAAAATAATTTAAAAAACTCTCAAAGAAATTTGGGAGTTTTTTGTTTAGCCAAGACCTTAACCTTTAACGATTCAATCTAAAGATATCCAATTTAATATCGTCCAACCCGTTATCATCAAAGGGGTATTCTAATTGATCCTGGATATTATATAAAGAAATCAAAATGTACTCCGTTACTAAAACAATAAAATACACAATCCATTGCGACTTGTCTAAGCCAACATTATCTATAATTATTGGAGCGTAAATTAAAGGGAAAATATAAATGAATATTTTGCAGTATGCTTTTAAACTAATTGGTGTTCTATGTACGTGAATACCATGTAAATTATCTACCGCCTCGTGTAAATCACTCATAAATCTAAAGATCTTACTTCTAAATCTTTCATTAATTACTTCCGCCCTCCCATTGATAAAAATAGTTACTTTATGTAGCGTCTCATCAAGTTGCGAAGTATCATAATTACTCCTTCTTAGATGTTTTATTGTTTCGTCACTAATTTCATGAAGTACATTTATTATCTGTGTTTTCTCTCCTTCATTTAAAGAATTATTTTCTTTAACTAAATAATAAAGCGTTTTAAGTGCACTCCTAAACTGGCTTAAATGTTCCAATGCTTTTTCCCTTCTTCTAAAAGAGCCTCGAATGGTAAATACCAAAGGGAAAATGATTGCAATACTTATTAAAGTAATGTCAATATTAAAATGAATATTTAATTCAAACGCAAAAAAAGTTGTGGCAATTGCCATAACCATTGCAATAATCGTTCTATGGTTTAATATGGAAGTATATCTGTTAATAAAAATGTAGTTTGGTGACATTAAATATAGGAAATATTTTATAACATTGGTTTAATGACAATAAACCTAATATACTTTAATAAAATAGTTTCAATTGAAATTCTGATTATAAAATACTACTTTGCACGTATCAAATAATTAAACAAATGAAACATTTTATCCTAGGTTTATTTTCGATTCTTCTATTAATTAGTTGCGCGGAAAATGAAACCAAATCAGAACCAAAAACAAACAAAGAAGCATTCGGAATTGTAATTCATGGTGGTGCCGGAACCATCTTAAAAAAGAATATGAGCGATTCTTTAGAAACTGCTTACAAAAACAAACTTAAAGAAGCCATAACATCCGGTCATGCTATTTTAGAGAATGGTGGCACCTCTGTTGATGCAATAACTGCCACAATTAATGTCATGGAAAATTCGCCATTATTTAACGCTGGAAGGGGAGCTGTATTTGCAAATGACGAAACAAATCAATTAGACGCTTCTATTATGGAAGGACATACATTGAATGCCGGAGCCATTGCTGGAGTGAGCAATGTTAAAAACCCAATTAATTTGGCTGTTTCTGTAATGAACGATTCACCTCATGTAATGCTTGCAGGAAAGGGCGCAGAAACTTTTGCTGCGGAACAAGGCATTGAGCAAGTAGACCCTTCTTATTTTTATACAGAGCGACGATTTAATTCGCTTCAAAGAGTAAAGGAAAAAGAGAAGACATCGACTGCTAAAGAAATTGCTTTTATGGACCCTTTTATTAAAAACAATAAGTTTGGAACTGTTGGTTGTGTGGCGTTGGATAAAAATGGAAATCTTGCTGCTGGAACTTCTACAGGTGGAATGACGAATAAAAAATGGGATAGAATTGGAGATGCACCAATTATTGGAGCCGGAACTTATGCCAACAACGCTACTTGTGCCGTATCATCAACTGGCTGGGGAGAATATTTTATAAGAGGAATGGTAGCATATGATATTTCTGCAATGATGGAATACAAAGGAAGTACATTGCAAAACGCGGCTTCAGAAGTAATTCAAGAAAAATTAACTAAACTAGGTGGAACCGGTGGAATTGTTGCAATTGATAAAGATGGTAATGTCGCTATGGAGTTCAATACTGCAGGAATGTACAGAGCGCATATGAATGCACAAGGCGAGATTGAAATTGCTATTTATAAATAATACTTGCATAATTTATTACATAAAAAAAAGCATCCGAATCGGATGCTTTTTTTGTTCTTTAAAATGTAAATTGCTTACAGTGCTATTAGTTTTCTGTACTATTATTTGGTCCGCCTTTCTCTGCTTTATTCCAAATCTTCAATTCATCAGTCATTTCTACACCTGATAATATCTCTACATTTACACCATCAGATAATCCTAATTCTACGTCTTTCTTTTCAAAAACACCTTCACCTGTCTTAATTTCAACGTATGGCTTTTCTGATTCTCTATCAAATTGAAGAATTGCTTCTCTAATTGACATTACACTATCTTTTTGTTCTAAAACAATCTCAGCATTCGCGCTATACCCTGCTCTAACAAAGAATTCCTCATCTAAAGTAACATCCGCTTTAATTTTAAATTGAACGGCGCCTTGAACTTCTGTACCTTTAGGAGCAATAAAATTTAATCTTGCTGGGAATTTTTTCTCATCAATTGCTCCTAGTGAAACTTGGATATCAGAATCTTTTGCAAGTTTACCAACATCGGCTTCATCAACTTGTCCTTCAAATATCATTTTACTCATATCAGCAACAAACGCTATTGTTGTTCCTGCATTAAAATTATTTGCCTGAATCACTTGATATCCCTCCTTTACTGGGATTTCTAAAAGCATTCCTGTAGTAGTTGCTCTAATATTAGTGTTGGCCGTACCAGAAGATCCGGCAGAACCCTTCAAAATAATTTGATAATCAGACTGTGCATTTGCTAAATCCTGTTTAGCTCTGTCATACGCCAATTCAGAATTTTCATATTCTTGTCGTGGAATTACACCTTTATCAAACAAAGATTTGCTTCTTTCAAAAGAAACTTTCGCATTGTTCACCTGTATTTGAACACTACTAATTCTTCCTTTTGCAGCATTTAAAGACTGCTCATTTGGAACAACTCTAACTGTTGCAATTAAGTCACCTTTCTTTACAATGGCTCCTTCTTCTAGAAATATTTTATCTATAATTCCAGAGATATTTGGTTTAATTTCAACTTCTTCCAAAGGTAAAACTTTTCCAGTTGCTACTGTTTTGTCAACAATAGTTGCTTTAAAAGCTGTCTCCGTATCATAAACTTGAGGTGCTTTGTTATTATTCTTAGCAAACATTATTAATACCGCTATTAAAGCAATAGCAATTATTGAAAATACAATCGTTTTTTTCATTTCTTTATTTATTATTATGATTGATTAGTCTTTATTTATTTTATTCGTCTCTTAATGCTTCAATTGGTTTTATTCTTACCGCTCTAGATGCCGGAATCAGTCCTATTAGTGTTCCTAAGAAAACTAAAGAGAATAATGCTGATAAAATTGTTGAAATCGTTACCGATGAATTTAACAGAACTGCATCTGGGCCTGTAAATAATGAATTCAGCAAGAACAAAATCCCTCCTCCTGCAATAATTCCTAAAACGCCTGCAAACAATGATAGCACAACCGATTCTAATATTATCTGAATCTTAATTTCTGATGGCTTTGCCCCCAGTGCTCTTCTAATACCAATTTCTTGAGTCCTTTCTTTAACTGTAATTAATAAGATATTACCAATTGCAAATATCCCTGCAATTAGTGTTGCCAGACCTACAAATATTGTCAAGAACTGCATTCCAGTTAAAAATCCGGTTACTTGTCCAAAGTTTTCTCCTAAATTAAAACTTCCAAAAGCTCTACTATCTTCAGGGTGTACGTCATGAATGTTCTTAAGTAATAACTTAACATCTGCTTCTACTTGGCTAATATCCGATTCGGAATTCCCGGTTATAATCATCCAACCAATTCTATCCCCTTGATTATATACTTTTTGAAATGTAGTAAAAGGAATATGAATATCATCTCTTGGCCCCATTTGAATGTTAGACTTTTTAATAACACCAATTACTTTGTAATTAATTTTATTTATTTCAATATATGCTCCAATTGGGTATTCTTCAAATTCAAATATTTCTTCGTAAACATCTTGTGAAATCACAGCTACTTTTCTACTTTCATCGATATCACTATCATTGATAAATCTACCAAAAAGTAGGTTTTTCTTTTGAATTTTATCCAACAATGGATAATCTCCAGTTACGTTATAGTTTCCATCCAAAAATTTATGAACAACATGTGCGCCGCGTTGATTTCTCGGAACAACATGTTCTACGGCTGAAATTTGATCTTTAATAGTCTTGGTGTCGGTTAACTTCAATCTCATCGGTCTTCCTTCTTGAAATCCACCGAAAGCCATTCCAGTTGATTGACCCCAAACAAATACACTATTCGTGGCTAAATCTCCAATATCTTTATTAAACTTATTCTCAAATCCTTTCGCAGCACCTAATAAAGCCACTAAGAGAAATATACCCCACATAACACCAATAATGGTAATTATTGTACGCATCACATTCTTACGAAGTGTTCCGTATATTTCTTGCCATGTATCTTTATCAAAAATAGTTTTCATAGTTAGTTATCTATAATTTCGTCAGGTAAATACAATTATTAATCATCTCTTAATGCAACGATTGGTTTAATCTTCGCTGCCCTTCTTGCCGGTAAATAACCAGCAATTATTCCAGATATCATTAACAAAATAGTTGCGAAAATTATTATTCCAGAATCTACACTCGGGTCTTTTATAAAATACTTTTCCAATCGAGGTGCCGCAAATTCCAATACTCCTGTTCCTATTAATAATCCAAAATAACCAGCAAAGGATGTTATAAACAATGCCTCAAATAAAATCATTGTAATAATTGAACTAGGTTTAGCTCCCAGCGCTTTTCTTATCCCTAATTCTTTTGTTCTTTCTTTAACGATATATACCATTATATTACTAATTCCGACAATTCCGGCAATTAATGTACCTATACTAATAATGATAACAATCATATCCAATGCTCCTGAAACTTGACCAGTACCTTGAGCCATTTCTGCTCTGTTTAACACTCGAATACCTCTTTGGTCTGTTGGAGCAACATTGTGGCGTTTTTTAAAGTCTCTTCTCATCTTGTTTCCAAAAGCAACCGCTTCTTCAATACTCATATCTGGGTTATAAAGCAAGTTTATTTGGTCAACCTTATCATTATTTCCGTAAATCATCTGAGAAGTTGTAATTGGAATATAAGCGAAACGCTCTTCATTGTCTCCTCCTGGATCAGAAAATACTCCAATAACTTTAAAGGCTAAACCACCAACATTTACATACTTTCCTACTGCACTAATCCCTTTAGGAAAAAGGTCTTTTTCAACCATTCGTCCTATTGCGATTGTCTTTGATTTTTTATTTAAATCTAATTGATTAATGAACCTACCCGCAACTGGAGATGCCTTTTCAATAAATTGAATATCTGGATCAACAGCAATTACTTGATAATTTGATTTTTCATTTTTATAACTAACCTCCATCGAGCGCTGATTACGACGAATCAATCCCGTAAACTGACCTGGATAATTTTCTTTTATAAAATCAACATCTTCATTCTTAAACTCTATTCTTCTACCACTTTGGAATCCTTTATACGCTTTCGTTGTTCTATTTGGCCAAATAAAAATGGCGTTTTCGGCATCTCTTTCAAAAAAAGAACTAAATGTGTTCTTCAGACCATTACCCATTCCTAATAGGATAGTAAATAGCATAATTGCAAAAGTAATAGTAAAACCAGATAAGATAGTTCTTAACTTGTTTTTACCCATACTCTGGAAAATCTCTCTCCAACGATCTAAATCGAACATACTATGCTAAAACTTTAGGATTAGTAACTTCATCGCTTATAATTACACCATCTTTCAAACGCACAATTCGTTTAGTTTGCTCAGCAACCTCTTCTTCATGCGTAATTACAAATACGGTCATTCCTTCATCATTAATCTCTTTTAACAAATCCATTACAGAATCTGTAGTAGTAGAGTCCAATGCTCCTGTAGGTTCATCAGCCAAAACAACTTTAGGTTTTGTAACTAATGCCCTAGCAATTGCAACACGTTGCTTTTGCCCTCCAGAAAGTTCATTTGGCAAATGATTTGCCCATTCTTTTAAACCAACTTTATCCAAATAATCCAGTGCAGTCTTTAATCTCTCTTTCCTATTTACTCCTGCATAATATAGCGGTAAGGCTACATTTTCAAGTGCCGTTTTATATGAAATCAAATTGAACGATTGAAATACAAACCCTAAGAATTTATTTCTTAGAATTGCTGCCTTTTTCTCATCTAATTTTTCGATAAGCTGACCATTTAGATGATATTCTCCTACATCATGAATATCTAACAATCCAACAATATTTAAAAGCGTAGATTTTCCGGAACCGGAAGAACCCATAATAGAAACAAACTCCCCTTCTTTTATATGTAAATCCAATCCTTTTAGTACATGTAAAGAATCTTTCCCCATTGGGTAGGATTTATGAAGTCCTTTTATTTTGATCATAGTTGATTAGTTTATTAAAAAACGAAAATAATATTTCGAACCTCAGTTTATATTAAGGTTTTGTTAAAAGACGAATGGCAAAAGCTTTTGTAACTTTGTAAAGTGAAAAAAATCACTCAACACCCATTAATCCTTTTTGACGGTATTTGCAACCTTTGCAATTCATCCGTACAATTTGTCTTGAAAAAAGACAAAAACAAACAGTTTATATTCGCTTCTATACAATCAGACGCCGCGAAGGAAATATTGTTACAGTTTTCAAAAAATAATTCTGATTTAGATTCGATTTATTTAATTTATAAGGGCCGACTTTATACAAAATCATCTGCTATTTTAAGAATTGGAAACCTACTGGGTGGTTTTTATGCATTAGTAATTATCTTTTGGATTGTGCCTAAACCAATTAGAAATTGGGCATATGATTTTATCGCGAAAAATCGCTATGAATGGTATGGTAAAAAAGATGCGTGCATGATACCAACTCCAGAAATAAAGAATCGGTTTTTAAATTGACCTATTTAAAATTATCCAGTATGTAGGTTAGTGTTTCCTTACTATTGTCATTCTTAGCATAAGAATCGGTAATATGTTTAGATTCATTAGCATATGAATTTTCGATTAAATACTTAATCTCATTCAAATATTCCAACGTTACTTTACCTGTAAGTAGAGGAGTTAATTCTTTACCTGATTTATAATATGCATATATTTTTTGTAAACCCGTTAGATACAAGTAGTCTTTTGTAAATCCACCGCCTCTATGAACACGAACACTAATGGAAAAAGCATCCTTCTTTTTCATACCATAATTTCTAAGCATTCTAAAAGTTTCGGAAAAAGAATACCCTTTAGCCAAAGAATCAACGGCTAAAACACGATAGGCTATACGCTTTAATCTTCTCATATTTAAACTATCTGACATGTATTCTGCAAATACAGCCAAGCCTTCTTGCGTCTCCGTATTATTAGGAAATCCATGAGAAAAAATCTTTAATGGATTTAGAAGTCCATTCATAGTGGTAACCATATGCACCCCTATTTCATGATTGGTTAATATATCAATATCATTTTGAGTAAATAAATGCTCTGAATTTAATACTAAAGTTTGATCATTGTTTAAAACCATGGCAATAGCAGATAATTTATCAGAATGTTTTATACTGTAGGTAAAATCATATCGCTCTGAGTATTTTCTAAACTGTTCTTCCGTTTTGTAAACATCAAAAGTTGCTTTTTCATTTTCAACTTCTTCATCTTTAAAATGAAGGATAAATTTAGCGTTCTCTACATCCTTTTCTGTAGGAGTTCCAAAACTTCTTAAACTGTTATAGTAAAACTTCTTGCCTTGCCCAATTGTATCTATACACTCAATTAAACCAGAATATTCGTATATAATATCTTCATACAACTTTCTAACAACCTCATCTTCAATGTCGTTTATTTCAATTGCAAATAAGGAACGTTGCAATTCAAATGTATCAAAATCGACCTTAGGATATTTGAACTTTGGTTCAATTGTGAAATTTGACTTAAAGAATTTCTTACGTTGTTTTTCAATATTAAGAGGATTGATATAATTAAGTAATTCAATTTTCTTAACCAATTCATCAATCTGTTTATCAATTTTCAGTAATACTTTTTCCTGTGTCATAATCATAAAATCATCCATGTTTTAACCTAAAATTAGAAACAAATTTAGGTAGTATTTCTTTCAATTCCTTTTCAATGGCACGAACCACTTCAGGAAAAATAATTTGATCTAATTCGTCGCAATAAATCTTCTTAACTTCCGTCGCTAAGACTAAACTATTGTTAAAATTTAATGTAATATATTTCAAAAAATAACCATTACCTTGAAAGGTATCATTAATTAAAGAAGTACTTTTAATTCCATTTGGCAAAATCATTTTACTCAATTGTTCTCTCCATAATTCAACGTCTTCACCAAATCTTAGATTGTCTATATTTGCAGAACCAATATTAATAGTAGGCACTTCCCTATCCCATCGTTTCCAATTATAAGAATGCATATCTACCACTAAAACAGACGGATAAATTTTTTCTAGTTGATCGATTAATGCGTGAACGACTTTATAAAAACTGGTATGTTTTGTCAAACTCAATTCTCGTTCTTTTATTGGAAGTTGCTCTTTCCAAAGTTTCTTTCCCCAAGCATCTTCATAAATTGCTGTTTCCGGTGCTCTATTTAAATCGTATTCGAACCTAGAATCACAACCGGCAATTACAATAGGAAATGTTTGAATCATTTCTTTGGTGCATGGATCTTCTTCGAACCAACGATCATATTCAGAATGCAAACAATTACTCCATAAAGACTTCCTAAACTGATGACCGTCATGTACAGCAGCGCATACTAAAGGAACGTATTCTTCAATTTTAATAGTAAACGAATAGTCATCTGTTACAGCCTCAAAAGTTTCTTTTGAGTTAATTTTATTAATGATTTCATTTATTGAAAGGCGCAGCATATTAATAGAATTTGTCAGTTTTAAGTCTAACAATTATTTTTCAATTGGCAAATCAGTTAAACTCCCCCATTCTGTCCAAGAACCATCATAAACAGATTTGTTTTCAATTCCTGCTATTTCAGCTCCTAAAGCCAAAATACAGGCAGTTATACCCGAACCACAAGAAAATATTATTTGTTTATTATATATGTCATCAAACAACGTTTTCAATTCATTTTCTGATTTCATTTTAACTCCATCCAACAAATCGGTATATGGTAAATTCTTCGAGTTTGGGATATGTCCACTTCTTAATCCTGGTCTAGGCTCTTCAACCAGGGCATTAAAACGACTTGATCCTCTTGCATCAATTATCCCTATTCCAGAATCATCTATTGCTTTTAAAACAGGTACATGATCATGAATCATTCCTGGTTTATATTTTGCTATAAAATCTCCTTTTTCAATAGCAGTATCCGCTTTATTTTGAATAGGTAATTTACCTTCATTCCAAGCCGGTAAACCGCCATCTAATACCGCAATATTTTCAAATCCCATAGACTTAAACATCCACCAAACTCTTGCGCATGAATAATATCCATACCTATCATACACAACTATGCAACTATCATTATGAACGCCGTATGATCTAGCTTTTTCTTGAAATTCCTTAGCAGTTAACATGGTATTTGGAAATGCTGCTCCTTGTACCGAAAATTCTTTTTTAATATCGAAAAATAGTGCGTTTTTTATATACGACAAGTTATCATTTGTACTCGATTTATCGGTAACTTTTTGAATAGTGGCATCAAATACAATCAAGTTCGGTTGATTCAAATTCTTTGACAACCATTCTACAGAAACTATTGGCGACGATACATTAAGCATCTTCTACTGTTTTTCTTAATCTTGAGCGCCTGTCAAATGCTTGAAGTTTATCCAATACTTTACTTTCTACAAAATCTACCACTTTTACCTGTAGTTTCGTTTTGTATACTTTGTTGATGTACGTAATTCCACCTGGACTCATAACATTAACTTCAACCAATTTTCCTCCAATCACATCAATTCCAACAAAATACAATCCATCATTTACAAGTTTTGGTCCTATTTGCTTGCACAATGCTTTTTCTTCTTTTGACAATGCATGCTTTTGCACCGAACCACCTGCTGATACATTTGATCGATGGTCGTCTGATCCAGGAACTCTTCTCATCGCACCAATTGGCTCCCCGTTTAACAATAAGATTCTAATATCTCCTAATTCGGCTCCTTCAATATAATCTTGCAGAATTACGTAGTTAGACTTTCCATCAACGCTGTTTATATAAAAATCTAATAAAGAGTTGATATTTAACTTTGCAGATTTTTCGATTAGAATAACTCCAGAACCACCAAATCCATTCAATGGTTTTAATATCATTTTATCAGATTTCGACTCCTTAATTTGTCTAATTAAATCACGCTTATTTTTAGATACGTGCGTAGGCGGTATGATATTGCTATGTGAATCTCCAAATGCGGCTGTGTACAATTTATTATTTGCTTCTCGCATTCCTTGTAAAGAATTTACAATAAATACATCGTCCTTTACAGAGTCCAAGAAATTAAGCATTATTGGGTCTAGCGGTGGATTTGCTCTAAAAAATATAACATCAAAACCTGCCAAGGGCAGCACTTCTTCTCTAAGTTTTGCTTTATTGTAAAATGATTTCATAGAACCCGGAATTTTCTCCATCCTATTTACCACATTGCAAAAAGCATTAGTAACACTATTCTGAATCATTAAACTTTCTGGAGTGCACATGGCAACTCCATGATTTCGTTTTACACATTCATGTATTAGTGTTAAACTAGTATCATTCTCCGGGTCAATGTCCTCCCAAGGATACATCAAAAAGCAAATATTCATAATCCTTAATTTTTGTTTTTTTATCTTTTATTTCACTGCATCATAATTATCATCCCATTCTTTAACATGAGGCTCTCCCAACTTACCAACAGATTTAGCAACCAACATAGAAACTGTAGCGTCTCCTGTAATATTAATTACAGTTCTTAACATATCCAATGGTCTATCAACTGCAAAAATTAATGCCAAACCAATTGCTAATTTTTCTGGTGGAAATCCTACAGATTCTAACACAATTACCAACATCACCATTCCTGCTCCTGGCACTGCCGCAGAACCGATAGATGCTAACAGCGCTGTTAAAATAATCATTAATTGGTCTGCAAAAGTTAAATCAAAACTCAATGCCTGTGCAATAAATACTGCCGCTATAGCCTGATACAGACTTGTACCATCCATATTAATTGTTGCACCTACTGGTAATACAAAACTTGAAACCTCTTTATCTACACCAATATGTTCTTCAACACGTTCCATAGTTACGGGCAATGTTGCAGCACTTGAACTTGTTGAGAACGCTAACAATTGTGCTGGAGATAATTCTTTTAAAAACCAGAATGGGTTCTTTTTAGCAATGACGCCAACCAAAATACAGTAAAATACAACCATTAACAGTAAGCCTCCTACAACTGTGAGCGCGTACCATAATAAAGCAACTAAAATATCTGGGTCATCTGATGACACTACTACGTTGGCCAATAAAGCAAAAACAGCAATTGGTGCTGATAGCATAATTAAATCTACCATTTTTAGCACTACATCATTCATAGAATCAAAGAAATCCTTTAAAGGCTTTGCACGTTCTTCTCCAATTAACAGCATTGAAATACCTAAAAATATTGTAAAGAAAATAACTTGTAGCATCAATTTATTCTCGCTCATCGCTTTCATAGCATTATCCGGAACCATGTCTTCTAAAAACTGTAACGGACCTGAACTAATTTGTTTCGAGGCTTCTGCTATTTTTGATTGCACGCTGCTATTATTTGCGTACGTATTGGTTAATTTGGTAATCGTTTCTTCAGAAATTCCATTTCCTGGCTGTACAACATTAACCAATAAAAGTCCAATACTAATAGCAACTACGGTTGTGCCAATATAAATTATAACAGTTTTAAGCCCTATATTCTTAAACTTTGATATATCCTTTAAATCTGAAATCCCTTTAACTAAAGAAGCAAGGATTAAAGGAACAGCAATTAATTTTAATAATTTAACGAAGATGCTTCCTATTGGTTTAATCCAGTCAGACACAAACCCTTGTCCCCAATCTAATGATGTCATTAACAATCCAAACAGGATTCCTAGTACCATCCCAATTAATATCTTCCAATGTAGTGCCATTTTCTTCATTCCGTTGTTTATTTATTTTAAGCCTTGAAAGGTAACAAAATATTTAAAAATTCAGATAGAATTGAATCTAAAAAAGGTTGATGAAATACTTTTAATATTTATTTGAAATTGTATTTTTGCTCATCAAAATTTATCAATGGAAAAATTAAAACAACGTTGGGGTATCACATCTAATTTGCAAATAATTGCAATTTTAGTCGTTTTTTCAATCAATGGTTCATTCGCTGCTTGGATAGCAGGTCCTGTCACAAATTATTTCGGGATAAATGCTGAAAATACAGAACCATATGCTTGGTATATCTTTTTAAGAATTGTTTTAATATTCCCTATTTATCAATTAACACTTCCAATAGTAGGATGGTTATTTGGTCAGTTTGACTTTTTCTGGAGTTTTGAAAAGAAAATGTTACGCAGAATGGGCTTTAAACGTTTCTTTCCTGAAGAAAAAGAAAAGTAAATTATACTTCTTTAGTCCTTTTTTAAAGGTGACTTTTTGTTTAAAAAGGCCTGCTCATAAATCCATGACAATGTAAAAGTTGGAATGATATCCGTTCCAATAAATCCTGCTTCTTCCCCAAATGAGATGATACTTGCCACTTTAGCAAAGGTACCCTTGTACATTCGCAGTATTAAATAAGCAGATAGTGGCGCCCAAACGATGTCCATAAATTCACCAACTCCTGGAATTATAAAAGACAGCATACCAATACCATCTAATAAAATACTTAGTAAGAGTTTTTTGTATTTAGGGTCCATATAGAAATAAAAACGATAAGCACCGGTATTAATTGCTCTCTATTTACATCACCATTAGTGACTTTTAAACTAACAACAAACAGCCAATAACAAAACTACTGTTTCTTTAACTTATCTTTATATTGTTTCTGAAACTTTTCTAATTTCGGATTGATAACATATTGGCAATACGGTTGATTTGAGTTGTTAATGAAGTAATCTTGATGATAATCTTCCGCAACATAAAAGGCATCAAATTCCGTTACTTCTGTAACAATTTTATCTGGAAATACCTCAGCATTATCCAACGCATTTATCATTGTATTTGCAGCCAATTGCTGTGCTTCATTGTGATAAAAAACAGCAGAGCGATATTGTGTACCTCTATCATTTCCTTGCCTATTCAGCGTTGTTGGATCGTGTGTATTAAAGAAAATCTCTAACAATTCTTCAAAAGATAAAACCGTTGGGTCATATGAAATCTGAATTGCTTCGGCATGCCCTGTACGACCTGTTATTACCTCTCTATAAGCGGGGTTTTTTATATGCCCTCCAGAATAACCAGATTCTACTTTAAATACACCTTCTAATTGTTCAAAAATTACTTCTGTACACCAAAAGCATCCTCCGCCGAAAGTGGCATATTCTAGATTCTCCATAAATTTATTGTTTGCTTCAATTACTTCCTTTTTCAATTCTTTGTAAGGTGAGTTTACATATAGAATCTCAAATTCTCCTTCCTTATCAACATAAAACACAATATTAATTGTTTGCTTCACACTGTCTTTTTTCATCTCTTCTGGCAACTGAAGTTTAGAAATAACTTCTGTTGTTACCTTTTCTTTGAAACAAACTTTTAGCGCTTCGGCAT
>MPDD01000044.1 GCA_001874265.1 Bacteroidetes bacterium MedPE-SWsnd-G1 | reverse complement strand
CCTAACAAAAAAAGTACAAGTCCAACACTTACAATAACAGATAAATATGAAGATCTTAAGCGTCGGTTTTGGTATTTTTCAAATGATTTAGACATAGTTAATTTTGAATTCGGTGCAAGATACTAATCTATCTTGTGAAGATAAAAGTTTTCAGATGTAATAACGATATTTTCTCAAAATCATTGTTTTGAACAATTTAACTGTCTATTTCTTGACATAATTCAACCAAAACTCCATTGGTTGTTTTTGGATGTAAAAATGCCACCATCTTGTTATCGGCACCTTTTTTTGGAGTTTCATTTAAGACTGTAAATCCTTCTTCTTTTAATCGTTTAATTTCAGCTTTAATATCATCTACAGCATACGCAATATGATGAATCCCCTCTCCTTTTCGCTCCAAAAACTTTGCAATAGGACTTTCTGGATTTGTTGCTTCGAGTAATTCTATTTTATTAGGTCCAACATCAAAAAAAGAAGTCCGAACTCCTTCGCTCTCAACCTCTTCAATTTTGTAATGTGGTTTTCCAAAAAGTTTTTCAAACAAGTTGTTAGAAACTTCCAAGTCCTTGACAGCAATACCTATATGCTCTATTTTTTTCATGGTAATTTTCTTATCCTTTTTCAAATATACCGTACTTTTGCCGTATGGAAACAAACAGACAGAAAAAAATTGCAGGCGTATTGCAAAAAGACATGGTAGATGTTTTACAAAGTGCTGCGCGCGATGGAATGAAGGGGGTATTAATATCGGTTACGAAAGTTAGAGTAACGAGCGATTTAGGTGAAGCAAAGATTTTTTTAAGCGTTTTCCCTTCTGATAAAAGAGATGAATTATTAAAAGGAATTGTTTCTAACACTGCTGCAATTCGACATGAAATGGCACGTAGAACAAAAAATCAATTAAGAAGAATGCCGCAACTTGCTTTTTTCGGCGATGACTCTTTAGATTATATAGACGGAATTGACAATGCATTAAAAGGAAAGGAAGACAATCCAATTGAAAATCCTGAAATTTTAGACAAACGTAAAAAATCATAATATTGAATTTTCCGCTGTACATTGCAAAACGCTATCTGTTTTCAAAGAGCAGTAACAACACCATCAATATCATTACAATTATAGCTGCCCTTGGTGTTATAATTGGCACCATAGCCCTTTTTGTAGTCCTTTCTGGCTTTTCCGGATTAAAGGCTTTTAGCGTAGGTTTTTTACAAACATCTGATCCCGATTTTAAGATAACTGCCACCAAAGGGAAGTCATTCGAATTTGATTCTAACATTCTTAACATTTTAGCCGAAACTGAAGGAATTGAGCATTTAACTCAGGTTGTAGAAGAGCGTGCATTTTTTGAGTTTAAAGGAAAAACAGAAGTAGCCTATATAAAAGGCGTTGAAGAAAATTTTATACAGATTAATAATATTGACACAGCCATTGTAGTGGGTCGCTGGCTAGATTTTGATGGTTCTAATCAAGCCATTGTTGGAAATGGAATTTCCAATAAACTTTCAATGGGAATTAATGACTATTTACAACCATTAACTATTTATGTACCAAAACCTGGACTAGGGTATATAAGCAGTGCGCAGTCCGATATTAGTAGTATAAAAGTACAACCCATTGGCATATTTGCATTGACCGAAGAACTGGATAGAAAATTCGTTTATATTCCAATTCAATTAGCAAAAAGATTATTGGGCTATACTCCAAATCAAGTCTCTGCCGTCGAGGTAAAAGTTTCAAACTTAAAAGATAGAGCCTCTATAATTGCTTCGATAGCATCTAAATTAGGTTCGGATTTTGAAATCAAAAATAGAGAACAATTAAATGCTACTTTTTATAAAATGCTAAATACAGAAAATTTAGCGTCTTATTTAATATTCACCTTAATTTTGGTCATTGCTTTATTCAATGTAATTGGCGCATTAATTATGATGATTTTTGATAAAAAATCAAACCTTAAGACATTATATAATCTCGGAGCATCAGTTAAAGAGATTCGCAAAATATTTGTACTTCAAGGATTTCTATTGTCCTTTTTTGGATTACTGATTGGCTTAACAATAGCAATTCTTCTAATTTTAGGGCAACAAACCTATGGTTGGTTTATGATTACTCCATCATTAGCCTTTCCAGTTGAATTCAAATTCACCAACGTAATTGTAGTTTTTATAACAATAACTATTCTAGGTTATGTAGCTGCGAAAATTGCAAGTAGTAGAATCTCAAAAAGTATTTTGGAATAAATCTTACTAAGAGTTATTTTTGATTAAAATTAACTATGAAAAGAATACTTCCCCTAAGTTGTATTGTTCTATTTTTTGCCTGTAAAACTGTAGAAATTGACAATAAAAATTCTTATATAATTGATGAGAACAAATCTTATATAAAAGTTGAAAATGAAACTTATTCATTTCAATACCCTAAGACTTATGACTACTACATGAGTCATGGCTTTCCCAATTATTACCCTAAAGAAATTTATCCTAAAGGAAAATACAACGTTGTTTGGTTGAATAACTTTTATTTAATTGAAAATCCAATTACTCAGGAATCGAATTCCATAGAAACAGAATTCAAAGAAAGGGCTAAAAAACAAGGCGAAAATGATGTCACCTACCAATATTCAATAAAAAAAGTTAACACAAAATTTGGTGAAACCTTTGTATTTGAAGATTACCATATCTGGGGGTTCGATTATGTATATGGATTGGTGTATTCATTTGACAGAAAAGGCATTCGATATAACTTTACCTATAGATCAAAATCCAGGTTTTATGAAAAATACCTTCCTGTTTTTGAAAAAGTTTTTAACACCTTAAAATTTAAAGATTAACCAAACTTCTGCTCAACCTCATCTAGCACATCATAAACTTCTTGTGCAGAATCTGAAGTAACCATTCGCAATCTATAAGGTTTAAAATTTGGAATGCCTTTAAAGTAATTTGTATAGTGCCTTCTTGTTTCCATTACGCCTACTATCTCAACTTCTTTCCAAGCAATCTCCATTTCTAAATGACGCTTTGCCATAGCAACTCGTTCTGAAATTGTTATTTCTGGCAAGTGTTCTCCAGTTTCAAAATAATGCTTTACCTGTTTAAAAAACCAAGGATTCCCAATAGTTGCTCTCCCAATCATAGCACCATCTAAACCATAATCATCACGCATTTCCATAGCACGCTCTGGAGAAGAAATATCACCATTTCCAAATACAGGAATGTGCATACGTTGATTGTTTTTTACCTCAGCAATCGGTTTCCAATTTGCATCGCCCTTATACATTTGAGCACGCGTTCTACCATGAATTGCTATAGATTTACAACCAACATCTTGCAATCGTTCTGCCACCTCTACAATTTTAATAGAGTCATGATCCCAACCCAAACGTGTTTTAACGGTTATCGGCAAATCGGTATGCTTTACCATAGCATCCGTTAATTTTACCATTAAGTCAATATCTTTTAAAATTCCAGCACCAGCTCCTTTAGAAACAACTTTTTTAACCGGACATCCAAAATTGATATCTATAATATCTGGTTTCGATTTTTCTACAATCTCCACGGTACGCAGCATCGAATCTAAATTGGCACCAAAAATTTGAATTCCAACTGGACGTTCTTTTTCGTAGATATCTAATTTCTTAACGCTCTTTGCTGCATCACGAATTAATCCTTCTGATGAAATAAATTCAGTATATACCACATCTGCCCCTTGTTCTTTGCATAAAGCTCTGAACGGAGGGTCACTTACATCTTCCATGGGTGCCAGCAATAGAGGGAAATCTGGCAATTCTATATCTCCTATTTTTACCATCCTTAAAATGTAACTTCTGTTGTAATTTCTTTTCCGTCTCTCAACACGATAACGGTTGTTGAGTCTCCTTTTTTAAATTTAGATAATCCGGTCATATAACCCATCATATCAGCTATTTCAATATCTCCCATTTTAACAACAACATCTCCTTTTAAAATTCCGGCTTTATGCGCTGGTCTGTCTTCAGTAACACCATCAATTCGCATTCCTTTTCCATCATATAAATAATCAGGCATTACGCCTAACGTCACTTTAAATCTTGGACTGTCTTTTTTAGCATCTTTTGTTTTTGTAAACTTTAATTTCCCATTGTCATTCAACTCTTCAATAATGCTAAAGATATAGTCAGATATAGCATACATCCCTTCATAATTTAATAATTCGGCATCATCAGAAGGCTTGTGATAATTCTCGTGCTGCCCAGTAAAAAAGTGCAATACAGGAATATCATTTAAATAAAATGAAGTGTGATCTGATGGCCCCACTCCAGATTTTTCTTCAACTATTTTAAAGTTCGAATTTAATGAATGAATTGTTTGACCCCATAATGGAGAAGTACCTGTTCCATAAATAGCCAACGTACTATCTTGCTTCATTCTTCCAACCATATCCATGTTAATCATGTAGTTAGTTTTAGAAATATCTATGGTGCCGTTTTTCACAAAATAATTTGACCCTAATAAGCCCATTTCCTCTCCAGAAAATGCCATGAATAAATAGTTGTTACCCTTGCTGTCAGAATTTTTCAACTTTGCTGCCAAATTCATCATTACAGAAACACCACTTGCATTGTCATCCGCACCATTGTGAATTGCTTTTTCACCTGCATGCAATGAACCACCATCTTCTCCAAAACCTAAATGATCATAATGTGCACCAATAATAATGGTGTTTTCTGCGCCATTATCAATATATCCGATTACGTTTTTTCCTGTAATTGTACTATCAGATTTTTTTTCTGAAAATGATGCCTGCGAATGCGGATCCTTTTTTGGCTTAAATGTAAATGCCTGAAAATAACCCTCAGTTCCTTTTGGATCTAACCCAATCTTCTTGAATCTTTCTACAATATAATCAGCTGCTATTTGCTCTCCTTCACTTCCTGTTTGCCTACCTTCTAATTTGTCATCTGCAAGAAAAAGGACATCTTCTTGTATGCGATTGTCAAATTTTTCAGTAGTACATGCTCCTAATGCAATTAAAATTATCAGTACAAAATATTGTTTCATAGTATTATCGGATTATTTTTGCAAAACTAATTATATCTATTCTAAATTGGATATTTATTAACACAAAAATACACATTCAAATGAAACGAATTTTATTGGTATTAATCTCTATAGTTGCCATTTCTTGCAACAATTCAAAAAAAGGGACCAAAGATGCAATGAGCGGTGCCACTACAACAGACTCTTTATATTTTAAAGGTGAAAAGCATTTTAAAGACATTCAACAAATAACTTTTGGCGGTGACAATGCTGAGGCTTATTGGAGTTTTGATGATAAACAAATTATTTTTCAATCGAACAATAAAGAATGGGGTGTAGAATGTGATCAAATGTTTTTAATGAATGTTGGAGAGACCTTTGAAGATAAAATTCCGCCAATGGTAAGTACTGGAAAAGGTAGAACTACCTGCTCTTATTTCTTACCTGATGGCAATATCATATATTCATCTACGCATGAAGGACACCACGAATGTCCTGAAGCCGTATTACGTAAAAACGGAAAATACATTTGGCCTATTTATGATACGTATGATATCTATTTAGCAGATCAGCAAGGAAATGTATTAAAGCAGTTAACCAATGAAAAAGGCTATGACGCTGAACCTACAGTATCGCCAAAAGGTGACAAAATCGTATTCACTTCAACCCGAAATGGAGACATCGATTTATACACTATGAATATTGACGGAAGTGATGTAAAACAAATCACTTTTGAATATGGATATGATGGTGGAGCATTTTTCTCACCTGATGGAACTAAAATAATCTTCCGTTCATCGAGACCAAAAACAGAAGAAGAAATTGCCGAGTACAAAGACCTATTGGCTGATGGATTGGTACAACCAACAGAAATGGAATTGTACATCTGTAATGCAGATGGTTCCGATTTAAAACAATTAACCCACTTAGGTAACGCGAACTGGAGTCCGTTTTTCTTACCTAAAGGTGACAAAATTATCTTTTCATCGAACTTTGAAAATGCAGGCGGATTCCCTTTTGACTTATATATGATCGATATCGATGGTAAAAACTTAGAGAAGGTAACCCATGGTGGGTCGTTCAACGCTTTCCCTGTTTTCTCTAATGATGGGACAAGAATTTTGTTTTCATCGAATAGAAATAATGGAGGTGGGCACGACACCAACTTGTTTATGGCGGAGTGGGTTGATTAATTGCAATTTGACAGTTTATAGTTGTTGGTTTTAGCCTATATAAAACCATTGTAATAGCGTATATTTGCACCCTGAAAGAAGGATTACGAAAATGAAGCACATTAGAAATTTTTGCATAATTGCACATATTGACCACGGAAAAAGTACACTTGCGGATAGACTTTTAGACTATACTGGGGCCGTAACAGAACGTGAAAAACAAGACCAACTACTAGATAGTATGGACTTGGAGCGTGAACGTGGAATTACCATTAAGTCACACGCTATTCAAATGGAATACACGTTTGAAGGACAAGAGTATGTGTTAAATCTGATTGACACTCCTGGTCACGTAGATTTCTCTTATGAAGTTTCGAGATCCATTGCTGCTTGTGAAGGTGCCTTACTAATTGTAGATGCTGCACAGAGTATTCAAGCACAGACTATTTCAAATTTATATTTAGCATTAGAGAATGATTTAGAAATTATTCCGGTGCTAAATAAAGTAGATTTGCCAAGTGCCAATCCAGAAGAAGTTACCGATGACATCGTTGAATTGTTAGGTTGTGACCCTGAAGAAGTAATTCATGCCAGTGGTAAAACTGGATTTGGTGTAGATAATATTTTACAGGCTATTATTGAACGTGTTCCTGCTCCAAAAGGAGATCCTGAAGCACCATTACAAGCCTTGATTTTTGACTCTGTTTACAATACATTTAGGGGAATTGAAACATATTTTAGAGTTTTTAATGGAGAGATTAAAAAAGGCCAAAAAATAAAATTCGTAGCAACAGATCAAGAATATTTTGCTGATGAAGTAGGAACCTTAAAATTGGAACAGGTTGTAAAAAAATCTGTAAAGACTGGTGATGTTGGTTACTTGATTACAGGTATTAAAACAGCCAAAGAAGTTAAAGTTGGTGATACAATTACCGACGCGGTGAATCCTACAACAAATATCGTAGAAGGTTTTGAGGATGTAAAGCCAATGGTATTTGCTGGTATTTATCCGGTAGATACAGAAGACTATGAAGAGTTGAGAAACTCTATGGAAAAATTACAGTTGAACGATGCGTCGTTAGTATTTCAACCAGAGAGTTCTGCCGCTTTAGGTTTCGGTTTCCGTTGTGGATTCTTAGGAATGTTACACATGGAGATTATTCAAGAACGTTTAGAACGTGAGTTTAATATGACTGTAATAACTACAGTGCCTAACGTTTCTTATCATGCGTATACGAATAGAAAACCAGACGATGCATTTACATTAAACAATCCATCAGATTTACCAGACCCTTCAACAATCAATAGAATTGAAGAACCATATATCAAAGCATCAATTATTACTAAAGCCGATTTTGTTGGAAATGTAATGTCATTGTGTATCGAAAAAAGAGGAATGATTACCAATCAAACTTATTTAACTCCTGAAAGAGTCGAATTAACGTTTGATATGCCTTTAGCGGAAATTGTATTTGATTTTTACGACAGATTGAAGACTGTTTCTAAAGGTTATGCTTCTTTTGACTATTCACCAATCGGAATGCGTGTTTCTAAATTAGTTCGACTAGACATTTTATTAAACGGGCAACCCGTAGATGCACTTTCAGCATTAATCCATACAGACAACGCACAACATATTGGGCGTAAAATGTGTGAAAAATTGAAAGAATTAATTCCACGACAGCAATTTGATATTCCTATTCAATCTGCCATTGGATCAAAAATTATTTCTAGAGAAACGGTAAAGGCCTTACGTAAAGATGTAACGGCAAAATGTTATGGGGGTGATATTTCTCGTAAGCGTAAATTATTAGAAAAACAAAAGAAAGGAAAGAAACGTATGCGTCAAGTGGGGAACGTAGAAATTCCACAACAAGCGTTTATGGCCGTTTTAAAGTTGAATGATTAATAACGTTTTCGAAAGTTTTATTGAATTTTATTCGGATTAGAATAGAATATATTTACAATATCTTAATACTAAAGGGTGTTTTTTAATAAAAAACACCCTTTTATTTTTACTAATAGTCGTATTTTTAAAACTAAAATTAAACGATGAAAATTATTCATTTAAGTGCGGAATGTTACCCTGTTGCCAAAGTTGGAGGCTTAGCAGATGTTGTTGGGGCTTTGCCTAAATATCAAAGTTCTGAAAATGTGATTTCTGAAGTTGTCATGCCTTTTTATGATAACAAATTTACACAAGAACACTCTTTTTCATCAGTATTTAACGCTACCTTAAAATTAGGAGAAGAACAATACAATTTTGAAATTCTAACCTTAGATAATAACTCTATAGGATTTAATATTTACTTTGTTAAAATTCCAAATTTACTCACAGTTGACTATGTGTATTCTTTCGATGATGCAAATCGATTCTTGGCTTTTCAAATCGCCGTTTTAGATTGGATTTTAACTTGGAATGAAAAACCAACCATTTTTCATTGCCACGATCATCACACAGGATTGACACCTTTTATGCTGCAAGAATCATATAAATATGAATCTTTGAACGCCATACCCGTAATTTTAACTATTCACAATGCGCAATACCAAGGTTGGTTCTCTCATGATAAAGTAGGAATGATTCCAGAATTTAATTTTGATAATGTTGGATTGCTAGATTGGGGTGAATCTATAAATCCTCTTGCAGCTGCTATAAAATGTGCTTGGGCTGTCACTACCGTCTCACCAAGCTATATGGAAGAATTGAAAGAGAATGCAAATGGTTTGGAAAGTTTATTAGCAAGTGAAAGCACAAAATGCAGTGGTATACTAAATGGTATTGACACTGATGTTTGGAATCCAGAAACAGATTCTTATATTGTGAAGAACTTTAAAAAAACAACCGTGGTATCTGGAAGAAAAGGGAACAAAGCGTGGTTGTGCAATAAGTTTAATTTAGACCCGGAAAAACCATTGTTTGCTTTTATTGGAAGACTCGTTGGAGAAAAAGGAGCAGAATTATTACCTCGCGTTTTTGATAAAGCCTTGGAAAATAAAAATATTTCAGTACTTTTATTGGGTTCAGGTCATGATGGAGTTGAAGAAGAATTAAACCTCTTAAAAGAAAAACACTTAGGTGATTATAATGCGTATATTGGCTATGATGAAAAGTTATCTCATATTATTTATGCCGGAGCCGACTTTTTATTAATGCCTTCTAGAGTAGAACCCTGCGGACTGAATCAACTATATTCATTACGTTATGGCTTAATTCCAATCGTTCGAAAAATTGGAGGCCTAAAAGACACCATAATTGATGTTGAAAACGATGGTTTTGGATTTACGCATGACGATGTTGACGTAGATCAAATTGTATCAACAATGAATAGAGCAACTAAACTCTTTGAAAATTCTAAAGAGTTTACAAAAAACAGAAAATATATTATGGGGATAGACCATTCTTGGGATGCCTCAGCAGAAGCATATTTAAAACTATATCAATCTTTAAAATAGCAAAACATGGTTAATGACAAAGTACTATCGATAATCTTAGGTGGAGGACAAGGATCACGCTTATATCCTTTAACACATGCTCGTTCTAAACCAGCAGTTCCTATCGCAGGAAAGTACAGATTAGTAGATATACCTATTTCTAATTGTATCAATTCTGATATAAAACGTATGTATGTCTTAACCCAGTTCAACTCGGCATCCTTAAATAGGCATATCAAAAACACCTATTCATTTAGTTTTTTTAGTTCTGCATTTGTTGATGTTTTGGCAGCAGAGCAAACTCCTGATAATAAAGGGTGGTTTCAAGGAACAGCGGATGCTGTGCGTCAAAGCATGCATCACTTTTTAAGACATGATTTTGAATATGCATTAATCCTATCTGGAGACCAATTGTATCAGATGGACTTTAATGAGATGATAAAAGCTCATAAAAAAGCAAAAGCAAAAATTTCTATTGCAACTATTCCCGTAAACGCAAAAGATGCTACTTCGTTTGGAATATTAAAGTCTGATGATAAAAATCAAATAACATCATTTATTGAAAAACCTGCTTCAGAATTGCTGTCAGATTGGACATCAGAAGTAAGTGATGAAATGAAAAGTCAAGGAAGAAATTATTTGGCATCTATGGGAATTTACATTTTTAATAAAGACCTCTTGATTGAATTAATGAATAATCCTGACACAATTGATTTTGGCGGAGAAATTATTCCTCAAGCAATTAATGACCATAAAACATTAAGTTATCAATATGAAGGATATTGGACAGACATCGGAAATATAGATTCATTCTTTGAGGCCAATCTTGGTTTAACTGATGATATTCCAAAATTTGATTTATATGACAAGTCAAAACGAATATACACAAGAGCCCGAATGCTTCCTACAACAAAAATTTCTGGAACTAGTTTAAATAAAACAGTCATCGCAGAAGGGTGTATCGTTAGCGCAGCAAAAATAGACCATTCAGTAATTGGGATTCGTTCTCGTATTGGAGATGAATCAACTATTATTAACACATATATGATGGGTAGCGATTTTTATCAAAACCTGGATGATATAAACAATCCAAATTCTATTTCAATTGGAATCGGAAAACGTTGCTTTATCAAAAACGCCATTATTGACATGAACTGCTGTATTGGAGATGATGTTAGAATAAATGGAGGCGATCATCTAGAAGATGTTGAAACAGATACGCACGTAGTTAAAGACGGAATTGTAGTGCTTAAAAAAGCTGTTACCATTCCTAACGGTACTGTAATTTAAAATATGGCAGAAGTAATTTCACATAGTTTATTTACCGATTTTGACATCAATCTTTTTAAAGCTGGAAAACACTTTAGACTCTACAAAAAATTTGGTTCACACCCTATTAAGGTAAACGGAATTCAAGGTACTTATTTTTCCGTTTGGGCTCCTAGTGCAAAATCCGTTTCCGTTATTGGAGATTTTAATTTTTGGAACGATGAAGAGCATCAATTGAATGTCCGTTGGGATTCATCTGGAATCTGGGAAGGCTTTATTCCACATGTTGGCAAAGGAAACGTTTACAAATACAAGATTGAATCTACCAATAATGGCATTGTTACTGAAAAAGCGGACCCCTATGCGCGTAGATGTGAACATCCACCTAAAACGGCATCCATTGTTTGGGACGACACTTATAAATGGAAGGATTCAAAATGGATGAAAAAGCGTAAAAAGCACAATGCTTTGGATGCTCCATATTCTGTTTATGAAGTACATTTAGGTTCTTGGAAACGAAAAGTTGAGGAAGACCGATTTATGTCTTATTTCGAATTGGCAGATGAGTTGGTGAACTATGTTAAAGAAATGAACTTTACCCATGTAGAGTTAATGCCTATAATGGAATTTCCTTATGACCCTTCTTGGGGTTATCAAATAACTGGATATTTCGCGCCTACATCTCGTTTTGGTTATCCAGAGGAATTTAAATATCTAGTAGATAAATTACATCAAAACGACATCGGCATTATTTTAGATTGGGTACCATCTCATTTTCCAGAAGATATGCACGGACTAGGGAATTTCGACGGAACTCATTTGTACGAACACCCAGATAAACGTAAAGGCTACCATCAAGATTGGAAAAGCTTAATCTTTAATTATGAACGGAATGAAGTACGTTCATTTCTAATTTCCAATGCTCTATTTTGGCTAGAACAATTCCATGCAGATGGACTTAGAGTAGATGCCGTTGCATCAATGCTTTTCTTAGATTATTCTAGAGAAGATGGTGAGTGGGAACCAAACAAATTTGGAGGAAGAGAAAACTTAGATGTTATTTCCTTACTTCAAGAATTAAATTCTGAAGTATACCAATCTTTTCCCGATGTACAAACTATTGCAGAAGAATCAACCGCCTTTCCAAATGTATCAAGACCAACCTACCAAAGTGGCTTAGGCTTTGGAATGAAATGGATGATGGGCTGGATGCATGACACTTTGAATTATTTTAAGAAAGACCCAATACATAGAAAATACCATCAGAATGATATTTCGTTCAGTTTAACGTATGCATTTACTGAAAATTTCATGTTGCCGCTTTCTCATGATGAGGTGGTTTATGGAAAAGGATCAATTCTAGATAGAATGCCTGGTGATGAATGGCAACGCTTTGCAAATCTTAGATTGCTCTATGGATATATGTTTACGCATCCAGGAGCAAACCTATTATTTATGGGTAGTGAATTTGGACAATATTCTGAATGGAATTTTCAGGAAAGTTTAGATTGGAATTTATTGGATTTCGAACCTCATAAAAACACCAAAGAATATTTTAAATCATTAAATGCTTTCTATAGAAATACACCCGCGTTATTTGAAAAAGCATTTGAACCTGAAGGATTTGAGTGGATTGCATATGATGACGCAGAAAATTCTGTTATTTCTTATATAAGAAAAGGTAAAAAAAGTGAATTAATTGTTGTTTGTAACTTTACTCCTAACCTATATGAAAAATACAAAATTGGAGTTCCATCAAAAGGAAAACTGAAAGAACTGTTTAATTCTGATGAAAAGGCATTTGGTGGAAGTGGCCAAGGGAATTCTAAATTAATCACGACTAAAAAAACACCTTGGAACAATCAAAAATATAGTGCAGAAATTACAATTCCTCCACTAGCCATTGTAACATTTCAATACGCCAAATAAAATTACGTTGTTTTTCAACACCTAGAACGTTTTCGTTGCGATTTCGTCAAAAAAAAGAGGTCCTTTTTGACGAATTTTCATATCACAAACTATTAAATTTCAGTAAGTTTATACCTTGTATAAAATGACAATTTATGATTTTAAATACACAATTAGAATACAAGGGAAACTTATTCCCAACTAACATAAAATCCTACACTAAAGAAGTTGATGTACTTCATTTTAGTACTGCTAATAATGTAATTCTTGAATTAACCGTTTTACGAGATAGTATCCTTAGATTTAGGTATACAACTGTAGGTAAATTTGATAATGATTTTTCTTATGCAATTGATGATGAATCTACACGTGGTTACAATCATTTAGAAATAGAAGAAGATGATGAAAAATACATTATTACTACCGCAAAACTGATTTGTAATATCTTTAAATCTGATTTAAGAAAATCTATTTATGACGTTAAGGATGGTTCTGTAATTTGTGAAGATGAATTAGGGTTTCATTGGGAAGAAAGTTACGAATTAGGAGGTGATATTGTTAAAATGAGTAAAACCGCTCAAAATGGTGAAAGTTATTATGGGCTTGGCGACAAACCTCAACACCTTAACCTTAAAGGTCGACGTTTTGAAAACTGGGCTACAGATTCGTATGCTTTTGGTAAAGACACAGACCCTATTTACAAAGCCATTCCTTTTTATACTGGAATCCACCATAACAAAGCCTATGGAATATTTTTTGACAACACGTTTAGAACCTATTTCGATTTCTGTCATGAACGCAGAAATGTAACAAGTTTCTGGGCACAAGGCGGAGAAATGAACTACTATTTCTTCTACGGTCCAAAAATGCAAGATGTTGTTACGGCATACACAGATTTAACAGGAACACCAGAGCTACCACCTTTATGGGCTTTGGGGTATCATCAATGTAAATGGAGTTATTATCCAGAATCGAATGTAAAAGAAATCACTCAAAAATTTAGAGATTTAAAAATACCGTGTGACGCCATTTATCTAGACATTGATTATATGGAAGGCTTTAGATGCTTTACATGGAGCAAAGATCACTTTCCTGACCCTAAGAGAATGGTAAAGGAGTTAGCAGATGATGGATTTAAAACTGTCGTTATTATTGATCCAGGTATTAAAATTGATAACGAATACAGTGTCTTTAAAGAAGGTTTGGATAAGGACTACTTCTGTAAGCGTGCAGATGGACCTTATATGAAAGGAAAAGTTTGGCCTGGAGAATGTTATTTTCCAGATTTTACACGTCCAGAAGTTAGAGAATGGTGGGCTGGTTTATTTAAAGAATTAATAGAAGATATTGGAGTTAAAGGTGTTTGGAATGACATGAATGAACCTGCCGTAATGGACGTTCCTGGCAAAACATTTCCAAATGATGTGCGACATGATTACGATGGTAATCCATGTAGTCATCAAAAAGCACATAATATTTACGGAATGCAAATGGCGCGTGCAACCTATCATGGTTTAAAGAGGTATAATTACCCTAAACGTCCGTTTGTGATAACAAGATCTGCTTATGCAGGTACACAGCGATACACTTCTACATGGATGGGAGATAATGTTGCTACATGGGAGCATTTACAAATAGCAAATATACAAGCACAGCGATTGGCTTTATCTGGGTTCTCATTTGCTGGGTCGGATATCGGTGGATTTGCAGAACAACCTAATGGCGAATTGTATGCACGTTGGATCCAATTAGGCGCGTTTCACCCATTCTGTAGAACACATTCATCTGGTGATCATGGTGACCAAGAACCATGGGCATTTGATGATGAAATCACTGATGTGGTTCGTAAGTTTATTGAAATCAGGTATCAATTATTACCTTATTTATATACGTCGTTCTATCAATATTCGCAAAATAAAGTTCCAATGTTAAAATCATTGGTTTTATTCGATCAAGAAGATCATCAAACACATTATAGAACTGATGAATTTATTTGCGGTGAACAAATTTTAATTTGCCCAATTAATGAGCCAAATGCAAAAGGAAGAAGAATGTATATTCCTAAAGGTACCTGGTACAATTTCTGGACAAAAGAAATCATGACCGGTGGTGTTGAAACTTGGGTTGATGCTGATTTAGATAGCATGCCAATCTTTATTAAGGCTGGAGCGATCATTCCTAAGTACCCGATTCAGCAATATGTTGGTGAAAAGAATATTGACCAACTTACTTTAGATGTTTATCATAAAGATGGTAAAGAAGATTCCGAATTATATGAAGATGCAAACGACGGCTATGATTATAAGAAACGTCGTTATAGTTTAAAGAAATTTAATCTAGCCGGAACAAAAAACAAATTGATTGTTAGAATTCATAAAAGGGGGAATTTTATTACTTCTTATGATACGTTTAAAATTAATTTAATTGGTCTTCCGTTTAAAGTTAAAACTGTAAAAGTAGATAATGAGTATGTTGACTTAAAAGATGTACAGTTTAAAAACAACTCATTAGTGGTTTCGAAAGAGTTTACCAACCTACAAATTAAGGGATAGATTTTTAAAATTAACTAATTGTAAAACACCTTAAAACAGCAATGTTTTAAGGTGTTTTTTTTCTATATTTTTTTAAAAACACTCTATTTAATCACCTCATATTCTGTTAGTTTTTGATTTTATTACGACAACTTATACTATTAGAAAATATTTTCTAATAAAAACTAAACTTACTAACCATGAAAAAAACTTTACTATTATTTGCCTTTATGGCAATTGGTTTGGGTGCAACTTCTTTACACGCTTCAGAAAATGATAAGCCAACAAAGGGACCTTTTGACTTTAAAACTTCTGTTGTATCTATTCTAAAAAATGCAAAGACTTACACTATTGAAGTTGCGGAAGCAATGCCTGCTGAAGACTACACATTTAAAACAGCAGATTCAGTTAAGACCTTTGGAGAGCAAATGGCGCATATAGCAATGTCTAGCATGTTTATCCACAAAAAATTAATTTTAGGTGAAGAATTACCACAAAGTGAAATGACCGAAGCATCCATTGGAGCCTCAAAAGAACAAACTATTAAAATGCTAAATATGTCGTTTGACGCTATGATTTCATCTTTAGAAGGAATGAGTCATGAAGAACTACATGAGAAGTTTTCAGTTTTCTTTTTACCAGAAAAACCTGAATTTACTAAAATAGAAGGATTCTTATTTATTAGAGATCATGTTACCCATCATAGAGGGCAAGCAATTGTATATTTAAGAGTGAAAGGGCATAAAGCACCTGATTACAGGGCTTTCTAGGTTCCTATTAAAGAAATAAGAATCTACACTACTTACAAATATTTTTGATTGGCTTTTTTTTAAACCAGTAATTAGGCATAAAAAAACCCACTCAATTACTTAAGTGGGAAAATTGCTATGAAAAAGAAAGTAGGATAAATCCTACATAACAAAGATACAAACTGAGTGTAAAAAACATAATACTATTTTAACCTCAAATGATACTATCATTTCAATAGCAATAAAATAGTATCAAAATTGAAAAATTATTAAAAACCTA
>MPDD01000043.1 GCA_001874265.1 Bacteroidetes bacterium MedPE-SWsnd-G1 | reverse complement strand
AAATAGGGAGAGTTTTAAAACTCTCCCTATTAAAGATTAATTCAATTTTGATAAAATCTTATTATAGATTATTGATCCCACCACATTCTAGTAGTTAATACATCTGGGCCTTGATTTGCAACTGCTTCTGCATAATTTGCTGCGTTATTACTTTGCTCAGAAGTAGAATAAGTTAATCTTCTAGGAATAGTTCCTCCGGTTTCATTACCTGGATAATTAACAGGTGTTAACATTGGAATATCCGTTCTTCTCCAGTTAGCATAAGACTCATATTCATTCATGAATGTTGCAATCCAATACTGAGTATTAATTTGCTCAAGAGTTCCATCAAAAGGATTCGCTGTAAGGAACGCTGTAATATCTGCAGGGTCAATTGACGCATCAGAAGAGTACATTGTAAGGTAATTCATTGCAGCAGTAACACCATCATTATAGTTCGTTGCAGGATCTCCTCCAATTCCCCATCTTACACCACATTCAGCAAGCATAAATGCCACTTCTGCGTACGTTTGGAAAAACATTGGTGCGTCTTCACCTTGTAATAAAGATCTTGGCATTGCATATTCTTCAGAATCTTCTTCTCCTGTTAAATCTTTAAGCGTAACAGCGTCAAGACCATTAGGTAATCCCTTTAAATCTGCAGGATCTGTACTTTGATCACTTTTACGCATTGCCAAAACAGATAATCTTGGATCTCCTTGTAAATGTCCGATAAAAGTATCACTCATACGCATAGATTGCTCTACAGTAAATACTTCTCCGTTTCCATTTTTATTAACACCTTCCGGACCCGCAGTATGAGGAATATAAGCAATGTCAGCATTATTCTGCATTACTCCTGCATTAATTGCTTTAGTAGCCCAAGCTTGTGCTCCAGCTGGATCAACTTTAATCATTCTTAACGCCAATCTTAGCATCAAAGAATTTCCAAACTTTCTCCATTTATTCATATTCCCTTGATACATAATATCAGCGTCTCCAAATTGAGAAGTACCACTAGTTAAAACTGAAGTAGCTTGCTCTAAGTTAGCCAACATATCTGCATAAATATCACTTTGCTTATCGTACTTTGGATACAATATACCTTCAGTAACAGCCTTTCCTGCTTCAGAATATGGAACATCTCCATATAAATCAGTTAATCTTTGAAATACCATTACTTTTAAGATAGCAACTATTGCATGCATTTCTGCAGGAGCCTCTTCAGTAGTCAATTGTAATTCCATATCTACAATAGATTTAACAACACTTGCTAACTGACGATCAATTAATGCAGACGCATATCCTTTGTTCCAAGTATATTTATCTCCAGACCAATATCCTGCTGTAGTAGCAAAATGCTGAATCATTGTAGAACTATAAATAAAGTTTGTTCTCCATGCTTCATAACGCTCACCAGAAGCAAACAATTGAGCCGCAGTCAATTTGTTATTAATGCTTACTTGGTTAGGTTTTGTTGGGTCTATATTCATTTCATCAAACCCGTCATCACACGCCCCTAAAAGGAATGCGAATACCATTATATAAATTATTTTTTTCATAATTATGTTTTCTTAAAATTTAACGTTTAAATTTAAACCATAACTCCTAGTAGATGGTACACCGAAGTACTCTAAACCTTGAGCGTTTCCAACGTTATACGCAGATTCCGGGTCAATATTATCTATACTTCTACTTAAGTAGAATAAGTTAGTTGCGATAAAAGATACATTTACACTTTGTAAGAATGTCTTATCCATTAAAGTACTTGGGAAACTATATCCTATACTTAACTGTCTAAACTTAATGTAGTCGGAATCTTCAACAAACTCTTCAGCTATATCATTGATATTACCCCAATATGTACCTAAATCTTCTGGTGCAACTACAACATTAAATTGCGCTCCAGTTGCAGCATCTATTCCTGTAACTCCTAAGCCATCTTCTCTACCTTCCAATGTCTTTTTATGAAGTCCATTTCCATATAATAAGGTATTTGTTCCAGAGAAAATTTGTCCTCCAAATTTACCATCAATCAAAAAGTTCATTGTAAAATTCTTATACGATAAAGTGTTTGTCCAACCCATTGTCCATGGTGGCACACCTTGTCCTAAAATTTCTCTTCCTCCTTCTTGTGCAATTGGAACGCCATCTGCATCGATATCATACATTATTTGACCTTCATCATTTCTAACATATGCTACCCCAACAATAGTCCCGTAAGGTTGACCAACGATTTGCTTAATCTCAACATTTCTTGTTCTTGGAGCACCTAAACTAATTTCTCCATTGTCAGCATCTGTCGCAACAATTTCACTTTCGTTATAAGCACCATTAATACTTGTTCTCCATTCGAAGTTATCTGTTCTAACAGGCGTACCTCCAACTAAAAATTCAAAACCTTGATTTTTTAATTCACCAATATTAGCCGTTGCACTTCCATATCCAGAGAATACAGATGTTCCGACATTTACAATATCGTTTGTTGTTGTATTAGTATAATATGCAAAATCAAAATTTAATCTATTTTCTAACATACGTCCATCGATACCTATTTCAGTTTCATCCTTATTAAAAGCAACCAAATTAGCATTTGGAACGGTTCCACCATTAACTCTACCTAGAGGCTGACCTAAATGTCCTTGTCCAAAAATCTGATATGTTAAAGCTAATTGGTAAGCGTCTTGTGCACCACCAGCAACTTGAGAATAACCTCCTCTAACTTTTAAGAAATTAAACAAACCATCCATTTCTAATAATTCAGAAACAATTAAACTACCATTAACCGAAGGATAAAAATCATTATTTGGAGTATCCTTACCTGGATATGACAATGTAGAGAACCAGTCATTTCTTCCAGTAATGTTTAAATAAGCCCAATTTTCCCAAGCCAATTCAACAGAACCATAAATACTTCCAATTGAAGTTTCAGAATAACTTCTATTTCTACTCTGGTCATTCGTATTCGCGATATCTTCTAAACCTGGAACGATAAATCTACTTCCGCTTAAGTTTAAAGACTCTCTTTCTACATAGTTCGAGTTTGCACCAACTAAAGCACTTACGCTTAATTTGTCAGTTACATCTTTATCAAATCCTAACATAATATCCGCATCAACTTGAGAATATCTAATTTCAGATTCTGTTATAGAACCTTCTGGCTGATAAGCCGTACCCCAAGGAGTTGTGCTCGTTCTTTTTAAAGTTGAGTGATCGATACCTGCTCTTGCTAAAGCATATAAATAATCAGTAATTTCAAACCTTAACGATGTTGAAGCGATTATTTTATTTTTCTCATCCGTATTATTAAAATTATAAGCGGCAAAATAAGGATTCGTAGAATAAATATTGTCAGAAGTTCCTCTTTCTCTTCCATCCTCATCTGCACCAGGATTCATAAACTGCTCATCAACGTTCCCAGGTAATAAGGCAACTGATAAATTCGCATTACCAGGTGAATCCGATAATCTTGGTCTGTTTTGAACATTCTCAATAATATATTTAGCATTTGTTTGAGATGTTAATCTTTCATTTAGAGTTGCTCCTAAGTTTAAAGAGAATGATTTTCTATTTAAACCTGCATTTGGCATAATATCTTTGTTATCTAAATCTGAAGCAGACAATCTAAAGTTTACTTTATCAGTAGCATTAGAAATAGAAAGTGTATTTGTAAATGTCGTTCCTGTTTCATAAAAACTTTCTGCATTGTTCCCTACATAAGAATAAGGTCTAGAAACTCCATCCCATTGTATTACACTAGAACCGTCTAATTTAGCACCCCAAGAAATTGGGCCAAATGCTAAAGCTTCTGTTTGAGATGTTGGAGCCAAACCACGACTACCATGACCATAAGATGTTTGATAATCTTGTAAAGAAGTATCAATTACGTCAGCCATAAAAGTACTTGCTAACTCTACACCAAATCCTTCTTGACCTTTACCTCCTTTAGTAGTAACGATAATTACACCGTTTGCAGCTCTAGATCCATAAAGAGCAGATGCTGCACCACCTTTTAAGACAGAAACAGATTCTACATCATCAGAATTTAAACTCGAAATACCATCTCCACCATCAGAACCACCCCATAAACCGGCAGAACCATTGTTGTCGTTTCCAACAGGAATACCATCAACAATATATAGTGGCTGGTTGTTTCCTGTTAAGGAACTGTTACCCCTAATAATTACTCTACTCGATCCAGCAGCACCAGTCGCATTTTGTGTAATGTTTACACCGGCTACTTTACCTTGAAGGGAGTTAATTGCGTTTACTTCTTTAACAAGTGAAACTTCCTCTCCTTTAACTTCTGTCAAAGAATACCCTAAGGCTCTCGTTTCCTTTTTAATACCTAATGCCGTTACAACGACCTCATCTAACGACTCTGCTCCAGCAATCAGAGTAACATTAATAACACTTTGACCTGCAACTGCAATTTCTTGAGTTTCATACCCAACAAAACTTACAACCAGTACAGCATCAGTTGACACATTATCTAATGAGTAATTCCCATCAAAATCAGTATTTGCACCATTAGTGGAGCCTTTTACCACTACACTTGCTCCTGGAAGCGGCCCATTTGAATCGGACACTGTACCAGTAACAGTCTGAGCAAATATGACACTTCCCGTGAGCATAAATGCTACCAAAAACATTTTTTTTAGTAAATTGTTCTTCATACTTAGTTAATTTAATTAATTTTTAGTTATTCAAAACTAACCTCAATTTTCGAAAACGTTTTCGATTAATTTTGAATTGACAAGGTATAATGTTAGTATCGATAAAATTTAACCATTCCGACCAATGTAACTTATCCGTCGATAAACGACATTAAATGATGTTTATTCAAATTTCATTCAACACTTTTAATAAATTTCTAACTAGTACATCCATTAAAATCACTCATCTTTTTTAATAGTCCTTCAACAAATCATACATTTTTTTTATACATTTGATCGGTTTCATAAGACAGGTACTAGATTCTCAATCCGATCTTTGAAAATTCACCATTTTTTAACTGATAGATTATACAATGCATTCCGGAAAAAAAATTCTTATTTACTCCGTAATTATTATTTCAAATTTTTACAGTCTTTTAAACGCGCAGGAGTTTAAAAACTATTCTCAAAAAATTTTAAATGAATCATTCATTATTGAAATGATTTCCGTTAACGGTGGAACATTTCATATGGGAACCAATGCCGAAAACCGAAAGTCCAATGAGAAACCAATACATGAAGTATCAGTGAATGATTTTTGGATGGGTAAGTACGAAATTACCTGGGATCAATATGATGCCTTCGTATTTGGAAAATTTGATTCTGACCAATTTAAAAGCCAAGATAAATTAAATCAATTTGGTATTGATGGTGTAAGTGGCGCTACTACCCCATATGTAGAGATGAGTTTTGGTATGGGCAAAGAAGACCACCCTGCCATTAATATCACGCATTATGCTGCGCTTATGTATTGCAAATGGCTCACCGCTAAAACAGGTGTTTTTTACAGATTACCTACAGAAGCCGAATGGGAATACGTTTGTAAAACTGGAAAAACAGATTCCTCTGACACCAATTTAAATGATATAGCGTGGTACGATGAAAATACGAATGACAAATATGAACGCGTTGGAAAAAAGAAACCCAATACACTAGGAATCTACGATATGCTTGGGAATGTATCGGAATGGGTTTTTGATCAATATGACCCAGAATTTTATAAAAATGCTCCTTCTTCTAACCCTGTTAACCTGCCGAAAGAGTTATATCCGCGAGTTGTAAGAGGTGGTTCTTGGAAAGATACAAAGGATAAAGTTTGTTGCACATATAGAGGCGCATCAAAATCGAAGTGGAAAAGAAGAGACCCGCAAATTCCGAAAAGTGACTGGTGGCATACAAACGCCGAATTTGTTGGATTTAGAGTTGTCAGACCAAAAAACCAACCGTCAGCAGACGAAATAAAATCATATTGGCTAAATGCCATAGAAGATTTTGGACTTAATTAATTTAACTACATACATCATGGAAACAAACAAACACAATTTATCTAGACGGAGTTTTGTAAAAGGCTCAAGTCTTTTAACCGGAGGTCTACTTATGACGCCATCGTTATTATCAGCTTCACCGATATTCAATTCCGATAAAAAATTAAAACTTGCCGTTGTTGGCTGTGGAGGCCGAGGAACCGGTGCTGTGAGTCAAGCTTTAAGAGCAGATGAAAATGTTGAGTTAGTTGCTATGGCAGATGCTTTTGAAGACAGATTAGAAGGATCTTTAAAAAACTTAACTAAGATGTTTTCGATTGATAGAATTAAGGTTAAACCAGAAACTAAATTTGTTGGATTTGGCTCTTATAAAAAAGCCATTGAACAAGCTGATGTTGTTATTTTAACAACACCTCCAGGGTTTAGACCTCAACATTTTGAATATGCAGTTGCACAAGGTAAACATGTTTTTATGGAAAAACCTGTAGCTACGGATGTTGCTGGAATTAAGAAAGTATTAAAAACGGCAAGAGAAGCGGAAGCCAAAAAATTAAATGTAGTTGTTGGACTTCAAAGACATTATCAAAACAATTATAGAACTATTTACAATAAAGTAAAAAATGGCGAAATAGGAAATATTGTTTCAGGTCAAGTATACTGGAATGGTGGTGGTGTTTGGGTCAGACCTAGAAAAGAAGGCATGACAGAAATGGAATATCAAATGAGAAACTGGTATTACTTTAACTGGATTTGCGGTGACCATATTTTAGAACAACACATTCACAATATTGACGTTGCCAATTGGTTCTTAGGAGAATACCCAACAAAAGCTCAAGGTATGGGAGGTCGAGAAGTTAGAAAAGGAAAAGACCATGGTCAAATTTTCGACCACCACTTTGTAGAATTTGAATATGAAAGCGGAGCGGTCATTTCAAGTCAGTGCAGACACCAACAAGGTTGTATGAGCAGAGTTTCAGAATCTTTCCAAGGAACACTGGGAACCACATATACTGATGGTGGTGGTAATGGAAACTTAAAAACCTATGCTGGAGCAACAAATTATAAACACGACAATGAAAATGACAGAAATCCGTATCAGGTAGAACACGATGAGTTATTTGCTGCAATAAGAGGTAATAGTGAATATATAAACAATGCCGAATACGGAGCAAAGAGTACCATGACCGCTATTCTAGGCAGAATGGCTACCTACACGGGTAAATCAATTACTTGGGATGAGGCGATGAATTCTGAACATAAATTAGTGCCAGATGAGGACTTACTAAACTTTGACTCAATACCTCCAGTAGTATTAGATGCAAATGGTAACTATCCTATTCCTGTTCCAGGAAGCACAGCAATTATTAACTCTTAATTTTATTTTGATGGAAAGAAGATCATTTTTAAAAAAAGGAACAACTGCGGCAGCTGTTCTTAGTTCGGGTGCCTTTGGACTTAGTGCCATGAATGCCAAAAAAGAGGAAACGATAATTGTAGACAAATACAATTACAATTTAAAATACGCTCCACATTTAGGTATGTTTCAAAACCATGCTGGTAAAGACCCGATAGACCAACTTAATTTTATAGCTGATCAAGGTTTCACTGCTTTTGAAGATAATGGTATGAAAGGTCGAAGTATTGAAACTCAAGAAAAAATGGCTAAAACCATGTCTGACAGAAACATAGAAATGGGTGTTTTTGTTGCGCATAAAATTTATTGGAAAGAGCCAAATCTAGCTAGTGGCAAAGAAGAATTCAGGAAAGAATTTTTAACTCAAATTGAAGAATCTGTCGCTGTAGCAAAACGTGTAAATGCAAAATGGATGACGGTTGTGCCTGGTCATGTAGATTTAAGATTGAATATGGCATACCAAACTGCAAACGTAGTTGATTCTTTAAAATATGCTTCTGAAATCTTGGAAAAGCATAATTTAACCATGGTATTAGAACCTTTAAATTTTAGAAATCACCCTGGTTTATTTTTATCTGAAAGTCCACAGGCATTTCAAATATGCAAAGCTGTAAATAGTCCGTCTTGTAAAATATTATTTGATATTTATCATCAGCAAATTCAAGAAGGAAATTTAATTCCAAATATTGAAGCATGCTGGGATGAAATTGGATATTTTCAAATAGGAGATAATCCAGGAAGGAACGAGCCAACATCAGGAGAAATTAATTACAAAAATGTATTTAAATACATCCATTCTAGAGGGTTTGATGGAATTTTAGGAATGGAGCATGGCAACTCTATTAAAGGAAAGGATGGAGAAACTGCTGTGATTAAGGCGTATCAAGAATCAGATAAATTTTTATAGAAGATAATAGCGTATGAATTCAACAAACAATAGCAGAAGAAATTTTCTTAAGAAATCTGCTGTAGTTGCAACCGGAATATCTATTGTTCCTAGACATGTTTTAGGCAAGGGTTTTACTGCTCCAAGTGATAAACTAAATATCGCTATTATTGGTGGAGGTGGTAAAGGAAGAAGTGATGCCATGAATGCATGGAACAAAGGCGCTTCTCATATTTCGGCTATTTGTGATGTAGATTGGAACATGTCTAAAGACCTTATGAATAAATTCCCTAAGGCAAAAAAATTCCGAGATTATAGAAGATTATTTGATGAAGTTAAGGATATTGACGCTGTTACTGTTTCAACTCCTGATCATACACATGCAATTATTACTTTAACAGCCATGCAATTGGGCAAGCATGTTTACGTTCAAAAACCACTTACTCATAACATTCATGAAGCTCGCGTCCTAACAGAAGCTGCAAACAAATACAAATCGGTTACCCAGATGGGAAACCAAGGAGCTTCTAGCGACGGAACAAAGCAATTGAAAAAATGGTTTGATGAAGATGTAATTGGTAAAGTAGATACTGTTGAGGTATGGACCAATAGACCTGTTTGGCCACAAGGTATTAAATCACCTTTAGACAAACCAAAAATGATTGATGGATTGGCTTGGGATGTTTGGGTTGGACCTGCCGAAATGGTGGATTATCATCCGTTGTACCACCCATTTAAATGGAGAGGTTGGTGGAATTTTGGAACTGGTGCTTTAGGGGATATGGGCTGTCATTTAATAGATCCACCGTTTAGGGTATTAGGATTAGGACATCCGACCGAGGTTGAGAGTAGTGTTGGAGCAATATTTTCAAATGATTGGACTCCAGACTACCTGCCAGATTCTTGTCCACCATCATCTAGGACGCAATTAAAATTTAAAGCTACTGAAAAAAACCCAGTTGATGTAAAACTAACTTGGTCTGATGGTGGTATTAGACCATTTCATCCTGATTTAATTCCTGCCGATCACTCCATAGGAAACAAAGACAGTTCTAATGGAGTTTTAATGATTGGAGAAAAAGGTATTATGACCTGTGGAACTTATGGCCAAGAACCGAAAGTTTATTTGAATTCAGGTGAAATTTTAACAATGGATAAAAGACTCTTTAACAATAAATTACCTGAGAGTGGACATCAAATATATTGGACTGAAGCTTGTAAAACTGGTTATGGTAGTAAAGAACATAAATCGTTAACTTCATCCTTTGATTACGCCGGACCATTGACAGAGTCATTATTAATTGGTAACTTAGCTATTAGAAGTTATATGCAAAAAACCGGAAAGAAATTTAACGGTCGTAAAAAATTGCTTTGGGATAGTGAAAAACTTAGGGTAACTAATTTCAATGATGCTAATAAATTTGTTAGTAGAGAATATAGAGACGGCTGGAAACTAGAAATTTAAAAATATGTCGAGAATAACCTTACAAGATTTAGCGTATGAATTAAACATTTCCGTAAGTACGGTTTCAAAAGCACTTAAAGGTTATCCAGATGTAAGCGAAAAAACCAAAAAAGCGGTTGTCGAACTTGCAGACAAATTAAATTTCTCTCCAAATATTGTCGCTTCCAATTTAAGAACACAACATACTAAAACAATAGGGGTCATTGTTCCGGAAATTGTTCACCATTTCTTTTCGAATGTTATTGGAGGCATTATAAACATTGCCGAACAAAACGGCTACATGGTTATCTTGCTTCAGAGCAATGAGAAATTTGAATTAGAGCAAAAACAACTCAATCTATTAATACAGCAACAAGTTGATGGAATATTAATGTCTTTAACCGCACACACAACTAATTTCGACCATATCAAAAGAGTTCAAAGTCGCGGTATCCCATTAGTTATGTATGATAAAGTTTCGAAAAACATAAATTGCTCTAAAGTTATTATCGATGACAAGAAAGCCGCTTATGATGCGGTATCTTATCTTATTAGAAAAGGTTATAAAAGAATCGCTTTTCTAGGAGGCTCATTAACCGCACAAAATTTTAACAATCGTTTTTTAGGCTACAAAGAGGCGTTAAGTGAATTTAGAATTAAATACGATGAATCAATCGTTTACATCGCAGATACGGATAACGAATATGAAAACGGGTTAAAATATGCCGAAAAAATTGTATCCGATCGTGAGAAGAATAATGTTGACGCTCTGTTCACTGTTACGGATTTAATGGCTATTGGAGCAAGTAAATACTTTAATTCTAATCAGATTAAAATCCCAGAAGATATCGCAATCTTTGGATTTAGTAATTGGTTCATGTCTTCAATTGTTTCCCCTCCTCTTTCTACAGTTAACCAACCTGGCCATGAAATGGGCGAAAAATCTGTAGAATTGTTACTTAAAGAAATTGCTTTAAAAAAAGAACGACAACCAGTAGAGATTCAACGATTGGTGATACCAACTTCTTTAGAAATACGAGAATCAACTTAATTTCAACTACTTAACAAGTTGTTTTTTTCTATATTTATAGAAAAAATATGCTAGTTAAAGTATTTGGCAGCGCTGTATTCGGCGTTGAGGCCACCACTATTACCGTAGAAGTAAATATTGACAGAGGGATAGGATATCATCTTGTAGGCCTTCCCGATAACGCCATTAAAGAAAGTTCCTATCGGATTTCTGCTGCATTAAATAACAATGGTTTTAGACTCCCTGGTAAAAAAATTACAATTAACATGGCTCCAGCCGATCTGCGAAAAGAAGGAAGCGCCTACGACCTAACTTTGGCACTTGGCATACTTACGGCCTCTAATCAAATAAAAGGAGAAAACATTCATGAATATTTAATAATGGGAGAGTTATCTCTCGATGGAAGTTTACAACCCATAAAAGGCGCTTTACCCATTGCTATTAAGGCTAGAGAAGAGGGGTTTAAGGGATTTATTCTTCCAAAGCAAAATGTAAAAGAAGCCGCTATTGTGAATGGGTTAGATGTATATGGCGTCGAAAATATTCAAGAAGTAATTGATTTTTTCGAAGGCGCATCAAACCTAAAACCATTGGTAATAGATACTCGCAAGGAGTTTTATGAAAGTATTGAAAACCCGGAATTTGATTTTGCAGATGTCAAGGGTCAAGAATCTATAAAACGCTGTATGGAAATTGCCGCTGCTGGAGGTCATAATATCATTTTAATAGGACCACCGGGTAGCGGAAAAACCATGCTTGCCAAGAGGCTACCAACTATTTTACCTCCTATGACTTTGAATGAGGCTTTAGAAACTACAAAAATCCATTCCGTTGTAGGTCGCATAAAAGAAAATAGTGGATTAATGAATCAACGCCCGTTTCGAAGTCCACATCATACAATTTCGAATGTTGCACTTGTTGGTGGAGGAAGCTATCCACAACCTGGAGAAATCTCTTTATCACACAATGGTGTATTATTTTTAGATGAATTACCCGAGTTTAAACGTGATGTTTTAGAGGTAATGCGACAACCTTTAGAAGACAGAGAAGTAACTATTTCTAGAGCAAAATTTACCGTAACCTACCCAAGTAGTTTTATGCTTGTTGCAAGTATGAACCCTTCACCAAGTGGTTATTTTCCTGACGATGCGCAAGCCGTTTCAACTTCGGCACACGAAATGCAACGGTATTTGAGCAAAATTTCAGGCCCCCTTCTAGATCGTATTGATATACATATTGAAGTACAGCCGGTTCCTTTTGAAAAACTTACTGAAGAACGACGAGGAGAACCGAGTTCAGAAATAAGAAAACGTGTTACAGCCGCTAGAGAGTTTCAATCGAAACGCTTTAATGATCTGGATAATGTTCATTACAATGCACAAATGAGCGTTAAACAAATTAGACAGTATTGCGTTTTAAATGAAAAGTCAAAAATATTGTTGAAAAACGCAATGGACAAATTAAATTTATCCGCAAGAGCTTATGACAGAATTTTAAAAGTAGCAAGAACCATTGCAGATCTAGAAGAAGCTTTAAATATAAATCCGGATCATATTGCTGAAGCCATTCAATACAGGAGTTTAGACAGAGAAGGATGGTTGGGATAGAAAAAAGTTTTTCCAAAATGGAAAAACTTTTTAAACTGAATTTTACGAAAACAAACTATTTTAGAATTAAAAACTGGAGACTAAACCACTGTAACCTGTTAACTTCTAAATTAATTCATCTCAAATTTGATCAAAAAATTACACCTCCACAAAAAGATAGGATAAAGAACTCCATTTAAACGACAAACAACATCCGACTTATAATAAGGCCAATGCAAATACTCAAATAATAACAATGAAAAGTTATTAGGGGCACACTTTAGAAATAAAAAAAGCAGTTCAAACAAATTGCTTGAAACTGCTTTTTCATAAATAATCAACCATTTCTTTTCCATAGCAACTAAACCTTATAAAGAATACGCTATAGTTGACTTTATATTCAACGAAATAATATTTAAAGTTGAGGTTTGTAAAACCTCAGTATTTGAAAATTCTAGTGTATTCCTATCGTTATTTTGAGAAAATCCCAATAAAGATGACAAAGCAAGCAAAGCAAAAATAACCGGATTGAATAGATAGTTTCTAGTAGTTTTCATAGTTAGTTAAATTTTATTAGTGATTGTTTGGTACAACAATATTAGAATGAAAATTTTACGTTAGGCGTTAATAATCTGTTAATCTCAAGTTAAATAAACTGTTAAACTTTTGAAAAGCAATCATTTGCAATAATCAGCGGTAATTAGTATATTTAGGCAGATCGATAGTACAGAAAACTATTCATCTATAAAATACTATTGTTATGTTACCTTTTAGAACAGAAATCAGAAATTCACCTAAGGAGCAGACTATAAAAATTTACGTAAAAGATATTACTATTTATACTGACATAAAAAACATGTTAGACAAAGTTGGAGGTATTAAATTCGTAGAAATACAAGATAGTTTGAGCAGAAATAGGGTGGATAAAAACATTACAATTTTTAGAAATGATGGTGTAAATATTAACGACTTAAAATTAACTATTGATGGACTTTTAGATAGTTATTTTGCTGTTAAATAAAAATTAAGTTCATTTCATCCATTTTTAAAAACACTTCACTTTTAAATTAAGGCGTTTCACCTTTAATCTATTTTTACGCCTTATTCTTAGACCTACTTTTGATATAGAAATCAAATAACATAGGTCATGAAAACAAGAAATTATATAATAGACAGAATCGTATTTGTAGTAACATGGTTGGGAATTACTTCCATTTCTACAGTATTAGCAACCGTATTTGTGGTAGGGTTAAAATCTATATTTTAACGACTAACACCCAAGTCGACAATAAAAAAAGCAACGCATTTGCGTTGCTTTTCTATTTAGTCAAATATTATTTTTTAAAATCGAATTAGAAACTATTTCAATACTACCAACCTGTAACTTCTAAAATTTTGTGAAAAATATCATTGTTTTCATATATACCAATAAATTCTTCTGACCCCGGACCATAAGCAAAAACCGGGATTAAAGTTGCCGAATGTCCTCCTGTAGAAAATGAAGTTCCCACCTTGGTATAATCACTATACTTTTTCCCATTTTCTCCTACTCTTTCACTAGCCTTTAAGGTAAATCCACCTGTTTCGTGATCTGAAGTAACAACAACCAGCGTATTTCCATCTTTCTCTGCATAATCCAGTACCTTTCCAATTGTATTGTCGAAATCGATCAACTCCGAAATCAAATATGGCGCATCATTATCGTGCCCGCCCCAATCAATTTGAGACCCTTCTGACATGATAAAAAAGTTTGAATTATCTTGACTTAAAAATTGAATTGCTTGATTGGTAGCATTGGAAAGAAAATCTCCCCTTCCATCTTGTATTTTTGGCATTTCATTAGCAGCCAATAAATAACCAACTTTCTGATTGTCTTTAATTACAGAAAAATCTTTTAAACTAACAGTATCAATGGCAAAGTCTTGTTGATTCAATTCCTCTAACAAATTGCGGTTATCTTTTCGCTTATTAAAATATTTTAACCCTCCTCCAGCAAAATAATCCACTTCAGATGCTGCCATTTGCTCAGCTATAGCTTCCGCCATTCCTCTTTCCTCTACATGTGCAAAGAAACAAGCCGGTGTGGCATGGGTAATTGAAGAAGTTGCTATCACACCTGTTTTAATATTTTTCTTTGAAGCAATCTCCACTATATTCTTTACTGATGTTGTATCATCTGCAACTCCAATAGCACCATTATACGTCTTTACACCACTTGCAAAAGCGGTTGCACCTGCGGCTGAATCTGTAACATCCTGACGAGAAGAAGAAGTGTTTATTAGTCCAATATGCTCAAATCGCTTATAATTTGGTTCTGTATCCTTGAAGAAAAAAGCGGATGAAATCTGAGACAATCCTGTTCCGTCACTTATTAACAGAATCACATTTTTTGGAGTCTTATTCTTTACTTCCTTTCCTTTATCTTCAACATTACACCCTGCTAAAATCAGAGCTGATAACGCAATTGCGTACTTTTTTAAATTCATCTGAATACTTTATTATTAAATTTTACCTAAAAAGAAAACATATTTGGTGGAGAAGATGGGAGTCGAACCCACGACCTCTTGACTGCCAGTCAAACGCTCTAGCCAGCTGAGCTACATCCCCGAAAAAACAAGTTCCAAATATCTAAAAATCAAATTCTAAAAACAACAAAAGGCCCTCAAAACTGAGAGCCTTTTTTAATATTTAGGAAATGCTATAAAAGATACTTCGACAAGCTCAGTATGACATCTCAATAATTACTAATATCTATAATGTTCCGGTTTAAATGGCCCTTCTACAGTTACCCCAATATAAGCGGCTTGGTCTTCACGTAATTCCGTTAACTCAACGCCTATTTTAGCCAAATGTAATTTTGCAACTTTTTCATCTAAATGCTTAGGTAACATATATACCTCGTTCTCATAAGCATCTCTATTATTCCATAACTCCAATTGCGCCAATGTTTGGTTTGTAAATGAATTAGACATTACAAAACTTGGGTGACCTGTTGCACAACCTAAGTTTACCAAACGACCTTCCGCCAAGATAATGATGTCTTTTCCATCAATATTATATCTATCAACTTGTGGTTTAATCGTGTCCTTTGTATTTCCATGATTCGCATTTAACCAAGCCATGTCAATTTCATTATCAAAATGACCGATGTTACAAACAATCACCTTGTCTTTCATAGACTCAAAATGACGTCCTTGAATAATGTCTTTATTTCCAGTTGTAGTAATAATAATATCAGAATTACCAACCACAGTTTCTAAACGCTTCACTTCAAAACCATCCATTGCTGCTTGCAATGCACAAATTGGATCAATTTCAGTTACCGTAACAATTGCACCAGCACCTTTAAAAGAAGCTGCCGTTCCTTTACCTACATCTCCATAACCACAAACAGTTACTCTTTTTCCTGCCAACATAATATCGGTTGCTCTTCTAATCGCATCAACTGCAGATTCTTTACATCCGTATTTATTATCGAATTTTGACTTTGTTACCGAATCATTTACATTAATCGCAGGCATAGGCAATGTACCAGCCTTTACTCTATCGTATAATCTATGAACTCCTGTTGTCGTTTCTTCAGACAATCCATTAATTCCTGCAGCCAATTCTGGGTATTTATCCAACACCATATTGGTTAAATCTCCACCATCATCTAAAATTAAATTCAATGGTTTTTTATCTTCACCAAAGAATAAAGTTTGCTCAATACACCAATCAAATTCTTCTTCAGTCATATCTTTCCAAGCATACACAGCAGTACCTGCAGCAGCAATTGCAGCAGCAGCCTGATCTTGTGTAGAGAATATGTTACAAGAACTCCAAGTAACTTCAGCTCCAAGAGCTTGCAATGTTTCTATCAAGACAGCCGTTTGAATTGTCATGTGCAAACAACCAGCAATTCTTGCACCTTTTAAAGGTTGAGAATCTCCATATTCTTCTCTTAAACTCATTAACCCAGGCATTTCAGCCTCCGCCAATTTAATTTCCTTTCTTCCCCATGCGGCAAGATCGATATCTTTTACTTTATATTTTACGTAAGTTGATGTCTCTGTGCTCATAATTGTATATTTTTGAGGTGCAAAATTACGAAAACTCAGCGATATAAAAATGCCTCTATTTAAAACAATACAAGCGAATGAAAATACCATTGTATATGTATGGAAAATAGAAGAGGCTGTTGATGAATTGAGAAACAATATACACCTCAATGAAAGAAGTATTTCTAGAATTGAAAAAATGAAATCTGAATTGCACCAACGAGGATTTTTAAGTGTTCGTTATCTCTTAAAAGAAGCTGGATATTCTGATGATGAATTATTCTATACAGAAGACGGCAAACCACATTTAAAAGATGGAAATCATATCTCCATTACACATTCATATACTTTTTCTGCAATTATTATAAGCGCAACACAAGTAGGTATAGACATGGAAATGAATCGTGAAAAAATAAAGCGTATTGCTCATAAATTTGTGGATTCTGAAAATGATTTTTTAGTTGAAAAAAAATTAATCGAGCAGCTGACCGTAATTTGGGGTGCAAAGGAAAGTCTTTTTAAAATTCATCCAGACGGCCGTCTATTATTTAGAGAACATTTACCAATCGAGCCATTTAAATTAACCGATACTAAAACCAAAGGCTGGAT
>MPDD01000042.1 GCA_001874265.1 Bacteroidetes bacterium MedPE-SWsnd-G1 | reverse complement strand
AAGTGAATATTGATCATTTTATGGTATATCTATCAAATTATAATTATTTCAATTTTATTTTTAAAATGAGTTTGATATCTTTAAAAACTATTTTACATTTGTCAACATAACAATAGAAATGACAAGAACAAATAACATATGGTGGTGGAACTCTCTTAAACAATAAGTGAGCAATACCTGTTATATGATATTTAACTATAAAATCAAAAAGGCTTATCTCACGATAAGCCTTTTTTTATTTAACTACTGAAATAAGTTCAGCATAAATGAAAATAATAAATTTTAAAGCAACTAGTAAAAAGCGAATTTCGGATACAATTACTCCTGTAGGTTTGTATTTGCGTTTAAGAGATGTTTATCCGAATACCTTATTGCTAGAAAGTTCTGATTACCATAGCAAAGAAGAGAGTTTTTCGTTTATTGCTATTGAACCTGTCGTGACGATTAAGGCAGAAAATGATTATTTGCAATTGGCTCAAAAAGGAAAGGTGGTTGCCAATGAGAAAATCGATAAAAACTTTAATGAACTGTTTCAGACTTATTCGAGTTCAATTGATTTAGATTGTGATCCTGCCATGAAATCCTTTAATGGGTTATATGGTTATACAACATATGATAGCGTGCAATATTTTGAGAATATTGTATTCGAAAATCCGGATGCTCCATCGGCGATTCCACTGATGCAATACAGTTTTTATCGCTTCATTATTGCGATCAATCATTTTAATGACGAAATGACATTGATTGAAAATATTGAGGAAGGAACTGATGCAAGAATTGATGAGATTAAAACAATTATAGATGCGCAAGCTTTCAATACACAACAATTTGAAATTGATGGAGAGGAAACTTCTAATTGCACCAACGAAGATTTTATAGATTACGTTAGAAAAGCGAAATCTCACTGCAAACGTGGAGATGTATTTCAGTTAGTGTTATCGCGTCAATTCCAACAGTCATTTAAAGGTGATGATTTTAACGTATATAGAGCATTACGTTCTATCAACCCATCACCATATTTATTCTATTTTGATTATGGTAGTTTTAAATTGATGGGATCTTCACCAGAGGCTCAAATAAAAATTTCCGAAGGTAAAGCGATTATCAATCCAATAGCAGGTACGTTCAGGAGAACAGGTGATATGGCCGAAGATATTAAGTTGGGGAAAATTTTATCAGAAGATAAAAAAGAAACAGCAGAGCATGTTATGCTTGTTGATTTGGCTCGAAATGATTTGAGTAAACACGCAAATCATGTAAATGTAGAGGTGTTTAAAGAAGTACAATATTTTAGTCATGTAATTCATTTGGTTTCAACAGTTCAAGGGGAAATCAAAGGGAAGCCAATTGAGATAGTTGGTGATACTTTTCCAGCGGGTACATTAAGTGGAGCGCCAAAATATAAGGCAATGCAATTGATAGATAAGTATGAAAATCAAACACGTGGATTTTATGGTGGTGCTGTAGGAATTATTGGACTTGATGGTTCGGTAAATTTGGCCATTGCAATTCGTTCTTTTGTAAGTAAGAATAATACATTGTATTATCAGGCGGGGGCAGGAATTGTGATTCATAGTGATGAAGAAAAAGAATTACAAGAAGTAAATAATAAGTTGGCAGCGCTTAAAAAAGCACTGTTATTAGCAGAAAATATTTAGGAATGAAAATATTAATATTAGATAATTACGATTCATTCACCTATAATTTGGTGCATATGGTTGAAAAAATCACAGGAGTTTTTCCAGCGGTTTTTAGAAATGATGAAATTTCAATTGCAGACGTTGGAACATATGATATGATTATGTTATCTCCAGGGCCTGGAATTCCTGATGAAGCGGGAATTTTAAAAGAAGTCATTAAAACGTATGCAAGTACAAAACCAATTTTTGGCGTGTGTCTCGGATTACAGGCTATCACCGAAGTTTTTGGAGGAACAATTATCAATTTAGAAGATGTGTTTCATGGAGTTGCTACAGAAATGAAGGTGACAGATAAAGATGCGACAATTTTTAAAGGAATTCCTGAAGCATTTTTAGCAGCACGCTATCATTCTTGGGCTGCTAGCGATGTAGGTTTTCCTGAAGAGATTCAAGTCACGGCTAGAGATGAAGATGGATTAATACAGGCAATTGAGCATAAAGAATTTATGATAAGTGCCGTTCAATTTCATCCTGAATCTATTTTAACAGAGGTTGGAGAGCAAATAGTTAGGAATTTTATTGAAGCAAATTCATAATGAAACAAATATTAAATAATTTATATCAGCACAAACGCTTATCAAGAGCAGAAGCCAGGGCAATATTGATTGATATTGCTCAAGAGAAATATAATGATGCACATTTAGCCTCCTTTATGACGGTCTTTATGATGCGTCCGATTACTGCTGATGAGTTAGGAGGATTCAGAGATGCTTTAAAAGAACTTTGTGTTCAAATTGATTTGTCAGAATTTAACACCATAGATATTGTTGGCACGGGAGGGGATGGAAAGGATACCTTTAATATTTCTACGATGACTTCTTTTATTGTAGCAGGTACTGGACAAAAAGTAGCGAAACATGGAAATTATTCGGTGTCTTCAAAATCGGGTTCATCGGATATGTTGCAGTATTTTGGCTATGAATTTACCAACAATGAAGATGAGTTGAAAGCGCATTTAGAGAAAGCAAATATTTGTTTTTTACATGCGCCTTTTTTTCATCCAGCAATGAAAGCGGTAGGACCAACGAGAAAAGCATTGGCGTTAAAAACATTTTTTAATATGTTGGGCCCATTGGTAAATCCTAGTTCTCCTCAAAATCAATTATTAGGAACTTTTAATTTAGAAATTGCGCGCTTGTATAATTATATTTTACAAGAAGAACATACTAATTATGGTGTAGTACATGCTATAGATGGCTACGACGAAATCTCATTAACTGGAGGATTCAAATTGTTTACAAGATCCGGTGAAAAATTAATTTATCCTGGAGATTTAGGTCAGGAAACATTTGAGCAGTCTGAGATTTATGGAGGGAATTCTGTTGAAGAAGCGGCGGAAATATTTAAAAATATTATTGAAGGAAAGGGAACCGATGCTCAAAATTCAGTCGTTTTAACAAATGCGGCAATTGCGTTACAAATTGTTGATGATAGTCGCAGTTTTGCAGCCTGTTTTGAAACTGCGAAAGACTCTTTATTTGGAGGGAAAGCGAAAGAATGTTTAAGTAAATTAACGAAAGTTTAAATGAACGATGTCATTCTGAACAAAGTGAAGAATCTAAAGATACTTCGACATACTCAGTAAGACAAAATGATTAGAAAATGAACAATATATTAGAAACAATAGTTGCACATAAAAAGCAAGAAGTAGCACAATTAAAGGCAGAAATACAAGTAAGTACTTTGGTAAAGAGTCCGGGTTTTCAGAGGACCCCGATTTCTTTAAAAAGAGAATTACTAGATCCTAAGAGTTCTGGAATAATTGCTGAGTATAAAAGACAATCTCCTTCTAAAGGAGTTATAAATGATACTTCTTCCATTCAAGAAGTGACAGAAGGTTATTTGAGTGCAGGCGTTGCTGCTCAATCCATTTTAACAGACAAGGAGTTTTTTGGTGGTACTTTAATAGACCTTGTTCAAGCAAGAGAAATTAATCAAACCAAACCAATTTTACGCAAAGATTTTATTGTGGACGGATTTCAAATTGTGGAAGCGAAAGCGATTGGTGCAGATGTAATCTTGTTAATAGCTGCATGTTTGTCTAAAAAAGAGTTGCAACAATTTGGAAATTTAGCAGAAGATTTGGGGTTGGATGTTTTATACGAAGTTCACAATCAGGAAGAATTGGATAAAATTGGAGATTTAGATAATAAGATTATCGGAATAAATAACAGAAACTTAAAAACGTTTCAGGTAGACTTAGAGCATTCGATTGCATTGGCTTCACAAATTCCAGATTCATCTATAAAAGTATCTGAAAGTGGTATTAGTGATCCAAGAACCATTATCGGTTTAAAAGAATATGGATTTAATGGATTTTTAATTGGTGAAAATTTTATGAAAACTGAAAATCCAGGATTTTCATGTCAGGAATTTATCAAACAAATAGGATAATGAAAATTAAGGTTTGTGGCATGCGCAATAGCGAAAATATTCAGGAGGTTATAAAACTATCACCTGATTATCTAGGGTTTATTTTTTATAATAAATCAAAGCGTCACATTACTGGTTTTCCTGAAATAATAATTCCAAATTCAATAAAAAAAGTTGGTGTTGTAGTGAATGAATCTATTGAGACAATTCGGAGATATATTAAGAATTATGATTTAGATGCTATTCAATTACACGGAAATGAATCAGTAGCGTTTTGTGAGAAACTCCAACGGAATCAAGGAGAAAATACTTTTGAAATTTTCAAAGCTTTTTCTATTGATGAACATTTTGATTTTGAGAAAACAAAAGACTATGAACCCTTTTGTGAATTGTTCATTTTTGATACTAAAGGAAAAGGCTATGGAGGAACTGGTTTAAAATATGACTGGAATCTTTTAAAAAAATATAAGGGAGAGACGCCGTTTTTATTAAGTGGAGGAATTGGGCCAAACGATGCGGCTTCTATAAAAAAGTTTAATAATAGACAATGTATTGGAGTAGATTTAAATAGTGGATTTGAGGATGCTCCGGGATTAAAAAACAAGGAAAAACTACAATCGTTTTTAAACGAGTTGAAAAATTAATTTATATGAAATCACAATTTCAAGTAGATGAAAATGGGTATTACGGTCAGTTCGGAGGGGCATTTATTCCCGAATTGCTATTTCCTAATGTCCAAGAATTAGAAGATAATTATTTGCAAATTATCGAATCGGAAGAATTTCAAAAAGAGTATAAATATTTATTAAAGGACTATGTTGGCAGACCAACACCTCTATATTTAGCACCTCGATTATCTGAAAAGTATGGAGGTACTATTTATTTGAAACGTGAAGATTTAAATCACACGGGAGCGCATAAAGTAAATAACACCATAGGTCAGATTCTTATAGCTAAGAAATTGGGTAAAAAGAGAATCATTGCCGAGACTGGTGCAGGACAACATGGTGTTGCTACCGCTACAGTTTGTGCCTTAATGAATATTGATTGCGTGGTGTTTATGGGTGAGGTAGATATAGAACGTCAGGCCCCAAATGTAGCTCGAATGAAAATGTTAGGAGCAACCGTTGTTCCTGCAACTAGTGGAAGTAAAACATTGAAAGATGCAACAAATGAGGCCATACGAGATTGGATAGGTAACCCTGAAGACACTTATTATTTGATAGGTTCGGTTGTTGGTCCACATCCTTATCCTGATATGGTGGGGCGTTTACAAGCAATAATTAGTGAGGAGATGAAATGGCAGTTAAAGGAGAAAACTGGTAAGGAAAATCCTGACACTGTAATTGCATGTGTTGGTGGAGGTTCAAATGCAGCCGGTGCTTTCTATCATTATTTAGACGAAAAGGATGTAGATTTAATTGCAGTTGAGGCCGCAGGCTTAGGTGTATTTAGTGGGGAAAGTGCTGCAACTTCACAATTAGGAGAAGTTGGTGTTTTACATGGTAGTAAAACCATATTGATGCAAGATGAATATGGTCAGGTAGTTGAACCTTATTCTATTTCTGCGGGATTGGATTATCCAGGTATTGGACCGTTGCATGCCTATTTAAATGAAAGTAGTAGAGCAATATTTATGAATGCCACCGATCAAGAAGCATTGGATGCGGCTTATGAATTAACTAAATTAGAGGGAATTATACCTGCGTTGGAAAGTGCACATGCCATGGCAGTGTTAGGTAAAATGGAAATTAAAAATGATCAGGTCATTATTGTTAATTTATCCGGTAGAGGAGATAAGGATTTAGAAACTTATATAAAGCATTTAAAAGATTAATAGTCGAATTGTCATTCTGAACGGAGTGAAGAATCTTTTTATTTAGAGATGCTTCGACAGGCTCAGCATGACAAAAAGAAATAAACAAATGAGTAAACTAAAAACATTATTCCAGAATAAAGACAAGAACCTGTGTTCCGTATTTTTTACATCTGGATTCCCAAATTTAAATGATACAACTTCAATCATTGAAAAACTCGGTTCTAATGGTGTTGATTTTATAGAAGTTGGACTACCGTATTCTGATCCTATGGCCGATGGGCCAACGATTCAACATAGTAGTTCAGTCGCCTTGACAAACGGAATTAATCTTGATATTATTTTTGAGCAATTAAAAACGATAAAGGATTCTAATAATACACCACTTTTGTTAATGGGATATTTGAATCAAGTTTTAAAATATGGAGATGAAAAATTTTGTATGCAATGTGTTGCTTGTGGAATTGATACTGTAATTCTACCAGATTTACCAATGATAGAATATGAAACGAAGTACAAAGCACTATTTGCTAAATACGGAATTTCAAATGTGTTTTTAATTACACCACAAACATCTGAAAAACGAATCAGGACGATTGATGCGATGACCGAAGCATTTATATATGTAGTAGCTTCAGCATCTATAACGGGAGCGAAAGGCGAGATTTCTGAGCAACAAATTGCCTATTTCGAACGAATTAAAGCGATGAATTTGAAAAGTAAATTGATTGTAGGATTTGGTATTTCATCTAAAGAAACTTTTAATACCGTTTGCCAATATGTTAATGGAGCAATTATTGGATCTGCATTTGTGAAGTTTTTAGATTCGAAAGGTGTTGAAAAGACGGACGATTTTGTGAAAAGTATTATCGGTTAAAGCAGACAATCTAAATAATCAGCAAGCATATGTAATAGTAGTCCAATGGCTACTATTCTTGTTTTTGAGGGAATCAACCCTAAAAAATAAACACCAATAGCCCAATAAGAATGTAAGGGGTGAAAACCAACACTACAACGATTCGGATCAAAAATAGGGTTGGCCAAAAAATGATCTAAATCTACCAACATGGTTGCAACTAGAATTAAGGAAACCTTTAACCATTTTTCTTTGAAGAAAAAATATCCAATTAAAAATGGGGCAATAAAATGGAGTCCGTAATGAAGGATGAATTTTAAGGTCATATTGCAAAAATAGGTTTATTGTCATTCTGAACGAAATGAAAAGTAGTGAAGAATCTTATTCTTATAGATGCTTCGGCAGGCTCAGCATGACAATTACTAAAGAGTTCTGAATATTTAAGAATTTATTTATTTGATTGGAAACAGCTGTTTTATTAAAATTCTTCTTGATACATCTGCTGAAGTGGATACTCGAAGTGACGATTTCTAAAACCATTGACTGTATTGCTCCACCCTAAAATCAAACGTGGTGTATTTAGAATTTTCTTGTTTGCGTTGTTTGTATAATGGATTACTTCCAATAGCTCTGTTTGCAGAACCTGATGGAGAAGTAAGTGATACAGTTTTGATGATGCGTTCATTACGACTACGCTCAATCACCGGAGTTGATTTAACGTAGTGGCTGAGCAGAGTCGAAGCGACACTATTTTGATAATTCAATTCAAACTGATGCACTCTCGGAACTTCATTTGAAACTAACTCCAATTTCAATTCATATTCTTTTAAGTGTTTTCTGAAAAAATATTCAGGACCATTTTTGGAATTACCTCCAGTAAATAGCAGTGTATGAACCTTTGGGTATTTATTTAAATACCCAATAAGATTTCTTAGTTGAATATTCTGCATTCCTAAATCTGAAGCATCAATTTTGACACGAGTACAGGAATCTACAATATCACAAACACCAATTTTGTGTTTGCGTAAAAAGTTTTTTCGTTGTTCAATTGCTTTGTTAGTATTTTCAAATTCTAAGTCCAGATGATGAATCTTGTTCAAATATAACCACAGCGAGTTATAATAGGAGCCATAGCAAAAATCGACATCTTGCTTTATCAATTCACCCGTAGAAAAACGAGGAGGAGGTAGTGTACCTACAATCAATTTCTCAGTATCCTCAAAAATAAAAGGTTTGTATGGATGCTTGTGAAAAAACACTAATTCACTTGTTCACCATTTACAAATGTTGAAACTACTTTAGATGTTGGGATTTTAGCTAGTTCTACTTCCATAATATCTTGGTCTAACATTATAAAATCAGCAAATTTTCCAATTTCAATACTTCCTTTTTCATCTTCTTCAAAATTAGAATAAGCCGCCCAAATAGTCATTCCTTTTAAGGTTTCTTCTCTACTTAATGCATTTTCCATTTGATAGCCTCCTTCAGGATATCCCTCAATATCTTGTCTTGCCGTTGCTGCGTAAAAAGTTAAAAATGGACTCACATATTCAACAGGAAAATCGGTTCCTAATGCAACTTTTCCGTGTTGTTTTAAGAGGTCTTTAAAGGCATAAGCTCCTTTAATTCTTTCAGATCCCACTCGGTCCTCTGCCCAATACATATCACTTGTGGCATGCGTTGGTTGAATTGAAGGAATCACGTTTTCAAATCCAATAAAATCTTCAGGAGAAATAATCTGAGCATGTTCAATTCTCCAACGTCTATTTTTCTCTCCTTTTAGGGCTGTCTTATATGTTTTAAGAATGTGTGTATTTGCAGAATCACCAATAGCATGTGTATTCATTTGATATTCCGAGGCTGCAATTTGCTTTGCAATCTCATCATATCTCTCAGGTTTAAATATCAATGCTCCAAAATGATGATCTCTATCAGTATAGGATTGTCTCATTGCCGCACCTCTAGACCCCAAAGCACCATCTCCATAAACTTTAAATGAACTTACATTTAATCGGTCTGTTTTAATTTTTCCTTTTGAAATGTAGTAGTCTAGATTTTTTTGAGTTGCCGAAACCATTGCATATACTCTCATTTTTAAATCACCAGATTGCTGTAAACTGTCAATTAATTCAATGGTACTTTGACTTAATCCTGCATCATCGACAGTAGTTAAACCTAAATCGAAACATATTTTTTGAGCAGCTAATAACCCTTGAATTTCTTCTTTTCTAGAAGGTAGCGGTGTATTTATGAAATTCATAGCAGCATCGATCAATACACCCGTCATCTTACCATTTTTGGTAATAACTTCACCTCCGGTTACTTTAGTTTCTGCTGTTAATTTTGATAAATCTATTGCAGCCTGATTCACAAATAAGGCGTGACCGTCAACTCTTCTTAAGGCAATAGGTGTATTTGGAAATTGTGCGTCTAATTTATCTTTTGTAGGAAATTCTTTTACATCCCAATCGTTTTGATCCCATCCACGTCCAGTTATATAAGGCACATTTTTTTCTTTTTGGAATGCTACCAACCGTTCAATAATTTCATCATAGCTTTTGGTGCCAACTAAATCAGCCACTTGCTGATTCATTCCTAAACCATAAAAATGGCAATGTGCATCTATAAAACCTGGATAAATTGGTTTTCCGTCTGCATTAATAGTTTTTTCTGAAGCAAAGTTTTTAGCAATGTCTGCATCTGAGCCAATACCAATAAATTTTCCATCTTTAATAGCAAATGCTTCGAAGGTCTGAAATTGATCATCGACCGAATATACTTTTGCGTTATGAACGATTAAATCTGCTTGTTCAACTTTTGAACACGAAGTTATTGCGATTGCGGATAAAAGGATTAGAAATTGTTTCATCATTATTTTTTTACAGGTTCTACATCAAAATATTTGTCCATCATATAAACTAAAGAAGTCATTGCGGCAGCACCTAAATGAAGTTCACGCGCATTTACTTTGTCAAATGTATCATTAGCTGAATGATGGTATTCGAAATATCGTTGACTGTCTGGTCTATATCCAGAAAGTGAAATTGTCTTGTTTTTTAATGGGCCGATATCTGCTCCGGCATACCCAATATCCCATTGATGCAATCCATAAGGCTCAAATAATGGTTTCCAACTCATAAATTCATCTACATTTTCTTTATTTCCGTCATAAGAAAACCCTCTAGGTGTATGCCCTCCAGCGTCAGATTCTATTGCAGCAACATGAATCTCATTTTTTAATTTTGCTTCATCCGCATATTTAATTCCACCTCTTAAACCAAATTCTTCATTCATAAATAGTACGGCTCTTAGTGTATGTCTTGGTTTAATTCCTGTTTCTCTAAACAAGCGTAAAACTTCCATAGATTGCACGACACCAGTTCCATCATCATGTGCTCCTTGACCTAAATCCCATGAATCTAAATGACCACCAATTGTAATGTATTTATCAGGGAACTCACTACCAGTTATTTCTCCAATAACATTGAATGAAGGCGCATCTGGAAGCGTTTTACAACTTTGTTTTAAGTAGAATTTTAAATTAGGATTTTCCTTTAAATGCTTGCTTAATTTTTCTGCAGCCAAAGTACTAATTGCGGCAGAAGGAATATATTGATCAGAAGGAATGTCACCATAACCCATACCTCCCGTATGCGGGTAATCATTAATGCTAGAACTCATTGAGCGTACAATGGTAGCAACTGCACCAAATGGGCCTGCAGTTTTTGCTCCCTGACTACGTTGTTTAACGCAACCACTATAAGCGGCGAAGGTATTAATGAGCGTGGCATCAAAAGGGCGATTAAAAAACACAATTTTACCCTTTAACTGATCTCCTAATTTTTCGGCTTCTTCAACACTTTGTACTTCTATTACTTCAGCGGTTATTCCTGAAGTTGGTGTAGCAATTGATCCACCCAATGCGCAAACAGGAACATCTATGATTTGATCATTAATGCTGTAGTTTGCTACTTCTTTTTCGCCTCGAACCCAATGCGGCACCATAACTGGTTGCAGCCAAACTTTATCAAATCCTTGATCTTTCATTAATTGTTCTCCCCATTCAACAGCCTCCTGCGCTTGTGAAGAACCAGACATTCTATGACCTATATCGGTTGTTAATTCTCGCAGCCATTCGTATGCTTGTCCGTCCGTTAAGGCAGCGTCAAAAACTTTTTTAATGGTTGTAGAATCTTTTGTAAATGCTATTTCTGAAATTGTGTTTGTAGTACTTTCTTTTTGAGTACAAGAAAAAAGAGATAGTGCGGAAAATAGCCACAAGAAATGTTGTTTCATGGTGTAGTAAAATTTGAAAAATGTAAATGTAAGGAAAATGAAACTTCTGCCTTTTGAATGTGCATTCAATCTTTCAGAAAAACTGTTTTATTGGTTTTAGCACTTTCTTTGGCTGCTTCTAATATCTCCATTACAATCATATTGTTTTCTAATGATGATAAATCGAATTGTTCTACAGAAATTTCTTCTCTAATAATTGCAGCAAAATAAGAGAATGGATCGTTAATTGGAGCAGAGAGTTCACCTAAATGGTATTCCTTTTCATCGAATCCATCATAACCTTCAGAAATACGTACTCGTAAATCATTTTTATTGTCGGCATATACTGCCCCATTTAGACCATAAACCTCCATATCTTTTCTACCAATGGGCCAATTCCAAGAAGCCTGAATTATAGTGTTGGAGTTATTATAATTTAATATTATGATAGCTTCATCATCAACCTTAGGATTATTATAAGATTGTAATTGTTGCGTTATTGCTGTAACCGAAATAGGTTTTTTATCGTTATGTAGCCAGGTAGAAAGATTTGCTCCATAGCATCCGAAATCCATTAAGGCACCGGCACCATTAAGGACAGGGTCTGTTAGCCATTCTAAAAATTCGAAATTTACCCCAATTTTTTTTGGTCCTTTATGGCCATCTCTAACAATCACTTTTCTTAAATCGCCTATAGCATTGTTGCTCAATAATTCTTTTAATTTATGATTTGTAGGGTACCAAGTGGTTTCATAATTAGTCAATAAATGAATGTCGTGTTTTATAGCAAGTGATTTCATTTTTTTTGCATGATCAAGGCTAACTGCGAGAGGTTTTTCAACCATTACATGAATACCTAAAGGTGCACATTTTTCAACAACTTCAAGATGGCCATAAATCGTATTAAATGCGGTAACTGCTTCAGGATTGGTTTTTGAAATCATGTCATCCATATTGTCAAAGACTAAATCCATTGAGTACCCATATAATTTTGAATATCTTTCAGCTAACTCTTTGTTGGGTTCTACAATCCCAACAATTTCAATATCCTCTACGTTTTTACTTCCTAAAATCCAATGAACATGTGTATGTGTGAGTCCTACCACGCCTAATTTAACGGGCTCTTTCTGAGCATTTAAATTAATAATTGGATTTATAAGTGTTAAAATAAAAATGAGAATTTTGAACCGCATTGATCGATATTTTAGATTAATCTTTTAGTGGACGTTTTTTAATCATACCACCCTTTGTGTCTTTTATGCTATTCATTATAATAAAAGCGTCGGTATCGATGGCATCTATTTCTTTTTTAAGGTTGGCAATTTCAAGTCTTGTAATTACCGTATATAAAATATCAATAGTTCTCGCTTCATCCCCATTTTTGGTATACCCTCCTTTACCGGAATAAATAGTGACTCCTCTTCCAAGTTTATCAATAATCATTTTTCTAATCCTTTCACTTCGTTCCGAAATAATTGTAATCCCTGTATATTCTTCAATTCCTTCAATAACAAAGTCTATAGTTTTTGAAGCGGCTATATAGGTTAAAATTGCATACAGCGCAATTTCTATCGACAGGATATAAGCGCCAAATGAGAAAATAATTATATTAAAGATGAGTATGATGTCACCAATAGTTAGACCTGTTTTTTTGCTTATAAAAATGGCCAAAACTTCAGTCCCGTCAATTACAGCACCACCCCTAATTGACATTCCGATTCCGACTCCTAAAAAGAATCCTCCAAAAACTGCAATTAATAATTTATCAGAAGTTATAAGCGGAAATGGGATAAAGTGAACTATTAAGGCGAGTCCAATTATAGCCAGTATACTTTTTAAAGCAAATTGTTTACCAATTTGAGTATAGCCCATTAAAAGAAAAGGGAAATTTACGGCAATAATTAAAAGAGCAAGTGACCAATTTGTTGTCTCGGATATTAAAAGTGAAATTCCCATGGCTCCACCATCAATAAAATGATTTGGTAATAGAAAACCTTTTAGTCCGAACCCAGCCGAAAAAATACCAATAATTATAAAAACGGAATCTCTTACTAAATGAATGAAATTTGCTTTGACGGCCAGAAACTCATCAGAAAGTGAATGTGTTTCATCCTTTGCGCCATAATTTTTAAGTCGTTCTTTGGCTCTTACGACAATAAATTTTCTGAAAAACCGAATCATTTAGAATTAAGGCATTTGCTTTAATTCAAAAGTAATGAAAAAGAATAGTAGTAAAAATTAAAAATCAAACTTATAAATAACACCTGCCAAGACTTGGAACCCTTGTACTTCAAAATTAGAATATCGCTCGTAATTATCGCTTAAAACATTGTTCAATTTAGCAAATGCAGTTAGTCTATCAGAAAACTCATACCCCGCGTTAAAATTTAAATCTACATAAGCGTCCAGTGTTTTAACCGTATCAATTCCAATAAACGGCATTATAAAATCTTTACGCTCTCCAACAAAATATAAATCCGTACCTATATACCAGTTTTTTGCGTTGTATTTCGCAAAAAGGGTAGAAGTGAAGTCCGGTAAATTCCAAACTTCATCAAAATTTGTTGGACTGTAATTGTTGTAAGAAATATTTCCACCAAAATTAAACTCATTGGAAAGGTCTACTGATAACTCTGCTGTAATGTTTATGGTTGAAATATCATCATAAACGACATCGAATGAGTTTCCAGCTTCGTAGTTTTCATTAACCGGAATGGTTCCATCGGTTAAGGCTTGGTTACTTACGAATTGTGCCTTGTCATTTTCGTTTTTATAAGATCCCGTTATGTTGTAACTCACGGTTGAAGATAATTTTCCTTTTGCTCCAATAAAAGCATTGTATTGCTGATCTGTTTGTAATAAACTAAGTGTTGGAGAAACAAATGGATTTTCTTCTGTTAACTTTTGATAAGAGTTTTGTTCTAAATCTCCAGTTACACCTGCAAAAGCTATTACAGTTTCATCCATTAACTTGTAAGAAAAGGAAACATCTGGATAAAAATAAAATTTATTGTTGCTGTTTTCTAGATCGAAACTATAGTACACTTTTGCACCAATGTCTAAACTGTAATCTTCTCTTAGTACTTGAAACGTCGGCATTACTCCTAAATTCAAAAAACTATTTTTTACTGCACCTACAAGTCCATAGGCATTATCGAACTGAGAACTTAAGAATTCCAATGAAGCATCGGTAGTGAATAGATCCGTTGAAAGTGGAAATTCGAAAGTAGGAGCAACGTATGCGTGCAACTCTCCACTTCCATATTTATCTGAGAAATGGTTTAAATTAAACGTTCCATTGCTAAAAATAGCATCGTCAAAATCGATGTTTCCTTCCGCAAAAATATTCAGATAGGTTTGTTTCGGATCCAACGCATCTAAAAACGTTTGATCATAGATTATGCCGTTTGGAAGTCCATACCAATTTTGAACATTGTGTTGTGCGCCCGCTTTAAATTCCCAATTATAATAACGCTCGAATTGCTTGTAATATAAACTTAATTCAGAATCTGAATATCCATCATCAATCAAAATACCATCTATGCCTCCAGAGGAAGATTGATGTTTAATAAATGCCCCAAAATCATTGTATTGATGCGAATTAGAATGTATAAACGCCTCCAAATAAGGAGTTCCATAATTTCCAAAACCAGCGGCAACAAAATTTTCATAAACCTTTTCTAAAGGTTCTCTTACAACACTTTGTGCTGTTCCTTTTGTAGGTGTAAACGTAGAGGCTACAGGAACTGAGAAAAACGAATAATTAATAGTTTCCTTTTCATTCTGAGTTGGATCTATTTTTGGATTCGTCTTAATCTTATAAGCGTCAGATATTGTAGGTGTATATGGTTTTACAACAATAATTTCATCTGTTTTTAAAGTATCCTTTGCTTTTTCTTGAGCAAGAAACGAAAGTGAAATAATAGATAATATGCTAAATGATATGCTTTTTTTCATTGGTATGAATTGGGATTTAAAAATCACAAATAGTTTAGTTTCCTGGTTTTACTGAATCGTTGGTTTTAGCCTCGTTCGTTTTAATTATTTCTAGCGCTTTGTTCGCTTCCTCGACAACATCATCAAACTGAGCAAAATTTTTCTGAACACTTTCTAAAATATAGGTTGCCTGAAAAGCATCTTTCAATTCATAATGATTCTTTGCCATAATAATCAGGCCTTTGGCTCCCCAATATTTATAAGTAGAGTAGTTGGCCGCAATATCTTGTACAATTTCATTTGATACTCGATAACTTCCATCCATATGCTCAAAATATGCTTTGTAATACAATGCTTCAGCTTTTAATTCGCCTGTTGCAATTAGATCTAATTCCGAGTAAGCCTGTCTTGCTTTACTAGAATCATCTGTTTTTATGGCAGAACGTGCAATAATAATCTGAGCATCAGATTTTATATTATCATCTATTTTAACTTGACTTAAAACGTTATCTGCATAGGAAACTGCTTGTTCATAGTTTTCCTGAACATAGTAGCCTTTCATTAAATTAGTCTGTGCAAAAATGCTGTTTTGAGGATTGTTAGAAACTTCTTCTAGTCGTTTTAATGTTGGAATGGCAGCATCCCAATTATCACTTTTTAAATACGCAAGCGCTAGTCTAGATAGTGCTTGCTCGGTAAACTCATTTTGTCCTTGTTCGGTAACAAATTTGTAATACGGAATGGTCTCGTTTAAGTTGTCTTCAGCATAAAGAGACTCTGCTAAATAATAATTAGCTTGTAATGAATGCAACCCTGTTGGGAATTGCCTAACATACTTTTGGAATCCTGTAATCGCTCTTTTGTGATTGCTTTGTAAATATTGTCTTTCTGCAGATTCGTAAGTGTCGTTATCTAAATCGGCATCCGAGACATTTATAAAATCGATTGTTTTGACCCAAGCTGCATATTCATCTACGCGTCCTAAATCAACATATATTTGTCTAGCACTTGTAACAGCCTGTTTCGCTTCTGGAGTATTTGGATACTTCTTAACAACTCTTTTGTAGGTATTTAAGGCGTTGTCATTTTGTTCATTGTTATAATAAACAACACTTTTCTTCAGCATGGCTTTTGAAACGAAAGGGCTATGTTCAAAATTTGTGATTAACTTGTCATAAGTTTCTAACGCCAATCGATTTTCATTTGCATCAACATATTCATTAGCCAATACATAATGCGCATCATCTTGCAAGGTTGATTTCGGGTACCTTCTAATAAAAGTGTTTAATTCCTCAATCTTTCTATCATCTTGTCTAATATATCCATAACTAACGGCTTTTTGGAATTGTGCGTAATCAGCATCGGCGGCACTGTTTTTAATAATCTTGTCATAACTGTCAATAGCATTTTCGTAATCACTTGACACAAAATAAGTATCGGCCATTCTAGAATAACTGTCATTTAGTTTTAATTGATCGTTAGGGTTTTGAGCGATATATTTTTTATAAGCTTCAGCAGCGTCTACATAGTTTTTTTGATTGAAATAGACGTAAGCAATTTGATATTGAAAATCATCAAATTCTTCAGTGTCTTTTGCCGCGATATTTTTTATAAATAAATCGAAATCAGTTTCAGCAGCATCGAACCTATTCAATCTAAAGTTTGCTTCTCCTTTCCAATAGTTTGCTTTAGCAGTTAGATTGTTATCGATAGGAGTAGTGAGTGATTTTTCAAAATTTTCAATTGCCTTTGACAATTCATCATTATTAAAAAATGTGATACCGCTATAAAATGCCGCTAATTGATAAAATGATTTGCTATTTGTGTCTTTTTTACCTTCAAGATAATTCAATGCCCCGTTGTAATCTTGAGAAGTGATATACGAACTTACCAATAACTTTTCAATAGTTTCATCATGAATAGTATTAGGATGTTTACTCAGATAATCTTGCAATACATCTGGAACGCTATTGTATGGATTCCCAATTTCGTAACTAAGTTTAGCATAATTTAAATGTGCATCATGCTCAAGTTCTTCATCAAAATCCATGTCTTTCGCATTTCTAAAGGCATTCAATGCTTCTGATTTTTTATCTAAATGCAAATAACATTGCGCTAAATGATAATATGCGTTTTGAGCCACGGAGTTTTTACCATCAATAATTTTATTAAAGTGTGCAATGGCATTTTCAAAATCATCTTGCTTGTAATAGGCGTAGCCTAACATGTAATAGTCCGTATTATTCCATTTTCCTCGGGTTCCTTTGTAATTTTTTAAGTGTGGAATCGCTTCGGCGTATTTATTTAAATTAAAATAACTTTCACCTATAATTTTGGATAATTGCGAATGCTCTTCCCTTTTTGATCTCTCCAATAATGGTTCTCCTTTTTCAATGGCCGTTTCAAATTTTCCAGCTTTAAAATTCATGTCTGCCAAATAGTAAGAAACTTTGTTTTTATAAGATGCATCCGTTACGACCTGCCCCAAATAATTATCTGCTGTTTCATAGTCGTCATCAGCATAGGCCATATATCCATAATAATATTTGGCTTGTGATCCGTACTTCTTAGAATCTAAAATTTCTCCAAAATATTCCTTAGATTTTGTATAATTCTGTGTTGCGAATAAGCAATATCCAAACTTAAAATTGTAATCTTCTTTTTGATAATTAGTTAGATTGTAAGTTTCTACTTTTCCATACCATTTTAAAGCGTATGGATATTTTCCAGCTTTGTAATAATATTCTGCTGTTTCTAAAAACGCATTGTTTTGTTTTGTGCTCGTAGGATAATTGGTGACGAAATCTAACATTAAATCATCCCCGTTTTGCTGCCCAAGCCTTATTGCGCAATTTGCAATATAGAAGTCGCAATTCGCTCTTAATTCTGTTGTAGAATCAAAATTAGATTTAATTTGATTAAACAATTGTTGTGATGCCGAATAAGAGCGTTCGTTATACAAATTAACAGCACGCTTATAATCTTTAAGTTCAGTGGTGTAAGTTGCTGTTTTTTGAGAAAACGAAAGGAATACAGCGAATGTTAAACAGAAAGTAAGGGTTAGTTTTTTGAAATTCATTTCAACGATTTTAAGCAAATTTTATACTAATAATGCATAGTACAATAACGCTTTTTATCTGTGAAATTGCATCAGATACTGTTAAATTTTATTAAAAAGATGTTTACAATTTTAAATAGGTGCAATAATTACAATAACTGTATCTAACTTTAAATTATTCGGACAATAATTCGTCTAATAAATGATTGAATTCTAGAACATATTCATCGTAATAGTCTCCAGTAGCAGGTCCATTAAAACCGGTATGAATGGTTCTTACTTTGCCATTTTTATCAATTATAATGGATGTTGGGAAAGACATTACTTTATTTAACATCGGTAATGACTTAGAAGCGTTTCCTACATCAGAAGTTCCTGCAATTACAAAATCATAATTTACATTAAGTCTCTTCTTCATTTTGGACACTCTGCCTTTTGCGTATTCAAAATCATCCTTAAGTTCATAGGCTAAACCAATAATTTCTACTCCTCTGTCTTTGTTCTGATCGTACCATTTAGTTAAGAACTTAGTTTCATCCATACAATTTGGACACCAAGAACCCAAAAGTTGTAGAATCACAACTTTATCTTGATATTTTTCATCTTCTAATGTTACTTGGGTTCCATTTAAACCTGGAAAAGAGAATTCAATTTTATCATATCCATCTTTAAGATAAGTCAACGTACTTGCATCTGGTAACGTTGCGTTTTCATCCCTAGTTGCAGTAAAAGTTTTATATGCGGTTTTACCTGACCAATATTCTCCGGTCAATGTCTCATTGTCGGTTAGTTTACCTTCAAAAATATACATGTGGTTTCCGTCAAACGCGTATAATTTAAAAGCACCGTCATCCGAAGTTCCTTCTAAAAACCTATAGTCTCCTGTAGGGGTAAGAAGAGTGCCTTTTAAAATTCCATCTTCTGTTTTAAAAACTGCTATTTTCTTTTTTTCTGCAGGGTCTTCGTCAAATTTAAAAGACCACTTACCGTTAAAATCGGTTTCTGCTTTAGCATTATCCAATCGACTTTCTTTATTATAGGTAGCCTTAAAAGCCAGTATATAATCTTCGGCGTAATTTTTTGTATAAGTTCCTTCTATTGTGTTTTCTAGAATTTTTGCTTTTACGTCAATATCAAAAATATGCATTGTAAAGAAAACAGAATCATTTCTAACCTCAATTTCATCAATTTCAATTGGGTTGTCACCATCGTGTAAAACGATTTTGTAATCATCATTGCTTTTGGAAACATTAAAATTAAAAGGCAATTGTTTTTGTTGAATTGTAATCTCACCTCTCCAATTACCTTGTTTTAATTCTTTAACCGTAGAATTGGTTGTGCAAGAATGAAATAGGGCTGTAAGGAAGATAGTTGAAATTATAAATTTGTAATTTTTCATGGGTTAGTCTTGGTTTCAGAATGGTCAAATATATATAAATTAGTTGACTGGGATTATTGTCGTGAATTCTTTTGAAAGGTTACATAGATTGGTTAAATTTGTGAGGATTTTATTCTAAACTGCATGTCAAACCCTATTCTTTATTTAAGCGAAGCATCTATTTTTCAACGAGATAATTTGGTATTGAAAAATGTTAATATTTCTATAGACGAAGGGGAATTTGTTTATTTAATTGGTAAAACAGGTAGCGGTAAAAGTAGTTTAATGAAAACGCTTTATGGCGATTTAGAATTGCAACAAGGTACTGGCGCAATAGTTGATTTTGATTTGGGAAAATTAAAAGAAAAACAAATTCCTTTTTTACGAAGAAAAATTGGCGTTGTTTTCCAAGATTTTAAATTGTTAAATGATCGAAATGTTGAAGGAAATTTGCAATTTGTTTTGAAGGCAACGGGTTGGAAAGATACTTCGCAAATGAATGCTAAAATTTCTGAAGTTTTAGAAAAAGTTGGAATGCAAACCAAAGGTTTTAAAATGCCTTTTGAACTTTCAGGTGGCGAGCAACAGCGAATCGCAATTGCAAGAGCCTTACTTAACGATCCAGAATTGATAATTGCAGATGAGCCAACGGGTAATTTGGACCCAAGAACATCTATTGAAGTTATGGAAGTTTTGGAGGAAATTCACAAAACAGGAAAAACCATATTAATGGCAACGCACGATTATGCTTTAATTATGAAATATCCACACAAAACTTTAAAATGTGAAGGGGATGAGTTGTTTGAAGTAGTGAGGCAGAATGCTTAGAATATGGAATTTTCATTTTTATTTTACACTTGATTTTTTAATTTAATAACCTTTCAAGGTTTAAGAAGAGAAATGCTTTGATTTGTTAACATTAAGTTAAGTGTTTTAGTCTTTTATTGATGTTTACTACATTAGTTGTGTCGAATATGTATAATGTTTTAATTTTTTTCGACTTTAATTAAAAATATTCTAATAATAGACTAAAAC
>MPDD01000041.1 GCA_001874265.1 Bacteroidetes bacterium MedPE-SWsnd-G1 | reverse complement strand
ATCTATTTTTAAATACATTTGCAACTAAAGGTATAACTTTTTTTTGAATTCAAAAAACACGTCTTGAAAACAAATCAATCAATTATTTCACTTGCTAAGCAAACCATTTCTACCGAAAGTGCGGCTATTGCGAATTTAATCAATTTTGTGGATGAAGCATTTGAAAATGCTGTTAAACTTATTCACAATTCTAACGGTCGCGTAATTATTACGGGGATTGGAAAAAGCGCTATTGTGGCTCAAAAAATAGTTGCAACGATGAACTCAACCGGTACGCCAGCAATATTTATGCATGCCGCAGATGCCATTCATGGTGATTTAGGTAATATTCAAAATGATGATACTGTAGTTTGTATTTCTAATAGTGGAAACACTCCAGAAATTAAAGTATTGGTTCCTTTAATGAAAAATTATGGAAATAATATTGTTGCTATTACAGGGAACCCAAATTCATTTTTAGGACAAGAAGCAAACTTTGTATTGAATAGCCACGTTGATAAAGAGGCTTGTCCAAATAATTTAGCCCCTACGTCTAGTACAACGGCACAGATGGTTATTGGAGATGCGCTTGCAGTATGCCTGTTGGAGTTGAACGATTTTGGAAGTAAAGATTTTGCCAAATACCACCCAGGTGGTTCACTTGGTAAAAAATTATATTTACGAGTAAGTGATTTGGTTGCCAACAATGAAAAGCCAGAAGTTAGCCCGTCTAGTCCTATAAAAGATGTTCTATTGGAAATTTCTAAAAAGAGATTAGGTGCAACTGCGGTTTTAGAAAATAATGAAATAGTAGGTATAATTACTGACGGAGATATAAGACGCATGCTAAATACAACTGTCGATTTTTCGAATTTAGCGGCACATGATATTATGAGTCTAAATCCTAAAACAATTGATATCAACTCGATGGCTGTAGATACATTAGAAACTATGGAGTCAAATAATATATCTCAAATACTAGTGCAAGACAACGGCGTATATGCTGGAGTTGTACATTTACACGATTTAATAAAAGAAGGAATTTTTTAGCATGAGTGAATCTTCTAATGAGATGTCTTTTCTAGACCATCTTGAACAGTTACGTTGGCACTTAATCCGTGCTACTTTAGCCATATTTATAGTTGCAATAGTGATTTTTACTTTTGCCGAAATAGTATATGATCAATTTTTATTTGCGCATTTAGACGGCGATTTCCCAACGTATACATTACTTTGTCAAGGTGCACAATACATTGGTATTGAAAGTGACTTTTGCAATATGGATTTAACCAACAACATGCAGAGTTTAGGGCCTACCAAACAATTAATGAATCTAATTTGGACCTCACTTATTCTTGGTTTAATTGTATCATTCCCATATGTACTTTGGGAAATGTGGCGTTTTATCAGTCCCGGATTACATAAAAAAGAGCAGAAGAAATCTAGAATGTTTATGTTCTATGCATCCGTTTTGTTTTTTATAGGTGTGTTATTTAGCTATTATGTAATAGCACCATTGTCCGTTGCTTTTTTCTATAACTTCCAAATTTCTGATTTAATCGAAAATAAATTTGACTTTACAACACACATAACACTTATCACCAACACGTTACTTGGGGTTTCTTTAATGTTTGAATTACCTGTTCTAATTTTCTTTTTAACAAAAATGGGCTTGGTAACACCAGACTTTTTAAAGAAATACAGAAAGGTTGCTTTGGTATTGGTTTTGACATTATCAGCAATTATTACGCCTCCGGATATAGCGAGTCAAGTAATTGTTACCATTCCAATAATGGTGCTTTATGAAATAAGTATTTTAATATCTAAACGTGTTGTAAAACAAGAATCTAAAGCTTTAAGAAATGTCTAATAACATTGAAGAATTTAATGAGTATCGTCAAAAGATGAACGAAAAAATCTTAGGGGATAACAATAAAGTAATCAAGAGAATTTTTAACCTAGATACCAATGCATTTAAGGAAGGTAGTTTAGATGTTAAAACAAAAGAATTATTAGGCCTGGTAGCCTCTGCAGTATTACGCTGTGATGATTGTGTTAAATATCATCTTGAAAAATGTCATAAAGAAGGCTTGACAAAGGATCAAATTATTGAAGCCTTATCCATTGCAACATTAATTGGAGGAACAATTGTTATTCCACATTTGCGTAGAGCATATGAATATTTAGACGAACTGATAATAAATGATTAATATTGTTGTGTGTACAACAAATTACAACTTGCGTTGTTTATAGCATATAAACTATGATTTTAAGAGCAGATAATATTCAAAAAAAATATGGTAGCCGAACGGTTGTTAAAGGAATTTCCCTTCAAGTAGAGCAAGGTGAGATTATTGGATTGCTCGGACCCAATGGTGCTGGTAAAACAACATCTTTTTATATGATTGTTGGAATGATACAACCCAATGCTGGAAATATCTATTTAGATGATGAAGATATTACCAAAGCAGCCATGTACAAGCGTGCTCAAAAAGGAATTGGTTATTTAGCACAAGAAGCTTCAGTTTTTAGAAAATTATCAGTTGAAGATAATATCCTTTCTGTATTGCAGTTTTCGAAATTATCAAAAATGGAGCAACGCAAAAAAATGGAGTCACTTATTGAAGAATTTAGTTTAGGTCACGTTCGCAAGAACCGAGGAGATTTGTTATCAGGTGGTGAGCGAAGAAGAACTGAAATTGCACGTTGCTTAGCTTCAGATCCAAAATTCATATTACTAGACGAGCCTTTTGCGGGTGTTGACCCTATTGCAGTTGAAGATATTCAAGGAATTGTAGCGCAGTTAAAAAATAGAAATATTGGTATTCTTATTACGGATCACGATGTGCAAGCCACACTTTCTATAACTGATAAAACCTACTTAATGTTTGAAGGTGGAATTTTAAAAGAAGGAACTCCGGAAGAATTAGCACAGGATGAAACCGTTAGACGTGTTTATTTAGGAAAAGACTTTGAGTTGAAACGAAAAAAATTCGATTAATTCGAATTTCCCTTTTTGCTATTTTCTAAAAGCGAAAGCAAAACATACAATACTATAATTAGTGGAACTGCAACAAATTGTAGGAGCACTAACATTAGTACGGACAATCCGAGAAAGCTATATTTAATTCCATTATTCTTTAACGAATAATCTTTAAATTTTAACGAAAATAGCGGAATGTTGGCATTCATTAAATAACTTCCAATAAGTGTTACCGCAATTAAAAACCATTTGTTTAAAATAATATCATTGATAAAGTCATTCGAACCGTATGACAATATAAATGGCAATGAAATCACAAAAATGGTATTTGCAGGAGTTGGAACTCCTATAAATGAACTCGATTGTCTTGTATCTATATTAAAGTTTGCCAACCTATAAGCTGACGCTAGCGAAATAGCAAACCCTAGAAAGGGCAAAAAAGAATAACCTTCTTGTAAAAATATACTTGGCATTAGACTAATACCATCCCAGCCGCCAATACTCGTTTTTAATAATTGAAACATAACAATCCCAGGTACTACCCCACTCGTAACGACATCGGCCAAAGAATCTAATTGCTTACCTAATTCTCCTTGAACCCCCAATAATCTGGCTGTAAATCCGTCAAAAAAATCAAAGAAAATACCCAAAAGCACCAGAATACCAGCCGGAATTAAATATCCTTCAACGGCAAAAATCACAGCAATTATACCAGCTAATAAATTTAACAACGTAAGTAGGTTTGGGATATGTTTTCTCATTTTCTAAGTTTGAGTAAATATATGTATTTTTGAATAAGTATAATGACTCTTTACTCGTATAAATGCCCATACTAAAATCTACTTACAATCCTAAATTCCCATTCACAAACACACACTTCAACACTATTTTCAGGACGTTTTTTACGAACCCTAAAGTGAATTACAAAAGGGAACGGCTAGAATTAGAGGATGGAGATTTTATGGATTTAGACTATTCAAAAAATGGTTCAGACACTATAGTAATTGCCTTACACGGATTAGAAGGCAGTTCTAGTTCTAGATACATTTTAAGTATGGCAGAACATTTGAATCAGCAAAAAATTGATGTAGTCGCGGTAAATTTCAGAGGATGTAGTGGGCATGAAAATCGTCTTTTCTCATCGTATCATAGCGGTAAATCTGAAGATCTCGAAGCGGTTATTCATTATATTGGAAAACAGCAACAGTACAAAAACATCCTTCTTTTAGGGTATAGCCTTGGAGGAAATATGACCTTAAAATATCTCGGTGAAAAAGGCAAAGATATACCTTCTCAAATAAAATGCGCCATTGCAATCTCTCCTCCCTGTGATTTAGCATCATCAGCAGCAGAGTTGGCTAAAAAATCGAACTATATTTACATGCAACGATTTTTGAAAACGCTAAAATCTAAAACACTGTCTAAATTAGAAACCTATCCAACGTCAATTCTAACCAAAGAAACAATTGAATCGGCTAAGAACTTCTACGACTACGACAATCTTTATACGGCACCAGCACATGGATTTAAAAATGCTGAAGACTATTGGCAAAAAGCAAGCAGTAAACAATTTTTAAAAAATATCAGCGTGCCTACCTTGCTGATAAGCAGCTATGACGACACATTTTTATCTCATGATTGTATTCCTTCAGAAATTGCAGAAAATCATGAATTTTTAAGCCTTGAAACAACAAAATTTGGAGGCCATGTTGGCTATAATTCAAAATTGACCAACAAAAACGGTAATTGGCTAGAAAAAAGGGTCATTCAGTTTCTTAAAAAGAATATTTCTCAATAATATTTTACCTAAATCAATTACTAAAACATCTAAAAAACACAATAACTTAAGGTAATTATGGTTAATTAAGTTATAAAATAAGATATTTGTATTGTACAAAATTATTCGCTTGAAAAAATTACTTCTTCTTTTTATTTTATGTTTCACAATCATTGGGAACAGTCAACAAACTTCAACCAATTTTATAAGCTTAAGTAATAAAGCTGAAATAAGTGTAATTACATGTGGTCCTGGCAACGAAGTTTATGCTGCTTTTGGTCATTCGGCATTTAGAATTGAAGATAAAAAAAATGGGATAGACCGTGTTTACAATTACGGAACATTTAATTTTAATACACCAAACTTTTACGGAAAATTTGCACAAGGCAACTTATTATACCTTTTAAGCGCCTATGATTTTAATCGATTTGTTGGTTCCTATTTTAAAGAAGGAAGATGGGTAAAAGCGCAGGTTCTAGATTTAAAACCAAGTGAAGTACAAGCCTGTTTTGAGTTTTTAGAAAACAATGCATTGCCAGAGAACAGCCCTTATTTGTATGATTATTTTTTCGATAATTGCTCTACACGTTTATATGATGTTATTGATGAAGTTGTTGGTGAAAAATTAGTTATTCCAGAAACCTTCAAAAATTCAAAGGGTACGCATCGAAGTTTAATTCAACCTTATTTAGTTGATAAACCTTGGGGTGACTTCGGTATAGACATCGCTCTCGGATCAATTATAGATCGAGAGATTTCAATGAAGGAATTTCTCTTTTTACCAGAAAATGTATTTACATTTTTTGATCAGTTACAGATTGAAGAAAATGGAAAGGCTCATCCATTTGTAAAACGAACTGAAACCATTTTATCAGGGCCTAAAATAAATATTTCAATCACAATTCTTCATCCTTTTTTAATCTTTTCTATTTTTTTCATTATTGTTGTTTTTATTACAAGAAAGGACATCAAAAATAAATATAGAACTCGTTGGTTAGACTTTACGCTATTCTTTGGATTTGGTTTGGTAGGTTTAATGCTTTCATTAATAAGTTTTGCTACAAATCATGCATCAGCAGCGAATAACTTTAATCTATTATGGGCATTTGCACCTAATTTATTGGTAAGTTTTGTTCTACTGAAAAAAGAGTTACCCACTTGGGTCCATACTTATTGTTTAGTCCTTTTAATTTTAATGGGATTACTTCTTTTGATATGGCTTTTACAAATACAGATTTTTTCAAATGCCGTTATTCCAATACTACTTCTGCTTGGGTACCGCTATTATTATTTATGGAAGTTGAAGCCTAGTAGTTAGGTGATGGTTGATATACTAAATACATTCTCAACCAATTCGTAATTTAAAAAATACTATTGCCCTCTAAAAAATAGAACGGTAGTAATCGTTTTTACAATTATCTTAAAGTCAAGTAATAGGTTACGTTCTTTAATATAGTACAAGTCATACCTAAGTTTAAGTTCTTGATCTTCTATTGAACTCGCATAAGGATGCATCACTTGTGCCCAACCTGTTAAACCTGGTTTTATTACGTGCCTAATGGCGTAAAACGGTAATTTATTTTGCAATTCCCATACAAATTCTGGTCGTTCGGGTCTTGGACCAATTAAAGACATTTCTCCTTTTAAAATATTCAAAAACTGTGGAATTTCATCCAATCGAGTTATGCGCAAAAATTTACCAAATTTTGTAACCCTAGCGTCATTTTTCTTGGCCCATACTACCCCATTCTTTTCGGCATCTTTAATCATTGTCCTTAGTTTAATAATCTCAAATGTTCCCCCTTTTGCTCCAACTCTAGTCTGATAATAAAATAAGCGACCTCTATTTCCTAATACATTTCCTATTATAAAAAATGGAAGCATTACGCTCATGAATAAAACGCCAATCAATGAAACTACAATGTCAAATAATCGTAAGAAAACCAAATACATTCTATTCTGATGATTGCTACTAAAAGTCATCACGTCATAAAATGGATCGTTAAAACTCATTTCTGGCATCATTGCCGCTTCGCGTTCCTTAAACTTTTTAGCACTAATTATCACCTCTCCAAGTTCAAATAAATGAATGAGTTGTGTATGTATTTGCTTGTATTTTTGAGTATTGTAATTTGCTACTACTATCTCAGAAATCACCTTTTCTTCTAAAATTTCTTCAATATTAGCAGTCGCCAAATCATAGCAATCCATAACCATTTCCTCGCAATCCTCCGTAGAAACACAACCCACAACTTGATTAGTTGCCGCTTTTAACTTCACAAAATTCAAAACACGTTTTACTTCTATAGCATCACCAATTATTAAAATCGTTTTAAAATATTTTGGAGAAAAAACAAATACGATATAAATAATTCTCCATAAAATTAAAGGTGTAGAAATAGCCAAAAACAAATACACAATTTGCAATCTATTCAATGGTAATTCTGGTGAAATATAAGGAGTAAAAATGTATAACGCCGTGGTTAAAAATGCGGTCACAATGATACTTCTAAAAATAGAAAAATAATCATCAGCCACCTTTAAACTGTACATTTCAAAAATTTGCGTAAATATACTGAGGTAAATTATCAAGGTTAAAAACCAAGTGAAAATTTGTGAACTCTCTAAATTGAAATAGTAAAAATTTTCAAAACTAGCAGCAAAAACTATTCCCGCTATCACCACCAAAATATCGAAAATTCGTAAGAAAAATTTTCGTTCAGATATGGTGAAATTTGATTTTTTAGACACTAAAACAGCTTTAAGTATTGATTACTCAGGTATTCAAAATTATGGTATTTTTTAACATATTGCTTTCCAAGCCTTCCAAACTTATTCAATTCTTCTGTTGATAAGTTAGATAATCTTTGAATTCCATCTACAATAGCCTGTGCTGATTCTGGTGCTACAGTTATACCACAACCAGATAATTCAACAGGATCTTTAATTAAATTAGAAGAAACCAGTACGGGTTTACTTGCAAGCATGTAGTCAAAGTATTTATTTGAAGATACCCCATAATTAAATAATGGTGTATCATTTCTTCCAATAAAACATACATCAAACAAAGACAATACTTGTTGTACTTGGTTTTTATTTACTTTAGGTAAAAAAGTTATGTTTGATTGACTCTTTGAGACATTCATTAAGTCTTCTTTTAAGTAGCCTTCGCCAACCAATAAAAAATGAACCTGGTCATTTTTAATAAGCCCACTTGCTTCCACAAAATATTCCAAGGCATTTGCCATTCCCATAGTACCAGCATAGCCGATGATAAATTTGTTCTTAGGAATCTTAGCAATAAAGTCTTCTGAAAGTTCTTCTTTCTCCAATAATCCATCATCAATTCCATTCGGAATCCAATGAAATTTTGAAGGATCTTTAGAAATATTATTGATATAATTGTACGCATTTGGTAGCAGTGAAACAACGGCATCCGATTTTCTATATCCAAGCCGTTCAATCCAAGCCATAATTAGCACCATAGGATGCCATTTAGAATAACCTTTCAGATACATAGGTGTTAATGGCCACAGATCTCTAATTTCAAAAAGTAAGCTTTTAATTTTAAATTTATTTTTTAGATATAATCCCGTAAGTAAAGGGAAAATTGGCATGGATGAAACTATAATCACATCCGGTTTCCTTAATAATTTAGCAGAAAGAAATAAAGTTTTAAAGGCAAATACCATCATGCTCCACAACTTAAAAATACTTTCCCCTTTATATTTAGGAATTTTAACCCAGCAAAAGCATAAATTATCCTGTATCTTTTCAAGTGTAAATGTTTCTTTTCCAATTATTGGTTGGGTATGAAATAAATGATTGTATGAACCCGATATAATCTTTACATCATATCCCTTTTCAAGCCATTTTTGTGCAAAATAATAATGACGTTCTCCCCAACCTGATGATGGTTTACCAGCGGTTTGATTTAAGACCCAAATTGTTTTTTTACTCATACTAATTTGATAATTCAGAAATAACTGCCATTATTTTTCCATTCTTATTTTTCGGAATTTCCTCTACGTAATTAAAATACACTTTTACCTTCCCTAGTTGATTTTGAACCCTCTCTTCCATTTCGCTTTCATCATTTGTCCTAAATTCGGTGTTCACCATTAGATTCAAATGGATTTCATCTATTTTCTTTTGAACCAATTGCCCCGCAACAAGACCATTTATATCAATAAATACTGAATGAAAACGAACCATTTTACGTCCATCATTAGTTACTACAACATCTTCTAATCTACCATCAATAGATTCAATTAATGGCATTTCAATTCCTGATTTGGTTTTTTGATGCTTGGCTTTGGTTACCCTATCTCCAATTCTATACCTGATCAATGGTTGGTCAAAATTTAACAAGCCCGTTGCAACCACTTCGCCAGATACTCCGTAATCAACTTCCTTTCCCCCTGGATCTAAGACTTCCAATATACCCGTATCAGGGCTGAAAAGTAATTCGCCATCCATATTTTCAGAAATCAATCCACAGGCCTCTACCCCACTATATGCATCAAATACTTTACATTTAAATGCTTTTTCAATTTCCATCCGCATTTGCATGGTAAGTTTTTCACTCGAAGTTAATACCGCTTGTAATTTTGGCGCTACTAATTCTAACTTATTGATATTTTCCGCTAAAAAATAAATACTCATAGCGTAACCAACAAGATATTCCACTTTATGCTTTACCAAGCCTTCGATATAATCTGGTGTGTTTTTTTTGTTGATATAATAGGCTGAAAAATACGTCTGATTTTCAGCGCTATTAAATCTGTAAAATGGTTTTTTGGGTCTATTTGGGTTTAATATTCTTCTTCCACCAATCATACCCCTAGCCAAAGATGAGTTTACACCTGCCCAATTTCTTAATCGTGATTCATAAGCCGCATTCCATTTTTGGTGCATTTGTTTTGACAAATAAATACTGACTGGAGTACCAGTACTTCCACTACTCGCCACAAATGTTCCTTTCTCTTTCTTAAGCGATAGTAAACTTGTTTTACCGAACTTTCTTAAATCCTCTTTCTCTAAATATGGCAACATATGTAGATCATTTAATTCAAACTTTTTAAAGTCTTCTAAGGTAAAACCATGTCTAGTATATAATTCTTTATAAAACGGAACTGTGGTAAAAGCATGTATTAATAATTTTCTCAACTCTTGCGTCTGATATTCATCCCACTGTTGTTTAGAAAAATGTTCTCTGGATTTGAATTCTTTTAAATACTTTTTAAAATTCCCACCCAATCTTCTTTGTTTCCAATAAAACCCGTAAAAAGACACTAATAAATTTTGAATATTGACCGGGCTGCTATCATAAAATGCATCAATAAAACCTTTCTTTTTTGGTTTTTCATTGAGTAATTTGATCCATGATTTTCGAACAACAGACCAGTCAAATTGTTCAACTTTTTTAAGAGCGTTCAATACAGTTGAAGAAACATCTACTTTTCCTGAAATAATCTCAATTATTTTATTTGCCATGGCATCGACATCATTATTATTTACTAAAAAAGCATCTATCTTATCCTTCAAAAGGTAAGGGATTCCACCAACATTTGTAGAAATAACTGGCAAACCTAACGCCATAGCTTCCATTACACTTACCGGTGTATTATCTATTGTTGTGGTGTTTATAAAAATATCATAATCCTGGGCAATTTTATGCCATTCTTTTTTCGACAAAACTCCGGTATATGTAATACTCTCTTCAACCCCTAACTTAATAGCTAATTCTTGAGTTTCTCTAAATGAATTATCTTTTTCTGGCCCAATCATGCACAAACATACTTCAGGAAACTCCTCTTTTACCTGTGCCAAAACTCGAACTGCCATAGTTGGATTGTAAATTTGATGAAATGCTCTAACATACAGTATTTTGGGCAGGTAACTTTCGCGCTTTTTGAAATCATAAACACTAATATCGATTATATTGGGTACAGTCTCGGCAGCATAACCATGATCCATCAGCGCCTTCTTTAAGAAGCCAGATGGTGTAATATTTTTGCAAGAATATTTAAATAATAAACGTGTTAACCGCGGATTGCCCTCAAATCGCTTAGGTAAATTTCCTCCTCTCAAGATTGGAAGATATGGTGTTCCGAATAGTCTTGCAATTTGAGCAATAAAAACAGCGTAGTAAAAATTTGACGCTCCAAACGTATCTAAAAGAATAAACCAACTTTTTCTGTGATGTTTTATAACCGTAAACATCATATCAAAAATCCGTAGAATCTTATTCATATAACTTGACGCAATTACAACATCAAAATTTTCCGAATTAAGTCTATCCGAAAGCGTAGTCAATTGAGGGGTGTAATTAGTCCGATGTCCTAAATTATTGCCAATATAAAGTATTTTCTTTTTCAACTTTCAATTCTTTCTAGGGTGATTGATTTTTTATTCGAAATCGTCATTACTGCCAAACCATACAAAAAGGCAGGCATAGCCAATCGCATAGCCGAATGATTAATGGTTAAAAACCAAAAAATGAGAAACGCACTCAAATAGGCCCTACTCTCTAAAGGTTGTTTATTCATTTTGACAATAGGGACTAATAATAATAAAAACAAAATCAATAACCCGATAAGACCATGTTCACCCAATAAACGACTCATTTCATTATGTGATGCTACTTTATATCCCAACTCATTTATTCTTTTATACTTTCCTGTTCCAACACCAATTCCAAAAAATGGGTTTTCCAAAAACCCATCTAATTCATTCTCAAAAATTTCTATTCTTCCGGCAGAAACATCTTGTTTTACAACTCCTCGCGCATTTTTATTGGTGTATCTGTTAATCAACATTCCATTTGTGGCCGAAGCCGTATATAAAAAAAGTGGAATGATGGCACCAACTAATAATAAAAAATATTTAAACAAATGAAAAACAGTATTCTTCCTACTTAAAAAATAAAACCCTACAAAAACTGTAATTGCTACAATCCCTGTAATTAACCCACCTCTTGAAAGCGTAATTAAAGTTCTATAACTTACATAAATCAAGATAAGAACATCTAATATAAAAAATCCTGAAAATCGTTTAGAAACTATTAAATAGACAGCAAAAATAAAAATCCCCACTCCCAAAATTGTGGCAACCTGATTTGGCCCATATCCTCCTGAAGTAACTCTATTAGATACTCCACCAAATACAATATCTCTTAAATCTGGAACTTTAAAATAAATATAAACAACCATTGAAATAATTGGCAGTCCCATATATTTTAACATTTTTAATACAGTTTCTTTAGAAAGTTCCCTTTTGTACAAATACATTGCACACATGCCTAACAAAATAGGTCCACTTAAATTAAAAATGACGTTAGTACGAATGGACTCTGGATAAGGAATTTCGGTAAATGCAATTCCTACTAACAATAGAAGTATATAAATGATAAAAACTGGTGAGATTTCATGTCTTTTTTTCTCGATTATTAAACCCGTAAACAAAAAAATAAATACCATATATTTCGGAAATTCATAAAATATAAGACCCTTGGACATTCGAAACAATACCTCCGACCCAACCACATATGCAGACCAATATAAGGCTTCTTGATTTTTATTTTTCTTAGCCAAAATAGAAATAAAAGCCACTGCAAATAATAATAAATTCAGTGATTTGGACATGGTACGATTTAACATTAAAAATCCAAATGCCATATGAATTACAACTAGTAATAAGTCGATATTTATTATGGAACTTTTTTTAGTCATTTAAAACGTGATCCTTTAGTTGTTGATTGTAATAGGTATAGGTAAACTTCTCTGCTAATTTATAATTTCGGTAAATAATATCATGGAATTTCTCATTCTTTAATTTAACACAATTCTCAAATATTGTTATTAACCTTTCACTTGTATTGGGTGCTATTAAAAATCCATTTACAGAATTCTCTATATACTGATCAATACAGGAAACCTTTGATACTATCGGAACACATCCATAATTCATAGCCTCTCCTATTACTTTTGGAAAGCCCTCATTATCCGATGGCAAGACAATAAAATGACTCTTTTCATAAATTTTTACAATTTCATTCTTATCTAAAAATCCAGTAAACTTTATATTGCAATTTATTCGCTTTGAATCATCTTTATACTTTTCAATATTATCACCACCACCAACAAAATAGAAGGTATCAATTTGTTCTGTGCTGGTATTTGACAATGCTTCTATTATTTTATCTATTCCTTTTCGTTTATAAAACGTTCCCACAAAACAAAAATTGATTCGTTTAGAGTCCCAACTTTTAATAGCAACAACATCATTACCATCTACCCTATTTTGTTCTGTTAAACACGGGTTCTCAAAAGAAATACATTGCTTTTGTTGATTTGTCCAACTTCCATTCATCGTTACTTTTCTATTTTGATGCTTAAGCATCCAACGCTGAATTGCAAATCCAATTGCTGGATTTTTCTCAATCCAATTACCTGCATATTTAAACCAGCCTTTTTTTGAACTACAAAAAGTCAAATAAGGAATTAAATACACACCCATTCCCGTTGGTGCCCTTAATTGAAAAACATCTACCTTTTTCAAGGTTTTCTTAACAACAGAAATTACCGAAGGTATTTGTTTACAAATTTCAACTTTATCGCTGACCTTTTTACCACCAACTTTTTTCAATGGAATTAAATGAATCTTTTCATTTGCATAAGGAATTGCGCTTGAAGGAACCTCCTCATTTTCAACCAATACTCCTATATGAAAGATTTCATCGAAAATACCTGTTAAATGATTGATTTCGGTCACTGTAGGCCCCCACCCGACAATAGTACCATCCGTTTTTTTATAATGTTGCGTATGTGAGATAATGGCAAGTTTCACGACTCTATGATATTAATATAGTTTTTGACAACTTCTTCCCAAGTAAACATTTTAGACCACTCAAGGGTATTTTGCTGATATTGTTTATAGTTACTCATTATTTCTTCTATGGCGCACTCAATTTCTGCTAGATTAAAAGCATCCACTAAAATACCCGATTTTCGATCATTTATTGCATCTTCTATTCCACAGTTTTTAGATCCTATAGAAGGAATACCAACATAATTTGCCTCTAGTAACGCAATCCCAAACCCTTCCAATTCTCCAGAATCACCCGGCTGGCTTAGCATCATAAAAATAGTAGATTTCGCTAATAAATCATTTAATTCATTTTGATGTAGCACATTATGAAACACCACTTCATTCTTAACGTCCAATGCTATTGATAGTTCTTCCAATTGTGCTCGATAACCCGGAATTCCAACAATATGATATTTAATATGCTTATATTTTTCTTTTAACAATGGCAATACCTTAATTACATTATGTTGTCCCTTTCGTTGACTCATTGCCCCAACGGTAATCAAATCAAGCGATTCTTTGTCATTTCTTATTACCGAATTTCTTTTAAGAGCATGTTTATTGAATCCATTGTTAATTACTTCGGTTTTAGAATGAAACTCTTTTGGAATCAAACTCTTTGTAAAATTAGAAACCGCAATAATTTTAAAACTTTTCGACAATCCTGTTAAAAGTAGCCACCTTTTAAATTTATTTGAAATTGTTAATTCAGATCCATGAACAACGGCAATTTTTTTAATTGAATTTTTTAATCTTAATACCCCTAACATCCATATTGGAAACTTCCCTGAGAAAAAAACAATGTTAGGGTTAAATAATTTTAGCTGATTCTTAATGAGAATAACCCTTTTTAAATAGGTTAAAGTATTAAAATTACTCTTAGCTATTCTTTTTATAATTACAGATTGCTTATTGTCAAATTCACTTTCTTTTTCTGATTCATTTCTAGAATTGGTTATCACTAAGACCTCATAATTGTTTTGCTGAAGTTGGCTAGCAAGATTCCAAGCATGATTTCCAATACCTCCTGGTTGAGGAGGAAACTCTGGCGTAATAATCAAAATTCTACCCATATTTCTCAATTTCAGGTCCATGTTCTAATTTTATTGACGCTTGTCTCCAGGAATTGACAATTTGAATTAACACCAAAGGAAATAGAAGTATTGATATCAGGACTCCTAACACTAAAAGAGGTTTATTCTTTTTAAATTTATATGGAATTATTGATGGTGGAATGGATTTTATTAATGCCCATTTTGCTAAATTATTTCCGAAATATTTACGATACAAATACAATACACTCGGAATTGGCTTCGGAGCAAAAATATTTTTAGGTCTAAAGGCATCCCAAGACCCCATTTGCCTTAATCCGCCAGATTTTACTTTTAAATGCAATCGAGTTGCATACGGGTTAGAAATATTCAAAAAACCATTTAAATAAGCGCGCATTCCAAATTCACCGTCTCCCATGCGTTGCTTTTCAAATTGTCGATCAAATAGCCCTATAGATTCAAACACTTCTCTTTTAATCAGTACATTGCCCGTATCTAATAAATCTGCTATTCTAAAATAACTATAATTCTCTGGTAATTTCTGATCTTTTTTTGAAATCGATTGCCCTGAAGAAATAGCCGCATTAAAATAATCTAAGCCTTTTAAATGATTCGATATCCAATCAGGATTAACTCTACTATCGTCATCAAAGAGTAAATAATACATAGCATCAGATTTTTTAATGGCCATGTTTCTTGCCAGCCATAACGCCTTTTCCTTTTGATATTCTACATGAATATCCAATTGAAACTGGTTATAAAATGATTTATTAAATGGCTCCGATTGATCCATTATAATAACATCAAAATTAGAATAGTCTTGTTTCTCCAAATCCAACAACACATCTTTTAAATAATTATACCTGTTTAATGTTGGAATAATGATTGTGATTTTAGGGCATTTTTGAACCAAGGAACTAGAATAAGAATTCCAGTCTACCAACAGTTGTTTTTTAAAAATTGCTTTCTGTTTTATACTTCGGGTTTTATTCCATGCGGATAACTCCTTAATTGGATTACAAAAACTTAGCAACCGCATTAATAAACAATAAGTAGCCCAGTGTTTTTTATGATATTTCCGAACAAAACGATATTCATCAATGAGCGGAACTCTATCCGAAAATTTTAATGTATTACTTTTTCCAATATAACCTTTTTGGTGTGCTTGCCAAGCCAAATCTCTTTCTATAGCCATTTCACTAATATACCCTTCATCAACTTCTATTTGCTCCCAAACTTCTTTGGGTATATCATTTGGATTGGGAAAAACGGTTGAATCGTCCATTCTTGCCTTATTAAAATACCAAACAGGTCTTATATATGTTAAAAATTTAAAGATCATGTTCTTTCAATTGAATTTGGCAACGCATTTCCTTGCTTAATCCCTTTTAAGTATAAAGGGTATTCCATTTCCTTAGGTATAAGTAACAAATGACACTTTCCTCTATGAGCAATAATTTCAGGAGTTATCATAATTTTTGCTTCTGACATATACCATGCGTTGTAAGACACTTCATTACACCAAGCCAATATATTTTTCGCGTTTTCCTCCATGGTCACCTCGGCTAACGCATGCATTTCCACAAAAAAAAATGTTTTTTGATTTCTTGCTAATGCTTTCGCACCTTCAAGCACCAAATATTCTGCTCCCTCCACGTCAATTTTCACTAAATCTGGAATTAAATGATAATTATCCACTAAACTATCAACCGTTGTCGTATCGACATAAAACCATTGATTTAATTTAGCTGCTGTTTTAGCATGACTAGCAAACATACTCCCTGCTGCCCCCGTTCCAACCGTATAAAATTTAATCTTATTCTTTTCTTTATCTGAAACAAAAGAATTGACAAAAGAAGCATTCATACCAAAACCATTCATCAATAAATTTTGACTCGCACTAGCAATTGCCAAAGGATTAGGATCTAGCAAAACATAGCGTCTAAGGCCATTTTGAATCATTGCCAATAAAGCGGTATACCCAACATTAGCACCAATATCAAAAATAACCTGATGATGCTTTGCTAAATAAAAAAACCAAGCATCATCATAATCTACTTTTTGTCTAATGGTTCCTTTAAGAGATTTTAAATCAACACCACACAACTCAGTAGATTCAAACTCGTTTTCTTTAAAAATCATAAATCTTAATTTCGTATAAAATCTCCTCAGTATTTTCTTCATTTTAAGAATAAAAAGTTACAAATTCATCTTGTTGTTTCTCTAAATTAAATTCTTGTTGTACTCTATTTACGGCAAAATCAATTATTTGTTTTTTAACCTCTTTTTCTAAAGCATGTACCTCCACAATCCTTGCAGCTAATTTCTCTGGTACTCTTTTTGGCACCACCCAACCACTTTTACCGTCTAATACATTTTCTGACAATCCTTCTGCATCAGAAACGATGCATAATAAGCCCATGGCTTGTGCTTCTAGCGCTGCATTACAAAACCCTTCAGAAATGCTGTATTGAAGGTAAACTTGATGCTGATTTAGTAGTTCTTTAACTTCGCGATGAGAAACTTTACCTATAAAATCAACTTCTTCCACTAAATCTAATTTGGCTCGAATATACATGAGTTTTTCATATTCTTCACCTTCTCCAACTAAAGTGTATTGAAATTTTACTCCAGAATCCTTCAAAAGTTTTAACGCTTGTAATGTATAGGTCAAACCCTTTTTCCAATGTAAGCGTGCTACAGTCATTATTTTAATCCTTTCAATACTATTTTGATGGTCTACAACTACTTCATTAAAATTACTGATATCAATGGCTGGTGTAATTTTTTGAAATGGAATTTCACTACTTAATCCATTAGCTAAGGCCAATTGATATAAATCATTCGAAATAGTATGCACCTTATCCACTTGCTCCCATAAGGTTTTATAACAATTGGGATGCTTGATAGGATATATAGCCATATCAAAACCTCGAAAACTCACCGCCATTTTTGCTTTTATAGCTTTGGCAACATGTTCCTTCCCTAATGCCATGGTGGCAAATCCAAAATGCAACCAATCTAATTTTTCGGTGAGTATATGCATGTTTACATATAACTTCTTAAAAACTCCAAACCATCCTGTTCCATGACTTCGTTCAGTTTGCACAAATCTAAGACAAACCTTAAAGTGGCGTATAAAAAGTAAAAACACCTTTAAAATCCACCACAATTGCTTTACAACATTTCTTTTATAAACAGGAAACGCTGTTTTTACTGGACATAAATCAAAGACTTCATCTCCAGATTGCACAAATAAAATAACTGCATGGCCATGCTGCTGCAAACCCTTAATTTTTGAAACAAAAAAAGTTTCAGAATATGAAGGCACTTTAGAAAGTACGATCCCTATTTTCATTTCATCATTTTAAAATAAACCTCTTGTTGATTTGTAACAAATTGGTCAAGAGTATAGTTACTTTCTATTTCTTTTTTCATTCTCTTTTGAAGTTCTAATTTTGCTTCTCTGCTAAACTGCATGATATATTGAATACGTTCCATCAGGCTATCAACTGAATTTGGCTCAAATAAACATTCAGGAAATGGGTTAAGAATATCTTTAATTCCTGAAATATTGGAACCAACAACTATTTTCCCCATAGCCATCGCTTCCATTGGAGCTATAGGCATCCCTTCTTTTCTACCCTCATTTTTAGTTGGAATAACAAACAAATCTGCTTTAGCTAAATAGGGTCTCACATCTAGTTGTTTCCCAACAAAGTAAATATTATTTTCCTTAAATGTAGATTTTAAATAATCTCCATACTCACTATCATTATGCCCCACAATAAATACTTTTATGTTTAAATTATTAAATTCCTGTATGGACTCTAGCAGTACTTCAATGCCCTTCACCGGTACTAAATTTGCTACTGAAACTATTATAAAGTCTTTCGTAGTAATTCCTTGATATTCTACAGGCTCATCAACTTTTATTTGAGGATTAAAATAAGTGATGTCTACACCTAAGGGTATATATACTGCTTTATTCTTCATGTTATGAAAAAAATCAGTCCCCATATCTTTATTTATATAGATTACCTTGGTACTTAACTTAGAGCGTAACTTCCATGCTTTGTTACCCCAACTCATTGCTTTTTTTGTATAGACGTAAGAAGTTCTAGATAATTTAGCGGCTAACGGTTCTGAAAAATCAGAACTCCAATGCCAAGAATGAATTAAATCAAAATTGTGTTTTTTAAAAAAAACAATCAATTTTAATATTCGTATAGGAAAAGATAAGAAAGGGCGATATGAAATGGCAAATGGAAATATATGTATTGGTACGCCTAATTCCTTCACTTTTTTAAACAATGAACCTTGGTTATGAAAACAAGCAATATGAGGTTCAAATCTATCTTTATCAATGAACTTAACCATATCATATACGACTTTACCACTTCCTGCAGAGTCAAAATTTGGAATTGTATAAAGTATTTTAATCTTTTGATGCATCATCTATTGGAGTACTTTTTTCACCACTTTAGCCGGGTTTCCGACGGCTACACTATTAGAAGGTACAGAATTTACCACAACTGCTCCCGCTCCTATGACCACATTATCTCCTATTTCAATTGAACCAATAATACAAACATTTGCACCTACAGTAACATTATTTCCTATAATAGGTACAAGGTTATTATCATTATACTTGTTTCCAATTGTTAAGTTGCTTCTAAACTCAAAATTCTCTCCAATCGATTTTGCATTAATCACAGTTGAAAATGGATGAAAGCAAACCAGACCTCCTTCAATCTTGGTACTCTTAAAAATCTTGCACATCATTTGTGTAGAAAATACATTTTTTAATATCGAATCACTTTTATTAATCCTCCAAAGGAAAACAAACGAAAATTCTGGATAATTCTGCATAAGATGATAGAACCTCTTTTCAACTGATTGGTAATCTACTTTACAATTTCTAACATTATAAGTTTGGTTAATATCCTTTTGTAATAATTCATTGTTTTTTACATATTTTCTGAACAAAAAGACAGAAATTAATCTTTTAAACATCAATTTCATTAAAAAAACACCCCTTTTCATCCTATATACATTATTTAAGCGTTTCCATTTTAAATTTAGCTGCCAATGTTAGTAGCATGCTCACTGGATGCGAATATTTGACTGTGTTTCCACTTTTAAAGGCTTCATAAAATTCATTAACCAACCCCTTAGGTATTTCGTTAAGCAACTCTGAACTAAAGAGATATCCTCTTAAATTCTCATCGTTTTGAGCACCAATAAACTGCAATTCCCAGTTTCGAGATACGTGAGGTCTCCCTAACTTGTTATTAAATTCTCGCTTTACTTTATTTAAGATACGATAAGGCAAATTATATGGTGATTTATTTAAATTGTAGTTATTCAAATTAAATGGTTTTTGAGCATGCCATGTAATATTAGCAACTTTTTGGGATTTTCGCTTAATATATTCAATTTGAATTTTACGGCCTTTCAGGTATTCTTCTGGGACTGTACAAATAAATTCGCACATTCCTTGGTCATAATATGGCAATGATATCGGTAACGCGCTTTCGAATACACCCAAATTAACCGAAGTCCAACGCGGAGCCCAATAATTAGTTTTAAATGCTCGTAACTTGGCACTTGTGTTTTCAATTTTTATCGATTCCAATAAACCTTTAATTCGTTCAACAAAGTAGTTTTTAAAATTTCCATTTAGCCCCCATTCTTTCCATAAATTTTCCGCCAATTCTAATCCACCTTTTTTCACAATTTTTTTCAATACCCAATTTATTTCTTGATCCTTTGTCCACTTTACTGATGACCCCATACCATCAAACAATACATCTCCCCAATGCCCCAAACTAAAGACCTCACCCATCTTGGCATACTGTTCAATAAATGCCATTTGCCTTGGATGTGTAAAATCTGAATAACACTGATTAATTTCTGCTAACTGTTCTATACTGTCCCACAAATATCCATTACTAACTTCTAACTTCGTAAACTCAAAACCCAAAGAATCTGCTATTTTTTCACCAATATAATCTTCTGGGTAACCATTTTTAAACCTGTAACTATAGGTATGAATTTGAGAATGATTTTTCAGAGCTACTGCCTGCGTCCTACTATCCAATCCTCCTGACAACGGCAATATTACTTTCTTATCCCCAACCTGCTCATCAATTATGGATTCAAACAATTCTGAAAACTGTGTCACACAATGGTTAAAATCAATATTTTTAGGGGAATAGTGCCATTGAAACCATGATTCGCTTTCTATTAAAAAGTTCTTATCATCCAAATAATTAATAGTTCCTGGCTTCAAAACAACTTCGTTTTTCCAATAAGTATCTGTATCAAGAAAAAAGCCTGTTGCTACAAAAACACAAATTGCTTCCCTATTTAATTCACGTGGAGCATTAACCTTTGCAATGGTTGACTGTATTGGAATAATCTCTGTTTTTATTGTTCTCACTTTATCGAAACCTTTTTACTATCTTGTTGAATTTCATTTTCAGATTATGTTTAAAAACATCGAAAAATGTTTTTTTCTAACCTTATTGCCTATTCCAAATTTAATGAAATCAATCCCCTTAGCAAGAGAAATTCTCAGATTTACAAAATTTTTTAGAGAATTATCTTAAACTACCTCATTACAAGCTATATTTCACACAAATTCCATTGCAATAATTTTTCCATAATCAGAATTAGAATCTTAAACAATTAAAAAGTAATT
>MPDD01000040.1 GCA_001874265.1 Bacteroidetes bacterium MedPE-SWsnd-G1 | reverse complement strand
CCATTTGGAAGCCGCTTTTTATATACTCTTTTTTACATCTTCATACTCTTCAACTAATTCCTTTATAATTTCTGACACTGGTTTTATATCATGAATAAGCCCAGCAATCTGCCCGATTTCCAATTCTCCATCTACCAAATCACCTTCTAACATTCCTTTTTTAGCCCTACCTCTTCCTAATAACTCTTTTAATTGTTCTTTGGTTGGGTTTTCTTTATATAACTCCTGAACTTCATCAAAAAATTGATTCTTTATAAGCCTAACAGGAGCCAATTCCTTCAATGTTAACTGAGTACCTCCTTCTTTTGTATCTACAACTCTTTGTTTGAAATTATCATGTGCTGATGATTCCGTACTTGCAGCGAACCTACTTCCAATTTGTACTCCGTCCGCTCCTAAAACCATTGCCGCCAACATTCCTCTTCCGGTTGCAATTCCACCTGCAGCAAGTAATGGAATATTTATCTGTTCTTTTACCATCGGAATCAAGGTGAAAGTAGTAGTCTCTTCTCTTCCATTATGACCTCCTGCCTCAAAACCTTCAGCAACCACCGCATCTACTCCGGCATCTTGTGCTTTTAATGCAAACTTTACACTGCTTACCACATGCACTACGGTAATTCCTTTATCCTTTAAAAAAGTAGTCCATGACTTAGGATTCCCGGCAGAAGTAAACACAATTTTAATATCCTCCTTCACAATAATATCCATTATTTCCTCAATATTTGGATACAATAATGGAACGTTCACTCCAAAAGGATTTCCTGTAGCTTTCTTACATTTCTGAATGTGCTCTCTAAGAATTTCAGGGTACATACTTCCTGCACCAATTAGCCCTAGACCTCCAGCATTACTAACTGCAGAAGCCAAGCGCCAACCACTATTCCATACCATTCCACCTTGAATAATTGGATATTTAATTTCGAAAAGTTCTGTGATACTATTTTGCATAGTACGAAGTTAAGAAATAACTCCCGAACCTAATAATTCTTCATTCACATACCAAGCAACAAACTGCCCTTCTGTAATAGCCGATTGTGCATTTTCAAATGACACGTACAAACCATCTTCAAACTTATATAAAATTGCATTCTCTAATTGTTGTCTATAACGAATTCGAGCTTGAACAGGCATTGATTCGCCATTAGCGAGTTCTAAATCTTCACGAACCCAATGGATCTCTTCATTATTAACATGTAAAACATGACGATATAACCCTGGATGCTGTTTACCTTCACCCGCATAAATAACATTCTCATTTACATCCGTTTCAATTACGTACAGCCCTTCTTTAGTTCCACCAACATTTAATCCTTTACGTTGTCCTTTGGTAAAATAATGCGCTCCTTGGTGTGCACCAACAACTTTTCCATCTTGTTGGTTATAGATAAACTTTGTAGCCTTAAACTTTAATTCATCCTCAACGGAATTAAATACGGGTTTTTCCGCATTAAACACATTCGACTCTTTTGGAACTTGAACAATTACACCTTGTTTAGGTTGTAATTGCTGTTGCAAAAATTCTGGCAAACGCACTTTTCCAATAAAGCAAAGTCCTTGTGAATCTTTCTTTTCGGCAGTTACTAGGTTTTGTTCCGCTGCAATGGCTCTTACTTCTGGCTTCGTTAATTCACCTATCGGGAATAACGATTTTTTCAATTGCTCTTGAGATAGTTGACATAAAAAATACGATTGATCTTTATTACCATCTACTCCTGCTTTTAACTGATATATCTTCTCTCCGTCTTTTTCAATTTCACCTTTTCGGCAATAATGACCCGTTGCAACAAAATCGGCTCCTAAATCAAGCGCAATTTTCATAAAAACATCAAATTTTATCTCTCTGTTACAAAGTACATCTGGATTCGGAGTACGTCCCATTTCATACTCACGGAACATATAATTAACAATCTTTTCTTTGTATTGTTCACTTAAATCAACAACTTGAAACGGAATTCCCAATTTTTCTGCAACTAACATAGCATCATTACTATCTTCTAACCATGGACATTCATTAGAAATAGTAACTGAATCATCATGCCAATTCTTCATAAATAGGCCTATAACTTCATACCCTTGCTGCTGCAATAAATAAGCAGTTACACTACTATCTACACCACCAGAAAGACCAACTATTACTCGTTTCATTATCAAAAATTTAAGATTGCAAATATACGTCTTTTTTTAAGTTTTTGATGTACAAAATTAACTCGTCCAAAACACAATTATTTATGCAATTCCTAAGCAGGTAATTTTTTAAGGATGTTTCACAGTTCTTTAACTTTTAACATCATAATTATTAGTATACTTGCACTATGATTAAAAAATTACTCCTCATAGCCATTTTATCTTGCTCTTTTGTTGGTATTGCTCAAGAACAAGTAAAAGACACTGTATCTGAAGTTAGTGATGAAATAATTGAACTTACTGGAAAAATAGTAAGTGGTGATGATAAAAAACCATTGGCAGGTGCCCATGTTTTTAACATGAATACAATTAGAGGAGCCATTAGTGATAGCGAAGGTAATTTTACAATCCCGGTAAAAGCAAATGATACTATATTTTTATCCCATTTAGGATATCAATCATTAAAAGTTAAAATTACCAACGATTTAACAAAAGGAAACCCTTTAGATATATCACTTTATGAACAAGCGGAACTAATTGAAGAAGTACAAGTACAAACGATTCAATTAGTTGGTGTTCTGGAAATTGATTCTAAAAACGTACCTACTGACAAATACACGAGAATTCATATTAATGGATTACCTCAAACCTACGAAGTAGGTAAACCTAAAAAGAAAACCTACTCTTCACCAGTTGATGCAATTTTCCACCCCGTCGACTTTGTTTATAACCTATTTGGCTCTAAGCCAAAGCAGTTAAAAAAGTTGAAGCAAATGCGCGAAGAAAATGAAGTAAGAGACATGTTGAATTCAAAGGTTAACAGAGAGTTAATGCTCGAATACTTAGAAATGAGCAGACAGGAGTTAGACGAACTGCTTGATGAATGCAACTACTCGGAATACTTTGTGAAAAACGCAAGTGATATTCAAGTAATTGAGGCTGTAATTGAATGTTACGAGAATTATAGAGCTGTAAAAAAAGGAACAACTAAAAAAGATTAAATTACATTTTTTTTGATACTTTTGAGATTCTCTCAAATTTTATAAAAAGAATGACTCAATTCAAACAACTAGCCTTACTACTTTTAACATTACTTTTACTATTTTCTTGCACAACTAAAACTGACACCGTTTTAGTCTTTTCCAAAACAGAAGGCTTTAGACATAGCTCTATTGAAAAAGGAGTTGAAGCCTTAAAAGAACTAGGAAAACAACATAATTTTAACGTTGTTGCAACCGAAGATGCTTCTTATTTTACCCAAAAAAAACTAGAAAATTATAGCGCTGTTATTTTCTTGAATACTACTGGAGACATTTTCAACAATGTTCAACAAGCAGAATTCGAACGTTATATTCAAGCTGGTGGAGGATTCGTAGGTGTTCATGCAGCTACTGATACAGAATATGATTGGCCATGGTATAATAAACTAGTCGGTGCTTACTTCGAAAGTCATCCTCATATTCAAGATGCTACTATAAATATTATTGACAAATCACACCCATCAGTTGCTCACATGGAAGATGGCTGGATTAAAAAAGATGAATGGTATAATTTCAAAGACATGAACCCAGATGTAAATGTTATTTTGAAAGTTGATGAGTCTTCATATGAAGGTGGTAAAAATGGTGAAAACCACCCAATTTCTTGGTATCATGATTATGATGGTGGCCGAGCATTTTATACGGAAATGGGTCATACAGATGAAACATATGATAATACTGTATTTATGACTCATCTTTTAGGAGGAATTAAATATGCAATAGGTTCTAATAAATTAGACTATGGGCTTGCCAAAACGGAAAGTATTCCAGAAGAAACAAGATTTAAAAGAGAAGTACTAGATTTTAATTTAAACGAACCCATGGAACTAGATGAATTACCAGGGAGAGGTATTTTATTTGTTGAAAGAAGAGGGGCGTTAAAATTGTATGATTTTAAATCTAAAAGCACAAAGGTGCTAAGCAACTTAAATTTATTTTATGGCAACGAGGATGGTTTATTAGGTCTAGCAGTAGATCCCAATTATGAACAAAATAATTGGATTTATTTATTTTATTCTGCACCTGGAGATAAACCAATTCAGCATATTTCTCGATTTGATTTAATTGGTGATGAATTGGTTTTGGATTCAGAAAAAATACTTTTAAAAATTCCTACCATAAGAGAATGTTGTCATAGTGGAGGTGCTTTGGAATTTGGACCGAATGGTAATTTATTTATAACTACAGGAGACAATACAAATCCATTTGAATCTGACGGATTTGCTCCAATAGATGAACGCCCAGGAAGAGCGTTATGGGATGCTCAAAAATCTGCTGCGAACACCAATGATCTTAGAGGAAAGATTTTACGTATTAAACCCGAAGACAATGGCTCATACTCCATTCCTGAGGATAACTTGTTCCCAGAAGGAAATCCGAAAGCAAGACCAGAAATTTATGCTATGGGGTTAAGAAATCCTTTTAGACCTTCTATAGATAGTAAAACCGGATTTTTATACTGGGGTGATGTTGGACCAGATGCCGGAAAGTCAAACCCAAATAGAGGCCCAGAAGGTATGGGAGAATTTAACCAAGCTCGAAAAGCTGGTTTCTGGGGATGGCCATATACACGTGGAAATAATAAATTGTACAATGATTATGACTTTACACTAAATAAATCAGGTGATAAATTTGATCCTAATAACATCATAAACAATTCACCCAACAATACTGGATTGGAAAAATTACCACCTGTACAAGAATCACTTATTTGGTATTCTTATGCACCAATAGAAGAATTTCCATGGCTGGGTAGTGGCGGTGTAAACCCAATGGCGGGACCTGTATTCCATAAATCCGATGCTCCAAATGCTAAATCAACTTTTCCCGAATATTTCGAAAATAAGTTGTTCGTATATGAATGGATGCGTGATTGGATTTATGTTGTGACATTAGACGAAAATTATGATTATGTAAAGGCAGATCCTTTCATGACATCCGATGAATTTTCGCATCCAATGGATATGATTTTTGGCTCAGATGGAAGCCTTTATGTTTTGGAGTATGGTCAAAAATGGAATTCTCAAAACATGGATGCTAGATTGAATAAAATATCATTCTTAGAAGGTAATAGAGAACCAATTGCAGTAATAGAAAATGATAAAAAGGTAGGAGGCGTACCATTAACTGTTCAATTTAAAGGAGAGGCTAGTAAAGATTACGATATGGATGACTTAAGCTATTCATGGTCATTCACCTCTTCAGAAGAGCAATCAATCGAAAAAAATCCTTCTTTTACGTTTGAAACACCAGGAACATATACAGTTGCATTAATTGTTAAAGACAACAACGGAAAAGAAGCTGTTGCAACAACAAAAATACTAGTAGGTAATGATGCTCCTGAATTGAGCATTGAAACAGAACCTAATGATAATTTATATTGGAATAATAAAAAAGTGAAGTATAAAGTAATTGTAACCGACAAACAAGATGGAAGTACCGAGAATGGATCAATTAAACCAGAAGATGTAACCATTACTTTAAATTATATACCACAAGGAAAAGATCTTATAAAAGCTACTGTTGGCCATCAAAAAAACACAACACCAATTGGTTTACAACACATAGATAATTCAGATTGCAAGGCTTGTCACGCCGCAGATATAAGGGTTAATGGTCCAAGTTATATCGAAATTGCAAATAAATATAATCAAACAGATAAGAATTATTTAGTTTCAAAAATAATAAAAGGCGGAACTGGAGTTTGGGGTGAGTCATTGATGTCTGCGCATCCACAACTTAAAGTTGATGATGTTGAAAAAGTTGTAGACTATATACTTTCCTTAAAGGAGGTCGATAAAAAAGATGACGTTAAATTACCGCTTGAAGGAGAAATTGTTTTTAACGAACATTTAAAATCTAACTCTGAAGGTGCTTATGTATTAATGGCTTCTTATCTTGATAAAGGTAATAGTGATATTCCCAATGCTGAACTAAGTGTTAATGAACATATCGTGTTTAACCCACCTAAAATAGAAGCAGAAAAAGCCAATGAAAAAAGTGATGGTCTGAGTAGTTGGAATGCAAAAGGCCAAGACTTGATAGGCTCTATAAAACATAACTCTTTTCTGAAATTTAATAATTTAAATTTAAAAGAAGTTCAAAAAATAGAACTCAACGGGTACTTTACTGCTAATTATGAATACAAAGGAATTATTGAATTTAGAGAAGATAGTGTAACAGGAAAAATATTAGGGTCTGTTCATGTTGAAAGACCAAAGAATTCAAATGACAAATTCAAAGATTACAGCATAAATATTAATTCTAAAAACAAAAATTCAACGCTCTTTATTGTTTTTAAGAATGAACAAAATCCAGATCAATTTATAATTAATGCCAATTCAATCACATTAAAATACTAACCATGAAAAAAATCAATTTAGTTCTACTTTCAGTTTTCTCGAGTATAATTTCTTTTGCTCAGCAACCTGCAACTTCTGCTTCTGAAATTCAAGAAGCATTAAAACTTAAGAATGAAATGGCCAATACTTCATTGGTCAAAAATATCGAGTTTACAAATATCGGTCCAACGGTTATGAGTGGCCGTGTAGTAGATTTGGCCGTAAATCCTGATGAACCTACTGAATTTTATGTAGCCTATGCCTCTGGAGGTGTTTGGCATACAACAAATAATGGAACAACCTTTACCCCTATTATAGACAATGCAGACACTCAAAATATAGCCGATATAGATGTACATTGGGCCAGCAGAACAATCTGGGTAGGTACTGGGGAGAACAATGCTTCTCGCTCGACTTATGCTGGAATTGGTTTATTAAAATCTGAAGACAATGGAGAAACATGGGCAAATGTTGGTTTACACGACTCTCACCACATTGCACGCATTCTAATCAATCCAAAAGATAAAAATGAAGTAGTTGTTGGAGTTACGGGACATTTGTATTCAACTAACAAAGAGCGTGGAATGTACAAAACTACAGATGGCGGTAAAACATGGAAACAAACCTTATTTGTTGATGAAGCCTCTGGAATAATTGATGTTCAAGTAAATCCGAATGACTATAATTTAATGTTTGCCTCATCTTGGACTAAAGACAGAAAAGCCTGGAATTTCAGTGGGAATGGAAATAATTCAGGGATTTACAAAAGTACTGACGCAGGGGAATCATGGGTCAAAGTTTCTACGGATAAAAGTGGGTTCCCAACTGGCGATGGCGTTGGTAGAATAGGATTGGCAATATATGACAGTAATACTATATACGCTATTCATGACAGTCAATTCAGAAGGCCGGAAGAAACTTCTAAAGATACTTCGAAAGAAATGCTAGTTAAAGATGATTTTAAAACAATGTCTAAGGACGATTTTATGGCATTGGACAATTCTAAATTAAATGCTTTTTTAAAGCAAAACGGATTTCAAGAAAAGTATCGTGCTGAGAATGTAAAACAACTTGTTTCAAGTGGTTCAGTAAAACCAATTGACATAGCTAACTATTTAGAAGATGCAAATTCCTTATTATTCGACACTCCAGTAATAGGAGCTGAAGTTTATAAAAGTACAGACGGAGGAATTACTTGGAACAAAACACATGAAGACTATTTAGAAGGCTTGTATTTTAGTTATGGCTATTATTTCGGCCATATTTATGTTTCACCTCATAACGCTGAACACATTTATATTTATGGAGTTCCAATTGTTAAATCTAAAGATGGAGGTAAAACGTATTCATCTATTAGCGCTAGTAATGTGCATTCTGATCATCACGCACTTTGGATCAACCCAGAAAATGCAAACCACTTAATAAATGGTAATGACGGCGGAGTTAATATTACTTATGACGATGGTGAAAATTGGATTAAGAATAATTCCCCTTCAGTTGGTCAATTCTACGCCATAAATATAGACCACGAGAAAAATTACAATGTATACGGAGGACTTCAAGACAATGGTGTTTGGGTTGGACCTCATAATGCAACGGAAAGCAAAAGATGGCACGGTAGCGGAGATTACCCATGGAAAGGAATTATGGGTGGAGATGGAATGCAGGTCCAAATTGATAATAGAAATTCGGATATCGTATATACCGGATTCCAATTTGGAAATTATTTTAGAATTGATAGAACAAAAAATAAAAACACCTACATACAACCTAAACATACTTTAGGAGAAAATCCATATCGTTTCAACTGGCAAACTCCAATTCTACTTTCTCCTCACAATCAAGATATCTTGTATTTAGGAGGAAATAAATTAATGCGATCTATGAATAAAGGAGATGATTGGGAAGCTATAAGCGATGACTTAACCAATGGTGGTAAAAAAGGAAATGTTGCTTATGGAACACTTACCACAATCGACGAATCTCCTTTTCAATTTGGTCTGATATATACTGGAAGCGATGATGGACTTGTTCATGTAACCAAAAACGGTGGTGGAACTTGGGAGCATATTTCAACATCATTACCAAAGGATTTATGGGTATCTAGAGTAATAGCCTCTAAGCATAAAAAGGAGCGTGTGTATCTTACCTTAAATGGTTATAGATGGGATGATTTTAATGTGTATGTTTATAAGAGTGATGATTATGGTAAAACATGGAAAACTATTAGTTCCAACATACCAACGGCTGCCGTAAACGTAATTAGAGAAGATACAGAAAACGAAAACATACTTTATGTTGGAACAGATAATGGCACCTATATTTCTTTTAACCAAGGGGAATCTTGGGAATTGTTTTCTAAAGGATTAAATGCTGCAGCAGTTCATGATATTGTTATTCAACCAGAGGCAAAGCATTTATTAATCGGAACCCATGGTAGAAGTATCTATAAAACTTCAATTGCAAACATTCAGCAGATGAATGAAAAGAAATTGACTTCTGATTTAACATTATTCGATGTATCTTCGATAAGAGCATCATCAAGATGGGGGGCTAAGAGAGGGTCTTGGGGAATTCCATATGAACCATCTAAACAAATTGAATTTTATTCCGCAAAAACGAATGAAGTTTTGATACAAATTTTAGATACTGAAGATAATATTATAAACGAGTTTAAATCAAACACAGATAAAGGTTTCAATGCTGCAAATTATGATTTAACGTATTCTAAAAAAGCGGTTAATGCCTATAACAAAAAGAATAAAGAGAAGCCTTTAAAGCCAGCAGATAATGGAAAGTATTATTTAAAGAAAGGCACCTATACTGTTAAAATTGGTGACGAAAAGACCAAACTGGAAATAAAATAAATTTGATCTAAAAAATTAAAAGGCAACTAGTTAAAAGCAGTTGCCTTTTTTTATTTCAAATGATTATGTTAAAATGAAATAATCGTTATTTACGATCGTTCTAATTGCCATAATTTTGTTTTTATATTTTAGACATTGCTAATGAAAAAAATAACATTCCTATTTCTACTTATTTCAACTACAATTTTCGCACAAGAAAATTATACCATCAGTGGAATTGTTAAAGATCAACTAAATGGAGAAACCATATATGGGGCCACTATTTATTTAAACGGAACTACCATAGGTGCACAAAGTAACGAGTATGGATTTTACTCTATCTCAGCACCAAAAGGTACTTACACCTTAACAATTTCATTTATTGGATACTCAGAACAGTCGCAGGAGATTGTTTTAGATAAAGATCAGAAGATCGATTTTGAAGTAATTGAAGAAACCGAACAATTAGACGAGGTTGTCATTGAATCTACGGAATCTGAATCAGTGAACATAAGAACGCCTCAGATGTCAGTTACCAAAGTACAAATGGCTTCTATTAAAAAAATTCCTGTTGTATTAGGAGAAATTGATATTGTAAAATCAATTCAACTTTTACCCGGAATTACAAATAGCGGAGAAGGTTCCAGCGGCTTTAATGTGCGTGGTGGTGCAGTAGATCAAAACTTAGTTTTACTAGATGAAGCCATTATTTATAATACCTCTCACCTACTTGGATTTTTCTCTGTCTTTAATGCCGATGCCATTAAAGACATTACATTATATAAAGGAAATATTCCTGCAAAATATGGTGGACGTGTTTCATCTGTTCTAGATGTACGTCAAAAAGATGGAAACAATAAGGATTTCCATTTAACTGGTGGAATTGGTAGTATTTCTAGTAGACTTGCTGCTGAAGGTCCTATAGTCAAGGATAAAGGTTCGTTTTTAGTCGCCGGTAGAGGCTCTTATGCACATCTATTTTTAAAAGCCGCAGGAGAAGAAAATAGCGCTAGTTTTTATGATTTAAACTTAAAAGCAAATTATGCTTTGGGCGAAAAAAACAAATTATTCCTCTCTGGATATTTTGGAAGAGATGATTTTAATTTTTCAGGAGCCTTTGAAAACAGTTACGGTAATGCATCAGCCAACCTAAGATGGAATCATATTTTTAATGATCAATTGTTTTCTAACGCTTCTTTAATTTACAGCAAATACGATTATGATCTAACCTTAAACCTTTTCGAATTTGATTGGGTCTCCTCTATTAAAAATTTTAATGCCAAATATGACTTAAAATATTACGCAAGCGATTCTTTTAAATTAGATTTTGGAGTTAACGGTATTTATTATGATTTTGATCCAGGTCAAATCAATCCGACAACCGACGATTCAGCAATTAACTTTTTACAATTAGATCAAAAAAGGGCTTTTGAAAGCGGCGTTTATATCAATGCAGAACATAAACTAACAGACAAAATTACAGCCAATTATGGCTTTAGATATAGTTACTTTAACAGATTAGGTGGTCAATCTATGGTGCTTTATGAAAATGATCAACCTGTAGTTTATAATGAAGCACTTGGCATTTATGAATCAGGAAACCCTATTGGCGAAACCGAATATGGAAAAAGCGAGTCTATAAAAAACTTCGGGAATTTTGAACCGAGAGCTGGCATTTCGTATCAAGTTTCAGAGTCTTCATCAATTAAAGCAGGTTATTCTCGCGTAGCACAATACATACACTTGCTATCTAATACAACTTCTGTTACACCTTTAGATGTTTGGACACCTAGTGGTCAATATGTACAACCTCAATTATCAGATCAATATGCTTTAGGATACTTCAGAAACTTTAACAACAAACAATTAAGTTTAGAAGTTGAAGGATATTATAAAACTGTAAATAATCGCTTAGATTATATAGATGGTTCGAATCTAATTGGGCAGAATACCATTGAAACGGAAGTATTGAATGGAGAGTCTAGAGCTTACGGATTGGAGATGTTATTAAGAAAAACAAAAGGTAGATTTACGGGCTGGTTCGCTTATACAATTTCTAAGACTGAGCAGAGAACTCCTGGTGGATCGGCAAGAGGGCCTGGAATTAATGATGGAGATTGGTATTATTCTGGGTACGATCGAACTCACGATTTTTCGGTAACTGGAAGTTATAAGCAAAATGACAAATGGACATTTGGTGCAAATTTCATTTATCAAACAGGAAGACCTGTTACCTACCCAGACGGTCAATATACCTATGAAGATTTGCAAATAGCGAGTTACGCTCCTCGTAATTCAAACAGATTACCAAGTTATCATCGTATTGATATTTCCGCTACTTATGTTCCCAATAAAAGACCTCAAAATAAATGGAAAGGAGAATGGATATTTGGAATTTACAACGTGTACAACCGCAAAAATGCTGCGGCCATATCCTTCGGTCAGAATAGAGAAACAGGCGCAAATGAGGCTACTAGAACGGCTATTTTCGGAATAGTACCTTCAGTTACGTACAACTTTAAATTTTAAGCATGAAAAAGATTATATATATATTATTAGTAACACTCTCGTTTACTTCTTGCACAGATGTAATTGATGTTGATGTTCCAATTGCAGAACCAAGATTGGTTATAGAAGCTTCTATAGATTGGGAAAAGAACACAATCGGAAATGAACAATTGATTAAATTGAGTTTATCTACTCCGTATTTTGATGAAAATAATATCCCAATGGTCACTGGGGCTGATGTTCGAGTCATCAATGAAAACACTAATGATGTTTTTATTTTTGATGATCAAAACGATGGAACCTATTCAACCAACACCTTTATACCTATATTAAACAATACATATCGGTTGGAAGTTATTGAAAATGGAGAAACCTATATTGCTCATGAAACAATGACTTCTGTATCAGACATTGATGATATTTATCAATCTACAGAAAACGGATTTGATGAAGATGCACTTGAGGTTAATGTGCAGTATACCGATGTTGCCAATATCGAAAACTTTTATCTATTCAAGTTTCAAAAAGTAGGAGACTTACTGCCTGATTTAATCGATATGGCAGATGAATTTACAGATGGAAATCAAATAACCATGTTTTATGAGCGTTTAGAAGATGAAGATATCAATCAAGTTGAATTTGCTCCTGGAGATGTTGTAGATATCCATTTTTATGGAATTTCGAAGCAATATCATAGATTTATGCAATTACTAATCTCTCAAAACGAAAGTGGAGGCCCATTCAGTGCTACACCTGTTGCTCTGAAAGGAAATTGCACAAATCCAAACAACCCAGATAATTATGCTTTTGGTTATTTTAGGTGTTCGGAAGTAGTAATAGATAGTTATACTTTTCAGTAAATTGAACCTATAAATTAAAATTCTTTAAGGGGTGTAATCCGACTTCCTTTTTATGGGATACATAAAGAATGGCCGCTTTGGTTTCGTTATGGATTTTATTAATTAAGGAGACTAATAAATGAACAGATTTATCATCTAGACCTGCAGTAGGCTCATCTAAAATTAGCAACGGTGGATGTTTAATCATTGCCCTTGCAATTAAGACCAAGCGTTGTTCTGCTGCCGTTAGAAATATGAAATTTTTCTTCCTCATTTCATAAAACCCAAGCAATTTTAACCATTGCACCATTATTTCAATTTGAATCTTTGTAGGCTTATCATACAATCCAATAGAATCATAAAACCCAGAAAGAATCATATTTTCAAGACTAGTCTTCCGTGCAAACCCCATTTTCATGTCTGATGAAAAATAACCGATTTTTCGTTTATGCTCCCAAACACTTTCACCGCTACCCTTTTTAATTCCAAACAGTGTAATATCTTGACCATAGCCCTTAACGCTATCTCCTGTAATTAATGATAACAACGTACTTTTACCTGCTCCATTCTTGCCAGTAATTTGCCAAAACTCATGCTTTTTTATTTGTAGAGAAATATTTTCCAACACCGCCACGCCATTGAAAGAAACATTCACGTTTCTCATATCCACCAATACTTCATTTGCAATATTCATGGTTTCATAAGGCTTTGGAATTGACTCCACAAACGGTTCATCAACATTCAATGATTCGATGGTATCTAACAATTCCCAATTCTCATTATTCAGACAATAAACAGCATCTATAAAATCTAGAATTTCATTTTTTCTATGCGCAATCTGAATCAATATAATTCGATTAGAAATAGTTTCAAATCTATCTTTTAATATCAATTGAGAACTTGCATCTAAATTATCATAAGGGTTGTCTAAAATTAAGACATCTGGTTCTTTGGCCAATAAAAACTCCAACAATGTTTTTTTTCGTTCCCCTTCAGAATACTTAAGTAAACTCTGTTTTAAAGCATCTTTTTTTACAACAAAATCGCCATGCCTTTTTTCTTCAGCAATAAATTGATTTAAAGTTACCTCTGAGAATACTTCAATTTGTTTTTCTTCTATATGTTTAAAAACAGCTCCGTCTTTAATTTTTTGAATCAAATTCTTTTTTGAAACAGAATTAGAAATATAAAATGCGCTGTGTGGTAAACTCAATGGTTCCTATTTTAAATTTATAAAACAAAAATAGGATACAAATTTTTCAAATCCACTGAATCCTATTCCTTTTTAAAGAACTAATCGGAATTCAATTATATTTGCTTAAGCAATGTATTGCGCTATCCACATGTTATGAAGAAAATAAATTTCCCAACCGCACACACAATTCTATTATTAATTGCAGCATTTGTAGCCGTATTAACTTGGATTGTACCCGCTGGGACCTATGATACTTTAATGTACAGTACGGATGATAACAATTTTGTAATTTCTAATTTGGATTCTACATATACAATGGGCGCAACACAAGAATCATTGGAGCAATTAAACATAAAGATCCCCTTAAATAATTTTACATCTGGCGCTATTTACAAGGCCATAAATATTCCAAAAACCTACCAACAAATCGAACCCAAACCACAAGAGATTGTTGCACTAATTATGGCGCCTCTAAAAGGGATTGAGGCAACTATTGATATCATTTTGTTAGTTTTAATAATAGGTGGTCTTATCGGAATTGTAAATGCTACAGGGGCTTTTGAGGCAGGAATTTCTTGGCTCGCAAATGCATTAAAAGGAAGAGAATTTATATTAATAATATTAGTTACTTCTCTAATTGCTTTAGGAGGAACAACGTTTGGACTGGCCGAAGAAACCATCGCCTTCTACCCTATTTTAATACCTATTTTTTTAGCCGCAAAATATGATGCTTTGGTTGCAACTGCTTGTATATACATAGGGTCTACAATAGGAACTATGATTGCTACTACAAACCCATTTAGTGTAATAATAGCATCTAATGCGGCTGGAATAAACTGGACAACTGGCTTAGCAGGAAGAATTGTTATGTTATTAGTCGGATTGGTTATCTGTTTAATTTACATTATAAGATATGCTCAAAAAGTAAAAAAGGATCCCTCCAAATCTATTATATATGATCAATATGATCAGATTGCAAAAATGTTTCCTGTTAATTTAAACTCGGATAAAAAACTGACTTATCGGTTAAAACTAGTTTTATTGATTTTTGGAACTTGCTTTGTGGTCATGGTATATGGTGTTATGCAACTAGAATGGTGGTTCATGGAAATGACTTCTGTGTTTTTTGTAGGTGCCTTATTAATCGGGTTTATAACCAAGTTTAAGGAATCAGAATTTGTGGATGTCTTTATGAAAGGAGCGGGAGATTTACTAAGTGTTGCCTTCATTATTGGTATTGCTCGTGGAGTAACTGTTCTTATGGACGATGGAAACATTAGTGATACCTTACTTTATTATGCAAGTAATGCTACTGAAGGCATGCACAAAGGTCTCTTTGCAAATACAATGCTTTTTATTTACAGTGGTTTATCGTTTTTCATTCCTTCATCTTCAGGTATGGCCGTGTTGACCATGCCAATTATGTCTCCATTAGCGGATGGCGTTGGTGTTGGTCGTGAAATTGTTATTAATGCGTATTTATTCGGAATGGGCTTATTTGCTTTTATAAATCCGACTGGAATTATATTGGCCTCCTTAGCAATTGTTAAAGTAGGATTTGATAAATGGTTAAAATTTGTAACGCCATTGGTTATAATACTTGCAGTTGTATTTATGGTTGCAATTACTATTTCAGTTTATCTATAAATAAAAAACCCATCCTTTCGGATGGGCTCATTTCTATATTTAAGAAGTCCTAAAACTCTTCTATTGTCTTTTTAATAATAGAGACACAATCTAACAATTGCTCTTCATTCATTACCAACGGAGGTGCAAAACGAATGATATTACCATGAGTTGGTTTTGCCAACAAACCATTGTCTCTTAACTTCATACATATATCCCATGCTGTAGAACTATCTTCAGTATCATTAATTAAGATGGCATTTAGTAAACCTTTACCTCTAACCATTTTCACTAAATCATTTGTTTCTGCAAAACTTGATAATTCTTTTCTAAACAGTTGACCTAAGTATTCTGCATTTTCTGCTAACGCTTCTTCATTAACTACTTCTAATGCAGCAATCGCAACCGCTGCTGCTATTGGATTTCCTCCAAAAGTTGAACCATGTTGTCCTGGTTTGATCACATTCATTACCGAATCATTTGCCAAAACCGCGCTTACTGGATATGCGCCACCCGATAATGCCTTTCCTAAAATTAGAATATCAGGATTCACATTTTCATGGTTTACCGCCAACAATTGACCCGTTCTAGCAATTCCAGTTTGCACTTCATCAGCAATAAAAAGTACATTGTGCTTCGCACACAACTCCTTTGCTTGCGCTAAATAGCCCTCGGACGGAACATAAACGCCTGCTTCTCCTTGAATTGGTTCAACTAAAAATCCTGCAACATTCTCTGTATTTTCAAGAGCATGTTGTAACGCTACTAAATTATTGTATTCAATTTTCTCAAAACCTGCTGTATAGGGTCCAAAATTCTTACGCGCAACTTCATCATTAGAAAAAGAAATGATTGTTGTAGTACGACCATGGAAGTTATTTTCACAAACAATGATTTTTGCGTCATTCTCTGGAATCCCTTTAACTTCATAAGCCCATTTTCTACACAATTTAATTGCCGTTTCTACAGCCTCTGCTCCTGTATTCATTGGCAGAATCTTATCAAAACCAAAATACTCAGACATGTACCTCTCGTATTTACCAAGCACGTCGTTATAAAATGCCCTGGATGTTAAGGTTAGAGTTTGTGCTTGCTCCATCATGGCCCCTATAATTTTAGGATGACAATGCCCTTGATTAACGGCAGAATAGGCCGATAAAAAATCATAATACTTTTTGCCTTCTACGTCCCAAACATAAACGCCTTCACCTTTACTTAATACAACAGGAAGTGGGTGGTAATTGTGCGCACCGTACTTATTTTCTAAGTCGATCGCTTCTTGAGATGATGCTATTATTTCTACCATCATTATAAATTTAAAATATTAAAAATCTACAATTCCTGCTTTTTCAAATATTCTTGAATTGAACGGAGAGAAATCATCGCTATAAGTGCTTGCAAGTTACAATAAATTCCTCAAATTCAATCTAAAAAACACCCATCAACGATCCTTTAATTAATTTTAAAATGTGAAAAGTAGTCATCCTTTAAAATCCTTAAACAAATTGCAATACGAAATTGATTTCGTTAAATATTTTCTTCTTTATTTACTTTTTTTAAATAGATTTGTGAAAACAATATATAATTCAATTATCATGAAAAAAGTAGCAGCATTATTTATAGCCTCATTCTTCTTTTTAGTGAGCTGTGCGGATAATAAAAAAGACGCATCTCCAAAGAAAGAAAAAGTAAAAACTGAAAAGAAAAGTACGGCAAAAGCAGATCCGGTTAAAGGAAAGGAATTATTTGGATCAAAAGGATGTACTGCTTGTCATCATGAAACAACAAAAATAATAGGACCTGCGGTTAAAGATTTGGCATCGGTTTACGCAGAAAAAGGAGGAGACATCTTAAAATTTTTAAAAGGACAATCTGAAGCTATTGTAGATACAGACCCTACACAAGTTTCAATTATGAAAAATAATTTAGACACAATGGTAAAAGAAATTTCAGATGCTGATCTTACTAATATCGTTGCATATATTAATAGTGTAAAATAAAATACACCAAAAACATACAGTAAAGAACATCCCTTTTTAGGGATGTTTTTTTTTGTATAAAACTGTACCTTTGCACTCATGGGAAGAAAAAAGAAGAATTACATTTTTGAAGAGGTAGAAGTAATTGATGCTGGTGCCAGAGGTAAGACTGTTGCAAAGGCGCCAGATGGTAGAGTTATTTTCTTAACCAATACTGTACCTGGTGATGTTGTAGATATTAGAACTGGAAAGAAAAGAAAAGCCTATTTTGAAGGAACAGCAATAAAATTTCATAAAAAATCTGACAAAAGAACGGATCCTGTTTGTGATCATTTTGAGCATTGTGGTGGATGTAAATGGCAACACATGGGCTATGAACATCAACTCTTTTACAAACAAAAGGAGGTGACCAATAATTTAATTCGAATTGGGCATTTAGATTTACCAGAAGTTACTCCCATATTAGGCTGTAAAGAACAATTCAACTACAGAAATAAAATGGAGTTTTCTTTCTCTAGTAGCCGTTGGTTAACTTTTGAAGAAATCAACTCTGAAGAAGAAATCGACAATAAAAATGCATGCGGTTTTCATATTTCAGGAATGTGGGATAAAATTTTAGATGTAAATAAATGTCATTTACAAGAAGAACCTTCCAATGCTATTAGAAATTTTATAAAGGAATTTGGAATTAAAAATGATATTCCATTTTTTAATCCGCGTGAGCAAAACGGAATGCTTAGAACACTAATGCTACGAATTGCTTCTACAGGAGAGATAATGTTGGTAATTCAGTTCTATAAAGAAGATGTTGAAAAACGAACAATGCTAATGGATGCCATTATGGAAGCGTTTCCTCAAATCACCTCTTTGCAATATGTAATCAATGGCAAAGCAAACGATACTATTTATGATCAAGATATAATACTTTATAGTGGTCGAGATCATATTTTTGAGGAAATGGAAGGGTTGAAATTTAAAATTGGCCCAAAATCTTTTTACCAGACAAATTCTGAACAAGCATATGAGTTATATAAAATCACACGAGATTTTGCCGGATTAACCGGAAATGAATTGGTGTATGACTTATATACGGGAACTGGAACAATAGCACAGTTTGTAGCAAAAAAAGCAAAAAAGGTAATTGGTGTTGAAGCGGTACCTGATGCAATTAAAGATGCCAAATTAAATGCTTCGGTTAATAATATTGAAAATACAGAATTCTTTGCAGGCGATATGAAAGACGTTTTTAATGATACTTTCATAAATACACACGGAAGACCTGATGTAATTATTACCGATCCTCCTAGAGATGGTATGCACAAAAACGTTGTGGCTAAAATTTTAGAGATTGCTCCTAAAAAAATAGTGTATGTAAGTTGCAATTCTGCCACACAAGCACGAGATTTGGCATTAATGAAGGAACAGTATAAAATTACAAAGACGCAAGCAGTAGATATGTTTCCTCAAACCCACCACGTAGAAAATGTGGTGCTATTAGAAAAATTGTAATATGAGAAAAAGTGCAATCGCAACCCTAATTGCGTTATTCATTTTAATTATTAGTTGTCAAAGAGATGATATTTGTGTTGAACCAATTACTCCTTATTTGGTAATTCGGTTTTATGACACGGATAATCCGAATACTTTCAGAAATGTTAATGGATTAACGGTGAAAGCTGCTGATAAAGGTATATTTGAATCATATGACAATGTTACTACCGATTCTATCGCGCTTCAATTAGATCCTGCAGAAAATTTCACCACATACCATTTGACTTCAGAAAATGGCGAAGATGTAATTACCATAGATTACCTAAGAAATGAAGTGTTTGTTTCAAGGTCGTGCGGCTATAAATACAATTATTCAGAATTAGACTTAAGCAATGTAAGCAACAATTGGATAGATAATACTGAAATAACCCAAGAAAACGTTACAGATGAAACGGAACATATTAAGATTTACCACTAGTCTTTTTCTTGTTATCGCTGTTTCATTAAACGCGATTGCCCAAGAACCAACAGACTCGATTGCCACTGGAGTTGAAACACCAATTGACACCATTCAAAAGAAAAAAGACAAATATGGTTTAAGAGTTGGTATTGACCTTTTTAAACCAATATTATCAATGGTGAATGATGATATTCAAGGATTTGAAATTGTTGCGGATTTTAGATTAAAAAAGAATATATACATTGCCACAGAATTCGGGTTTACCGATAAAACAGGAGAAGAAGATTTTTTAATTTACAACGCAAAAGGTTCTTACATAAAACTTGGAGGAAATTATAACCTCTATAAGAATTGGTTAGATATGAATAATGAAATTTATATCGGTATTAGATATGGTTTTAGTAGTTATTCTCAGACTTTAGTTGAATACACTCCAAATTATTACGGAACTTATTTTGATGTCCCAACGTTTAATCCTGATACCACTGTTGATGGATTAACCGCGCATTGGGGAGAGTTTGTAATTGGGTTAAAAGTAGAAATCTTCAATAACCTTTACATGGGTGGCAGCATTGCTATGAAAAAACTCTTTAGTCAAGATGAGCCCGATAATTTTGGTAACATGTATATACCTGGCTATGAACGTGTATTTATGAACAATACTGGTTTTAGTTTTAATTACACCATAGCTTACACCATTCCATTCTTTAAAAAATAAAATTGTTTACTCTTTAATTCAAGTAACAATACTTCTTCAAAAATATAAATTCATAAATTTTAAGTAACTTTAAAAGTTCAATAATAGAAAGAGATTATGGAAAAAATACCAAGTGTAGATTTATCTGATTTCATATCAGGAGACGCTGAAAGAAAGCAAAAATTCGTAAATGAAATTGGTAAAGCCTATGAAGAAATTGGCTTTGTGGCCCTTAAAGGTCATTTTTTAGAAGATGATTTAATTGAAAACCTATACAAAGAGGTGAAGAACTTTTTTGATCTTTCTACCGAAACTAAATCTAAATATGAGATTGAAGGCATCGGTGGACAACGTGGATATACTTCTTTTGGAAAAGAAAAAGCAAAAGGTTTTAAGCAAGGAGATTTAAAAGAGTTTTGGCATTTTGGTCAATATGTGGAAGACAATCCTCAACTTGAGGCGGAATATCCTCCAAACGTAATTGTTGAAGAATTAGCCAAATTTAACGAGGTTGGTAAAACAACATACAAAATGTTAGAAAAAACGGCACAATACGTTTTGCGTGCTTTGGCATTACATTTAGGCTTAGAAGAAACCTATTTCGATTTCCCAATTAAAAATGGAAATTCTATTCTAAGACCTATTCACTACCCACCTATTGAAAATGAACCAAAAGATGCAGTGCGTGCTGCGGCACATGGAGACATAAACCTGATCACCTTATTGATGGGCGCACAAGGGAAAGGTTTACAAGTACAAGATCATAATGGTAATTGGATTGATGCCATTGCGCAAGATGATGAGTTAATGATAAATGTAGGTGATATGTTGTCAAGACATACAAACAACAAATTAAAATCAACCATCCATAGAGTTGTAAATCCACCGAGAGAACTTTGGAAAACATCTCGATATTCTATTCCGTTTTTCATGCATCCAAAAAGTGATATGAAACTAAATGTACTTGAAAGTTGTATAGATGAAAACAATCCTAAACAGTTTGAAGATATCACTGCTGGCCAATACTTAAACGAACGTTTGATTGAATTAGGATTGATTAAAAAGTAAAAATGGATTTACAAGATCAATTAAAAAATCTATTTCCAGATCATACCCCAGATCCAGAGGAAACAAAAACAGAAGATGTAAATGCTATTTGGATGCAAGATGATCCAATAATTTGTAAATACGAAAAACGTAAGGGAAAACCAATAACAATTTTAGAAGGGTATACCGGTGCGGATTCTGATTTTAAAAAATTGGCAAAAGAATTGAAGACAAAATTGAGTGTTGGTGGTAGTTTTAAGAATGATCAAATAATTATTCAAGGAGATTACAGAGATCAAATTATGAAAATTCTTAAGGAAAAAGGATTTAAGGTTAAACGTGTTGGAGGTTAAAATATATTTCTATGAAAAAAATTGCAGCATCAGAATTAATCTTGAATCCAGATGGTAGTATTTACCATTTAAATTTAAAACCAGAGCATATCTCCAATGATATCATTTTTGTTGGAGACCAAAATAGAGTTCCAAAAGTTTCCAAACATTTTGACACGATAGAATTCGACATCCAAAAAAGAGAATTTAGAACTATCACTGGTAACTACAAAGGGAAAAGATTAACGGTAATTTCGACAGGAATTGGTCCAGACAATATAGATATCGTAATTAATGAGTTAGATGCATTGGTAAATATAGATCTAGAAAAAAGAACCATAAAAGAAAATTTAAAACAATTAAATATTGTCCGTATTGGAACTTCAGGTTCTTTACAGAAATATATTCCGGTTGATAGTTTTGTTATGGGTAGATATGGTCTAGGATTAGATGGATTATTACACTCATATGCCGCCGATTCTATTTTTGAAACTGAAATAGAGGATGCATTTATTTCTCAAACCAATTGGAGCCCCAATAAAGCAAGGCCTTATATAATAAAAGGTTCCGAGTCATTGGCAAAAAAATTAAAAAGTGAACAAGTATATGAGGGATTTACCGCTACGGCACCAGGTTTTTACGGACCACAAGGAAGGGTTTTACGTTTAGACATTCAAGATCCAGAATTGAATTCTAAAATAGACAAGTTCAATTACAATGGAATTAGAGCTACTAATTTAGAAATGGAAACTTCTGCCATTTATGGATTGTCAAAACTACTAGGGCATAATGCGCTTTCTATGAATGCCATTATTGCAAATAGAGCCAATGGAACTTTTAGTAATACTCCTTATGATACTGTGGAAAAACTAATTATTTATACACTCAATAATTTAGTCGCGTAATTTTTTCAATTGTATTTTCTGAAAAATACTCTATTTAAAAATTATTATTTCTTTAAAAAAAATAAAGTTATATTTGAATTGAAGACTAAAAATCTGCTCAATATGACTGAACTTACCATTGGAG
>MPDD01000004.1 GCA_001874265.1 Bacteroidetes bacterium MedPE-SWsnd-G1 | reverse complement strand
CTTATTATTAGCCGTTAAGCGGAAATGGATTATTAAATTGAATGAATTGACCAACCCGGTTGAAATTCAGGCAAAAATTGTTTTAAGAAACTACATTGCAGCTACGATATCCGTAGGATTGTTAATTTCACTATTTTTCTATGATGCACTTATACCTAATGTTTCAGAACTATTTATATTTTTAATTTTATTAGGTACATTAAGTTTATTGCCAAAACTGACCAATGATAGAATACGTATTTATCTAATTGTTCTATTTGGAATTTATATTTTAAATATTTTTGGTTCTTATTTAGAGTCGAATTTACTTGCAAATAGGTATATATTATTATTTGAAACGCTGGTTTTGGCATGGGCATTTGTTCATGCCAGAAAATTGATGAATAGAAACCCAACTGATTTCACCCGTATTCATAGAGTTTTTATAGTAATTACTCCGGTATATATAATTTTATTGATAATTGCTGGTGTGGCAAATGTAATTGGGATGCTCGCTTTGGCACACTTTGTATTTAATGGAGTGTTAGTTTCAGCCTTGTTAATGATGGTCTTGTATTTATCAGTAAAAGTTATCACCAGTTTAGTGGTTCTTACCTTTAAACTTCGTAAGAAGTATGAAATGCAAACGGTGTCCACCATTGTTAATGCAACTCATAAAAGATTCCAACCAATTTTGTTTTGGACAGGAATGCTTATTTGGTTTTATTTTTCTTTGAGAGGTTTTGAAGTTTTAGATTTTATTCAAGATTGGGTAAATGACACATTACTTATAACATGGGAAGTTGGCGAAACCACCATTTCATTAGGAGGTATATTGTCTTTCACTTTTATTATATCCGTTACCTTATTATTCTCTAAGTTGGCCTCATCCATATTTCAGGATGAATGGATGATAAATATTTTACCTAGAGGGGTAGCACCTGCGATTTCGTTAATTTTACGAATTGCTTTTATTTGCATCGGGTTTTATATTGGGTTAACTTCAGTAGGTATTGAACTAGATAAATTAGGTTTTATAATTGGAGCGTTGGGTGTAGGTATTGGATTTGGATTGCAGAATGTCGTATTAAACTTTATAGCAGGCTTAATTTTAGCATTTGAAAGACCAATTAACTTGGGTGATGCCATTCAAGTAGATAGCGAATTTGGTGTAGTTACAAGTATTGGTGTTAGATCTAGTAATATTAAAACGTATTCTGGATATGAAGCAATTATTCCAAATGGAGATTTAATTTCTAAGAAGGTAGTTAACTGGACCTTAAGCAATAGAGATAGAAGAAGTAAAAAGGAAATTAAAACGGCTCCCAATGTGGACCCAAATGATATGATCGCGTTGTTTCTTGAAATTGCTTCAAAGCACCCTAAAACTTTTAAAGACCCGGAACCAAGAGTATTTTTTAAAGGTTACGAACCAGAAGGGAATTTATTGTTCGAATTATGGTATTGGAGTACATTTTCAGAAACACTTACCATTGATCATGAAGTTCAGTTAGAGATTTTTGATAAATTAAAAGAATTAAATATTCAAGCGCCTGTTCCTGCACGTAGAATAATAAAAGAGTAAATTATTCTTTAACTTCTTCTTCGGAATCTGCATCTACGACAGGGTAGAGGGCTTTGTTCAATTCTTTACTTAATAGTTCATAACCCTTAGCATTTGGATGTAGACCATCAGAGAATAAGGCTGGATTTATTTTAAAATCTTCATTTAATAGAACATTACCTATAGATTTATATTCAAATCCATTGTTCAATGCGAACATAGAAAGTTTTAGATTTAATTGTGAGACTCTCCTTTCGTGTTTTACTCTTGGCAAAACACCTAGAATTAAAATTTCACTTGTAGGTTGTCTGTATTTTAGAGCATCTATAATAGCTTCTATACCATCTGCAATGTCATTTTCGTTGTTTATTAATAAATTGTTCGTGCCAATCATTAAAATGATTTTATCGGCATTAAATCCATCAAATTCACCATGATGTACACGCCAAAGTACATTTTCTACACGATCCCATCCATATCCAAAATTTCTAATCGGAACTGCGGTTGAAATGGAATCTTTTTTGTTTATAGAATCCCAACTAGATTGACTTCTAACTAATTCGGCTTCTGGTTCGCCACCCCAAAAATGGGTAATGGAATCACCAATTAGACAAATTTTAGGCGGATTGGATTTATTTAAAGTTAGAATCTCTTCGTGCCTTTTTTCCCAATCATAAACAGAAATATCTCTATATTGCCTTATAGGCTGTGTGGTTATAATATTTCCTTTTTGTTCTCTAAATAAGGTTCTGTAGATTTTTTCCATTCCATCAGCATATTCTGTCATGCCAATATCATTGGGATGTACATAATCTACAAATGACTCAAAATTTAGCCCTAAATCTTCTCTAGGTAAGAAATAAATACGTTTATGACCTAATGAGGTTAGGGTTGTAATTGCTGTTTGTAAATCCGTATCTAAATTACTTTTTTCGGTAGGATTATTGGAGAAGCCCGGATGCGCAACTAATACAACGGGTGTATTTGGGTACTTTTCCTTTAAAATTTGTACTAAATTAATGGTCAGTAAAAACGGATTGTCAGTTGCAGTTAAATTTGGCAAACAATCTATATAAAATACTTTGGCATCTATATCAGTCATTAAATAGCCTAAAGCGGGCTCCATCTTTCCATTTCCTGAAAACCCGAGATTAATTACCTCTCTATCCAATCTTCTAGAAAGAATATTTGTCCATGCCATTCCTGGTCTTGTGGCACAAGCACCTTGTGCGATGGAAGTTCCGTATACAACAACCGGTTTTTCTTTTCTTTTCGGAATAAGGTTAAAATCCGCATCGGTATCAACGCCAATTTCTAAATTGGAAACTTCATTATATAGGGGTAGAAACAGTTGATATTCTGCTCCAAACTTTTTATAAAATTCAGATGTGTCTTTATTGTTGAAATTATACCTGCTAATTGTATCTAATTTATACGAACCCCAAAGACGTTCCCAGTTACCATCTTTAGTTTTTTTATATAAATCCATACCGCTAACACCAGTTGCGGGCATATGTGGCATGCTTAAAGCTCCACTAAGATTGTATTTTATTTTTATGTTATCTGAGTTTGATCTAAATCGGATAGAAAGTCCCGCAGAATGCTTCGATAAGTTCCAAACTGGACTGCGAACTTCACTCTCTGCTTTGGCCGGGAGCCTATGATAAGGAGATTGTAATTCGTCGGTATTCCAACCTTGTCCTAAAAAGACTGAGTTTTCTGATTCTTCTGGACTCCACCATGAAGTTACCTTTTCATTTTGAGCTTGTAAACTTAATGATGCAACGATAACAATTGCAATTGTATAGATACTTATTTTTATTGAACCCATGTTCTATGTTTGCTTGCGTGTGTCCACAAATGTAATGATATCCTTTAAATCAGATTGAAAATCGAACCAACGAATGTCTTTATCTTTTCTGAACCACGTTCCTTGTCGTTTAGCAAATCGACGTGTATTTTTCTTTAGTTCTTCAATGGCAAAATCTAAAGTGAATTTACCTTCAAAATATTCGAACAACTCTCTGTAACCAACTGTTTGTAGTGCATTCAAATGTTTATATGACAGTAGAGGTTTTACTTCCTCTAACAGCCCGCTATTTATCATAATGTCAACACGTTGGTTTATTCGATCATACATTATGGCTCTATCAGCCGTAAGACCAATCTTAATCGGAACGAATTCTCGTGGTGTTTTAGGTTTATTTTTATAATAAGAGTAGGGCTTATCTGTTCCAATACAAATTTCTAAAGCTCTTATTAATCGATGTGGGTTTTCGATTTCGATACTATTGTAGCTATCAACGTCTAAAATTTTTAATTGTTCTTGCAAACTTTTTATTCCTTCAGTTTCTATTTTCGTATTCAATTCTTGGCGAATAGAGGGGTCTACCTTTGGAAAATAATCCAGACCTTTTAAAACAGCATCTACATACAGTCCGCTACCACCAACCATAATTACAATTTCGTTTGCTTTAAAAAGTTCTTTTAATTTAGCCAAGGCATCTTTTTCAAACTGTCCTACGCTATAATCATCATGAATGGATCTGCTTTGAATAAAATGGTGCTCTGCTAAGGCCAATTCTTCTTTAGATGGAACGGCAGTTCCAATATTCATTTCTTTAAAAAACTGTCTCGAGTCACATGATATAATAGGCGCATTATAATGTTTAGCTAAAGAAATACTAAGTGCCGTTTTTCCTATTGCAGTGGCTCCGACCACCGAAATTAAATACTTACGAGGCATCGTATTCGTTTAGAACATTTCCGCATTCATAACAATATTGTGCTCTGTTATGATGGTTAATTGCATTACAACTGGTACATGCTTGTGTGTTTGTATGTTGCTTATCTTTACTTGTTTGCTTTATATATTCCGCTCCTACAAGTCCGGTTGGAATGGCAATGATACCATACCCCAAAATCATAATTATTGAAGCTATAAATTGACCTAATGGTGTAATTGGATGAATGTCTCCATAACCAACAGTGGTCAATGTTACAATAGCCCAATAAATACTTCTAGGAATACTATTAAACCCACTCGGATTTCCTTCGATTAAGTACATAATTGTTCCTAAAATTGTGCAAAGAATCAATACAAAGAAAAGAAATACAAAGATTTTAGCTCTACTAACTATCAAAGCACGGGTTAACATTCTAGATGCTCCCATATATCGCACCAACTTTAATATTCTGAAAACTCTTAACAATCTCAAAGCCCTTAGCGCAACTAATGCATGCGTACCTCCAATGATTAAAGAGAGATATTTTGGAATAGTTGATAATAAATCTATAATTCCAAAAAAACTAAAAATATATTTTTTAGGTCTTTTAATCGAAATAATCCGAGCGATATACTCAAGTGAAAACAGTATGGTAATTACCCATTCTAATATATTAAGTTCTTTATGATATTTAGCATCAATTGAAGAAACACTTTCTAGCATTACCGCAAGTACACTTACAAAAATGGCAATAAGAAGAACTACATCAAAGAACTTTCCAGCAGGGGTGTCTGCTTCATAAATTATTTCATGAAGTCGATGTTTCCATTTTTGGTATGTTGTTTTATTCTCCACTATTTAAAAAAGGTTAGTTAATTTTAAAATCATTAATGGCAATGGAATTTTACTATTGTAAAAATAAGGATTTTTAAAAAAGTATAGTTTTGTATTTCAATTAAAAGCGGATTAGTTTTAACACAGAGTTCTTTTGAAGGTGTTTTTTTATTATAGTTCGGTTCTCTTCGTTGTTAGAAAGGGGAGTTAGATGTGTTTTTAATACATCAATATTATTTAATTGATATTCCAAGTCTATGAAACAATAGCCGATAAGTTTATCGTTTTCAATTAATATTGCGGATTTTTCTTCAGCAGTTCTGCCTTTATCAACTATAATTAAATTTGGATTGCTAAATATAGTCTTTGATAAACCATTTTTGTGATTGAAGTTAAATTGAGGTTTATTTACGCTTAGCTCTTCCCGGAATTTTAACCGACCTACAAGTTCGTTACCGGTTTTTTCAAAACTAACTTTTGCCATTAATTTTCGAATAGTTTTACTACGCTTTGAGGTCTTAAGAAAAAGTTTATTTACGCTTTTTTTTATGTCTTTTGTATTCGACATAAAAATAACTTCTCCCATTTTATCATGGATATAGTAAACACCATTTTCAGAAGGCAAATTATCTAAAATACTCTGGAGTTTAGAAGGTAACTCCTTTTCTATACCTTGTTTTATATGGCTTTTTAAAATTTCTTTATCCGTGTCCTTATCAATTAGCAATTTTAATAGTTTAACCGTAGCCAAAGCATCTCCTTCCGCTCGATGCCTGTTTGAAACAGGAATTGCCAAGGCTTTACACAATTTACCTAAACTGTATGATTCTTGTTCAGGAATTAGTTTTTTGGAAAGTTCTACAGTGCACAAAGTCTCTCGTTCAAATTTAAAACCTAATCTTCTAAATTCTGTTTTTAGAATGCGATAATCAAAATGAGCATTATGAGCAACAATAACACAGCCCTCGGTTATTTCAACTATACGCTTAGCCATTTCATAAAACTTAGGAGCATTGACTAACATTTTATTACTAATACCTGTAAGTTTTACCACAAAAGGTTGAATATCCTTTTCAGGATTTACCAAGGTTACAAGATTGTCTACAACTTCATGACCATCATATTTGTATATAGCTATTTCTGTAATACCTTCTTCGTTGTATTTACCTCCAGTGGTTTCTATGTCTACTACAGCGAACAATTATGCGTAATTTCTTAATCCAAAAATTGCACTTCCAACACGTATCATTGTACTTCCTTCTTCAATTGCAAGAGGATAGTCACCACTCATACCCATAGAAATTGTTGTCAATTTTGGGTATTCGTTTTTAAGTTGAACGAATGTCTTTCTAAGAAAGTTGAACTCATTTTTAATCTGCTCCTTATCTTCTGTAAAACTTGCCATACCCATAAGACCATTAATTGACACATTTTCTAATGTTTTTAATTCTTCAGAATCTAAAATAGATGATAATTCATCTAAACCAAGCCCAAATTTCGTGTCTTCTGTAGCAATTTTAACTTGCAGTAAGCAATTGATAAGTCTATTGTGTTTTAAAGCTTGCTTATTAATTTCTTTCAGTGTTTTAAAACTATCAACGCCATGAATTAAATCTACAAAATGAGCCATGTACTTCACTTTATTTCGTTGTAGATGACCAATCATATGCCATTTAATATCATTCGGAAGTTGGTCGTATTTCTCTACCATTTCCTGGATCTTATTTTCACCAAACACGCGTTGTCCAGCATCATATGCTTCTTGAATTGCACTTACTGGTTTTGTTTTTGAAACAGCAACTAAAGTAACATGATTAGGGACCGTGGAGTTTATTTTTTGCAGATTATCAGCAATAGACATTTGTTTGCTTTAAGGTTATTCAAAGATACACTTTTTTAAAAAAGAAAAAAGCCGATAAGTTGTCTTATCGGCCTTTGTTGTAATGCTTAAAATCTTATCCTAAAATTGCAATTATTTGACTTGCTAATTCAGTTCCAATTCTATCTTGAGCCTCACCAGTTGCCGCTCCAATATGAGGAGAAAGCGATAGGGCAGGGTTCATCAATAATTGCATTTCTGGAGTTGGTTCGTTTTCAAAAACATCTAAAGCGGCATTTCTTACCTTTCCTTCAGATATAGCATTTACCAATGCAACTTCATCAACAACACCACCTCTTGCAGCATTTGCAATAATAACACCGTCTTTCATTTGCTCAAATTCAGGTTTCCCAATTACATATGTATCTTGAGCAGGTACATGAAGCGTAATGAAATCTGCTTGTTTTAAAACTTCATCTTTAGAAATTGTGTCTATTTTAAAAGAAATTGTTTGACCATCAAAGAAATCCAATTCTAAATTAACAGAATCAATAAAAGGATCAAAAGCGATCACTTTCATTCCTGCTCCTAAGGCAACTTTTGCTGTCGCTTGTCCAATACGTCCAATTCCAATTACACCTAAAGTTTTTCCTTTCAGTTCAATTCCCTTAGCACATGCTTTTTTCAATCCTTTAAAGTTTGAATCCCCTTCTAAAGGCATATCTCTATTGGCATTGTGTAAGAACCTTGCCATTCCAAAGAAATGACCAAAAACCAATTCTGCTACAGAATGAGAAGATGCAGCCGGTGTATTGATTACAGATAATCCTTTTTCTCTTGCATATGCAACATCGATATTATCCATTCCAACACCACCACGACCAATAATTTTTAAAGATGGACAGCCATCAATAATATCGGTTCTTACTTTAGTCGCACTTCTTACTAAAAGTACTGTTATTTCATTTTTGTTGATATAGTCTACCAACTGATTTTGTGCAACAGTTGTTAATTGAACATCAAATCCTGCTGCTTCTAATGCGGTTACACCACTTTGTGCAATTCCGTCGTTTGCTAATACTTTCATTTTTTAATATTTTTCATTCCCGCTATGAAGGGAATCAATTGTTTTTATTTTTGGATTCCTGCTTTTGCAGGAATGACAGTTTAAAGTTGTTTCATTACATTTACTAATGCTTGCACACTTTCTAATGGTATTGCGTTATAAATACTGGCTCTATAGCCGCCCACAGATCTATGTCCGTTTATCCCGTTTAATCCGGCTTCTTTTGCCAAAGCATCAAAACGTTCTTTGTCAGAATCATCCGCTAGTGTAAAGGTTACATTCATTAAAGAACGATCTTCCTCTGCTGCAAAACCATTAAACTTTGGATTGTTATCAATCTCGTTGTAAAGTAATGCTGCCTTTTCTTCGTTTAGTTTTTCTATAGCTTCAACACCGCCTAGTTTCTTCAGCCACCTTAATGTCAGCATAGAAGTATATACAGCAAAAACAGGAGGGGTATTAAACATACTGTCTTTTGATGCATGCGTTTGGTAATCTAGCATAGAAGGAATAGTTCTACCAGATTTTCCTAATATTTCATCTTTAACAATTACCAAAGTCGTTCCCGCAGGTCCCATATTCTTTTGAGCACCAGCATAGATCAATCCAAATTTTGAAACATCAATTTTTCTAGAGAAAATGTCAGAACTCATATCACAGGCCAAGGGTTGGTCCGTTTTTGGGAACTCCTTAAACTGTGTACCAAAAATGGTATTGTTACTTGTCATATGCACATAATCAGCATCAGAAGGAATTTGAATTCCTTTAGGAATGTAATTGTAGCCTGAATCTTTTGAAGTTCCAACAATAGCAACTTCTCCAAACAACTTCGCCTCTTTTAAAGCCTTAGTACTCCATGCACCGGTATCGATATAAGCCGCTTTCCCGTCTACTTTCATCAAGTTGTAGGAGGCCATTAAAAATTGTAAACTTGCTCCTCCCTGTAAAAATAATACCGAATAGCCTTCTGGTACATTTAAAAGTTCTTTCACTAAGGCTATGGCTTCATTCATAATGGAAATAAAGTCAGCACTACGATGTGAAATTTCGATTAAAGAAAGATTAGAATTGTTTAAGTTTACAACAGCTTCAGCCGCTTGTTCAAAAACTTCTTGAGGCAGGATACATGGCCCTGCACTAAAATTGTGCTTTTTCATTTTTAATTAACTTGATAAAAATTAAGCAACAAATTTCACAATTTATATCAGAAAAAGTGCTAATAAAATGATAAATAAATCAACAAGTTTTTGATATTACAATAAAATAACCCTACAATTTTTATAGGGAATTATATGGCGCAATTTTAAATGCCTTAAATATTTGATTTTAAAGGTTGTTTAAAAAAGCCAAAGTATCAACACCATCAGCGTAGTCCCAAAGTTTTGGATGTTGGGATTGTCCAAAAGCCACCGAGTTTTTTATTTCGGAATTCGAAACGACACATTGAATCTTGTCAGTGTCATTTTCAAATTTATTTTCAAGTCCATTTATAGATTCATAGTACTCATAAAATAGGGTAGCGATTGGAGAACCATAATTAGCGTCTTCTTTAAGCATTAGAAAGCCGTTTTCTTGCAATTTAAAAAGGCTCATTAGGTAAACCGCTTTATTATAATCGTAGTTATTTTGATATTTGTTATAATTGATTACATCACCATATTTAAAAATGGCTTTAAAGAAATTATCAAAGTCGTAATCTTTCGGCACAAATAATTTAGAGACGGACCTACAACCCAATCCGTAATATCTAAAAATATCTTCACCTAAGGCCTCTAATTCCTCTTTACTTTCGTTGCCTGTTAGAACGGCGACAGAATTTCTATTTTTTCTAATTATGTTCGGATGTTTTCCAAAATAATAATCGAAATAACGGGCAGTGTTATCGCTTCCAGTTGCAATTACTGCATCGAAATCCTTCAACTCTCCTTCCGTAAACTCTATTAATTCTTTGAATTCAGGATTAATATATTGAAGATACTTGGCAACTAAAGGAATAAAGTATTTATCGTTAGATGATACTTTAGCCACTATTTTATGACCGCTTATTAGAACACTCAAAAAATCATGAAAACCAACAAGAGGAATATTTCCTGCCATAATAATGGCAACACTTTTAGATTTGTTGTTAAAGGCATAATTAGATGTCCATTGCGTTAAGTTTTCTTCCGTTAAAGCCTCCGACCAACTTTGCAAACTAAAACATACATTTTCAACATCAAACCAGCCATTTGTTTCGTGGGCACGTTTAATTTGAGTTTCAAACACTTCAAAAAACAAGTCATTATGTAAAATATTTGCTTTCTTTTTTACGGAATCCACAGAAAACTGACTTAAAAATTCGCCTAATTTTACAAATGCATTAATTCGGTCTTCGAGTGTCATATTTTAATATTTTGCTGTATTTTTGTGGCAAATTTAATGCAAAAAAAGAAATGGCAATAATTATAACTGACGAATGTATTAACTGTGGGGCATGTGAGCCGGAGTGTCCTAATAATGCAATTTACGAAGGAGCGGAGGATTGGACCTACGCACAGGGTACATCCTTAGAAGGATCTGTGGTATTACCAAATGGTAAGCAAGTAGATGCAGATGAAGATCAAGAGCCTGTAGATGATGAAGTTTATTTTATTGTACCTGATAAATGTACAGAGTGTAAAGGTTTTCATGATGAGCCTCAATGTGCTGCTGTTTGTCCGGTAGATTGTTGTATTCCTGACGATGATGTTGTAGAAACAGAGGAGGAGTTGTTAGAAAAACAAGCCTTTTTACATAAAGAATAATAGATTTTTTATTGAAATATTTAAAAAACCTGAAACATTTGTTTCGGGTTTTTTTATGCCTAATATTTTTTGAGTACTTTTATTTTTTCAACCAAACTACTTTTATTATGCATTCAAAACTAACCTTTGTTTTTTGTTTATTTCTATTGTTTAATTTCGAATTTACTCAGTCTCAATCAACTGATGAGAAGGATTATGGAGCACTTGAATACCGATTAATTGGACCTTTTAGAGGCGGTCGTAGTGCTGCTGTAACGGGTGTTAGCGGTAAACCAAATTTATTCTATTTCGGAGCCACTGGTGGCGGTGTATGGAAAACTACTAATGGGGGTAGAACTTGGGAGAATATTTCTGATGGATTTTTTGGAGGAAGTATTGGCGCTATTGCAATATCAAAAAGCGATCAAAATGTAATTTATGTTGGTGGAGGAGAAAAAACCGTTAGAGGTAATGTTTCATCTGGTTATGGAATTTGGAAGAGTGTTGATGCCGGTAAAACCTGGGAGTCGGTTGGTTTAGAAAATTCGAGACATGTATCTAGAATTGCGATAGACCCTAATGATCATAATATTGTATATGCTGCAGTAATGGGTAATATTTACAAGGAAACAGAAGAACGTGGAGTTTATAAAAGTATTGATGGTGGAAAAACATGGAAGAAGACTTTATTTTCAAATAATTTAGCAGGAGTCGTAGATTTACAATTAGACCCAACAAATTCTAGAATATTATATGCTTCGACTTGGAGAATTCAAAGAACACCTTATAGTTTAAGTTCTGGTGGCGAAGGTTCTGCTTTGTGGAAAAGTACCGATAATGGTGAAACTTGGAAAGAGATTTCTAATAATGACGGTTTCGCAAAGGGCACTCTTGGTATTATAGGAGTTACTGTTTCACCTGTTAATAACCAACGCGTTTGGGCAATGGTTGAAAATAAAGATGAGGGTGGATTGTACAGAAGTGATGATGGTGGAGAAAATTGGAAAAAAGTTAATTCAGAAAGAAAGTTAAGACAACGAGCTTGGTATTATACTAGACTATATGCTGATACTAAAGATGTAGATAAGGTATATGTACTTAACGTAAGTTACCATAAGAGTACTGATGGAGGTAAGACATTTAGTAATCATGGCGCACCTCATGGAGATCATCACGATTTATGGATTGCTCCAGAAAATTCAGACCGTATGGTTATTGGAGATGATGGCGGTGCACAAGTAACATATGATGGTGGTGAAACATGGAGTACTTATCACAACCAACCAACTTCACAATTTTATAGAGTAACAACGGATAATCATTTTCCGTACAGAATTTATGCAGCGCAGCAAGATAATTCTACCATTCGAATTTCTCATAGAACAGACGGTTCATCCATTTCTGAAGATGATTGGGAAAGTACCGCTGGAGGGGAGTCGGCACACATTGCTGTAGATCCATTGAACAATGACATTGTTTATGGAGGTAGCTATGATGGGTTTTTAACAAGAAAAAATCATAAAACGGGAACATCAAGAGCAATAAATGTATGGCCAGATAATCCAATGGGGCATGGTGCTGAGGGGATGAAATATCGTTTTCAGTGGAATTTTCCAATTATATTTTCTAAGCATAACCCAAAGCGTATGTATACTTTTTCTAATCATGTACATGTTACAGAAAATGAAGGTCAATCTTGGGATATTATCAGTCCAGATTTAACTAGAAACGATCCTGAAAAGTTAAAGTCTTCAGGAGGGCCAATAACACAGGACAATACATCGGTAGAGTATTATTGTACAATTTTTGCTGCGCAAGAATCACCATTAAAAGAAGGCTTATTATGGGTCGGAAGTGATGATGGTCTGATACATTTAAGTAAAGATGGAGGAAAGAATTGGGAAAATATCACACCAAAAGGAATGCCTGAATGGATGATGATAAATAGCATTGAGCCTAGTGCTTTTGATGATGGTACGGCTTATGTTGCAGGTACGCGTTATAAATTAGGTGATTTCACTCCTTATTTATATAAAACTACAGATTTCGGAAAATCTTGGAAACTGATTACTAGTGGAATTGATCCAGAACATTTTACGAGAGTTGTTAGGGAAGATCCGAAACAAAAAGGATTGTTATATGCAGGAACTGAAACTGGAATGTATATTTCATTTGATGATGGTGCTAACTGGAAATCATTTCAGTTGAACTTGCCAATAGTTCCAATTACCGATTTAAGCATTAAAGAAGGAAATCTAATTGTTGCTACGCAAGGAAGAAGTTTATGGATTTTGGACGATTTAACAATTATACACCAATTAGAAAATGTTGATATAGGCCATCACTTATTTACACCTAAAAATACGTACAGAATGCGAGGTAGATCAAGAGCAAACAGTAAAACAAGTGGAACGAATTTGCCAGGAGGAGTTGTTACTTACTTTAATCTTGATGAATTCACGGAAAAAGACACTGTGTCATTAACTTATTTCGATACTCACGGGGATACCATTCAAACATTTAGTAATCATTCCAAAAAGAACAAACTAAAAGTTAAGAATGGTGCTAATAAGTTTGTTTGGGACATGAAGTACAAAGGCGCGGAGAAACTAAAAGGAATGATTCTTTGGTGGGCAAGTTTAGAAGGCCCAAGAGCAATTCCTGGTGAATACGAAGTAGAATTAAATGTGAATGATATGCATTTCACACAACAATTCTCAGTTATTGCAGATCCAAGAGCTGAAAGCACCGAAGATGATATGCGAGACCAGTTTGAGTTCATTTCAGATGTAAATAGAACCATTGATATGGCGCATAAGTCAATTAAAAAAATGCGAGATATTTCTTCTCAATTGAAGTCTTTTTCGTCGCAATACAAGGATAATGAAGAAGTTCAAACTCTTGTTGAAAAGGCAAAAGAATTGGTAAAAGAATTTTCTAAAATTGAAAATGAATTATATCAAACAAAAAATAGAAGTGGACAAGATCCTTTGAACTTCCCTATAAAATTAACGAATAAGTTAGGGCATTTAAACTCGTTAGTTGGTATGGGCGATTTTGCACCAACAACACAGGATGTAGCGGTTAAAAATGAACTAATCAGGGCAATTGAAGTGCAATTGACAGCTTTTGACAAATTAATAGAGGAAGAGATTTCATCTTTCAATTCTGCCTTTAATCAATTGAATTTAGACTATCTTTTTGTAAAAGAATAAAAGAAAAAACAAGCATCAAAAGCCCAAAACAATGTTTTGGGCTTTTTTAATGTTGTCATTCATCTAAAAGTTTTGATAGTATTCGTAAATTGTCCGTTCTTCGAATAAAAGAAACAAATCAAATGAAATCACGTAGAAATTTTATAAAAATATCAGCATTAGGTGGTGCGGCAGTATTAACTTCATGTGCAAAGGCTGGGTCAGCCAGTCAAACAGAGAAAAGAAAAACCACAAAAACTCTTAATAAACCAGTAGTTATTTCTACATGGAATCATGGAATACAAGCAAACGAAGCAGCTTGGAAAGTGTTGTCAGAAGGAGGGAATGCCTTAGATGCTGCTGAACAAGGTGTTAGAATTACAGAGTCTGATCCAAATGGAACAAGTGTTGGTTTGGGAGGTAGACCAGATAGAGAAGGAAAGGTAACTTTGGATGCATGTATTATGAATCATAAGAATCAATGTGGAGCAGTAGCTTTTTTAGAAGATATTGAACATCCAATTTCTGTTGCTAGAAAAGTTATGGAAGAAACACCACATGTAATGTTGGTTGGAGATGGTGCAAAACAATTCGCTTTGGAACAAGGATTTAAGCAAAGAGACTTACTAACTGAAGGTTCAAAAAAAGCATGGGAAAAGTGGAAAGAAGAATCTAAATACAAACCGGTTGTGAATGTAGAAAACCATGACACTATTGGGTTACTTGCATTAGATGAGCATGGTAACTTATCTGGATCATGTACTACTAGCGGAATGGCATATAAAATGAGAGGAAGAGTAGGAGATTCACCAATAATCGGAGCAGGTTTGTTTGTTGACAATGAAATCGGTGCAGCATGCGCAACAGGAATGGGAGAAGCTATCATTAGGATTGCAGGAAGTGCTATTGTAGTTGAATTTATGAGGAATGGAATGTCACCTCAAGAAGCATGTAAGGCAGCTGTAGATAGAATTGTTGCAAAACATGATAATTTAGAGAATTTGCAAGTTGGTTTTATTGCTTTAAATAAAAACGGCGAGGCGGGTGCCTATAGTGTGTATTCTGGATTTAACTACGCATTAAAAGACAAAACCCAAGAGCAATTAATAGATTCTAAATATAACCTTAAAAACCCAGGAGGCTATTAATAGATATTTCTAATATATGAATTTTGAAATTTGTACAGATTCAGTTGAAGGTGCGCTCGCAGCAGTAAAATATGGAGCAAAACGAATCGAATTATGTGCTGCACTTTCTGTTGGTGGCTTAACTCCAAATATAGGGTTGGTAAAGGCATGTTCAAATACTGGCATTGCCGTGAATGCAATTGTGCGCCATAAAGAAGGTGGTTTTGTTTGCAATGCAGATGACGTATTAGTAATGAAGCTCGACATAAAGAGCATAAAAGATGCAGGAGGAAAGGGCGTTGTTTTTGGAATATTGACAGTTGATCATGCAATTTCTGAATTGAATAGAGAGTTATGTTCATATGCAAAATCATTAGGCTTAGAGGTAACTTTTCATAGGGCTTTTGATTTTGTAAAGGACTATAAGTCGGCTATTAAAAAAGTTATAGAAATGGGATTTGATAGATTGCTAACTTCAGGTCTAAAACCTAAAGTGGTTGATGGACTCGATGTCATAACTTATCTGCAAGAAAATCATGGTCATGAAATAGAAATTCAACCAGGTTCTGGCGTCAACCCTCAAAACGCCTTAAAAATTGCCGCTACGGGAATTCAAAACCTACATTTTACAGCTCGAAAATCATCTGGTGGAGAAACAAATCTTGGAATGGGTGAATTAATGGAAGTCGATGAAGATAAAATAAAAGATATCGTAGATTTATTTAAGTAAGAATTTCAACCAATTGCTCCATTCCAATTGTTGCCTTTTCAGATATCACTGTTAAATTAGGAAATTGATTTCCTGAAATATTCGGTTTTGGATCAATAAAATAAATTGGAGTTCCTGGAATAACTTCATAAACCAAATTTGCCGCGGGGTAAACTTGCATAGAAGTTCCAATAATTACTAAAATATCTGCAGATTGTGTTATAATTGCTGCTCTAGATAATTCAGGAACATCTTCGCCAAACCAAACAATATGAGGTCTTAGTTGACTTCCTTTTTCACAAGTATCTTTAAAAGTAACATCAGTATCCCAATTGTAAATTATAGATGGATTGATTGTGCTCCTAACTTTTCTTAATTCGCCATGTAAATGGATTACATTCTTATTTCCAGCACGCTCGTGTAAATCATCTACATTTTGAGTAATTACATGTACATCAAATTTTTCTTGAATTTTCGTGATGAATTTATGTGCAGCGTTTGGTTCTACTTCAAACAATTGTTTCCTACGTTGATTGTAAAATTCAAGCACCAAAGCGGGGTTTCGTTGCCATGCTTCTGGGGTTGCAACATCATGAATATCGTGTCCTTCCCATAAACCATCGGCATCTCTAAATGTTTTAATTCCAGATTCAGCACTAATACCCGCACCAGTAAGAATAACGATTCTTTTTTTCTGTTTCATATTACTCGCTAAAATAAGAACAAAATCTAAAACGAAACCTTATATTTGCACCGCTAAAAATTATTACACATGAAAGCAGGAATTGTAGGATTGCCGAACGTTGGAAAATCAACATTATTTAATTGTTTATCAAATGCAAAGGCGCAAAGTGCAAACTTTCCATTTTGCACTATTGAACCAAATATTGGTGTGGTAAATGTACCAGATGCACGATTGGAAAAATTAGAAGAGTTGGTGGGGCCAGAAAAGGTAGTTCCGGCAACTGTTGAGATTGTTGATATTGCTGGTTTGGTAAAAGGAGCAAGTAAAGGAGAAGGTTTAGGTAATAAGTTCTTAGCAAACATTAGAGAAACAGATGCTATTATTCATGTATTGCGTTGTTTTGATAATGATAATATAGTTCACGTAGATGCAAGTGTAGATCCAGTTAGAGATAAAGGAACTATTGATGTAGAGTTGCAGCTAAAAGACTTGGAAGCGGTAGAGAAGAAAATGGAGCGTGTAAAGAAATCTGCAAGAACAGGTGATAAGGCTGCACAGAAAGAACTTGAAACATTAGTAAAAGTAAAAGATGGATTAGAAGGATTCAATTCCGTTCGAGCCATTGATTTAACAGATGATGAACAAGAGTTCTTAAAGCCGTTGCAATTGCTAACTAGTAAGCCAATTTTATATGTTTGCAATGTTGATGACGATTCAGCGGTTTCGGGTAATGCCTATGTAGATGCTGTAAAAGAAGCAGTGAAGCATGAAGATGCCGAGATTATCATTTTAGCGGTTGGTACAGAATCTGACATCAATGAACTAGAAGACTACGAAGAGCGTCAACTTTTTTTAGAAGATATGGGACTAGATGAGCCAGGTGCTTCTAAATTAATCCGTGCTGCTTATAAATTATTAAACTTACAAACCTATTTTACTGCCGGAGTAAAAGAAGTACGTGCTTGGACAATTAATATTGGAGATACTGCACCGCAAGCAGCAGGAGTTATTCACACAGATTTTGAAAAAGGCTTTATCCGTGCAGAAGTAATTAAGTACGATACTTTTGTGGAATTAGGAAGCGAGGCAAAAGTAAAAGAAGCAGGTAAATTAGGAGTAGAAGGGAAAGAATATATCGTACAAGATGGGGATATGATGAACTTTAGATTTAACGTATAGTATAAATTTATCGAATAATATTTTGAATTGAACATCGTAAATAGGCTTTATTTACGATGTTTTCTTTTTTATGAAGTATTAGTTTTGAGTCTATGAAATCAACTAATATAACTCTGTCGAGTGTTCTTATTGCTATTGCCGGTATTGTCATGTTCTCTGCAAAAGCGGTCATGGTAAAACTAGCCTATCAATATAATGTAAGTTCTTTGCATCTTTTGGTATTTAGAATGGTATTTGCCTTGCCTTTTTATTTAGGTTTACTCTATTTCTTTAGACCTCAAAATCCAAAAGAAATTAGAAATAGTGATTATGTTTGGCTGATATTATTTGGATTTATCGGTTATTACTTGGCATCGTATTTTGATTTTTTAGGATTGAAATATATAAAGGCAGGATTAGAGCGAATCATCTTGTTTATTTATCCGACATTAGTATTACTAATATCTCGAATGTTCTTAAAAACGAAAATTACGTCCAAACAACTCATAGCCATTTTAATTACCTATGTAGGTGTTGTGATCGCTTTTTGGGGAGAGATTAATTTAGAAGGCTCTAATATTGCCTTAGGTGCTTTTCTAATTTTCTTAAGTGCTTTGACCTACGCATCCTATTTGGTAGGTAGTGGATGGTTAATTCCTAAGTTTGGTGTCATGGCATTTACTTCTTTGGCAATGATTGTGTCTACGGTTTGTGTTATAGCACATTATAGTATTACCGATAGAGGTGATTTATTAAATTATTCTTTCGAGGTATATCTTTTAGGTTTTTTAATGGCAATAATTTCAACTTTAATTCCTTCTTTTTTAGTCTCCTTGGCAATCAAAAGAATGGGTGCTAATAATTTTTCAATTATTGGTAGTATTGGTCCAATTTCAACAATTATATTGGCATACTTGTTTTTGGATGAAAGATTATCAATAGTACAAATTTTAGGTGCATTTATTGTGATTTTAGGAGTCGTATTTATTTCTAAAAATAAAAAGAAAACTAGTTGAACACTTGTTGATAACTAATAGTTAGCACTGTTTTATTTTTTAAGTTGAAATGTTATTTTAGCAACTACTCAACACCCAAGTTTTTATGGCCCAACAATCAAATTATACCGAAGACAATATACGTTCGTTAGACTGGAAAGAGCATATCCGTATGCGACCGGGAATGTATATCGGTAAATTGGGTGATGGTTCTTCGCCAGATGATGGTATCTATATTTTAATCAAAGAAGTGCTCGATAACTCAATTGACGAGTATGTAATGGGTGCAGGGAAAACCATTGAAATTTCGGTGAAAGAAACCTCTGTTACTATCCGTGACTACGGTCGTGGCATTCCATTAGGTAAAGTAGTAGATGTAGTTTCTAAAATGAATACTGGTGGTAAGTACGACTCTAAGGCCTTTAAAAAATCAGTTGGTTTAAATGGGGTAGGAACCAAGGCGGTTAACGCACTTTCTACAAGTTTTAAGGTACAATCAGTTAGAGATGGTCAAACAGCCTCAGCGGAGTTTGAAAGAGGTAATTTAACCTTAAAAACAGATTTAGAGCCTTCGTCGCAGCGAAAAGGAACTAAGGTTTGGTTTACTCCAGATCCGGAAATTTTTGTGAAGTATAAGTTCCGAATGGAATACATCATTAAAATGATTAAAAACTATGTGTATTTAAACACTGGGTTAACAATTATTTTAAATGGTGAAAAATATATTTCTGAAAATGGATTAAAGGATTTATTAGAAGAAAATATTGCAGATGAATCTATGTTGTTTCCAATTGTACATCTTTTAGAAGATGATATAGAAATGGCATTGACCTATAGCAAGTCACAATATTCAGAGGAATACCATTCATTTGTGAATGGACAACATACCACACAAGGAGGAACGCATCAAAACGCCTATAGAGAAGCCGTTGTAAAGACAGTCCGAGATTATTTCGGGAAGAATTATGATGCTTCTGATATTCGTAAATCTATTGTTACCGCAATAAGTATTAAAGTGATGGAGCCTGTTTTTGAAAGTCAAACAAAAACAAAATTAGGTTCTACTGAAATGGGTGGAGGATTACCTACAGTTCGAACCTTTATCAATGATTTTGTTAAGCGTCGATTGGATAATTATTTGCATAAGCATCCAGATGTAGCAGAAAAGATTCAGAAGAAAATTGTTCAGGCAGAGAAGGAGCGTAAAGAACTTTCTGGTATTAGAAAATTAGCAAGAGACAGGGCAAAAAAGGCAAGTTTACACAATAAGAAATTACGTGATTGTCGTGTGCATTTAGGTGACATGAAAAAGGACAATCGACTAGATACGACCTTGTTTATAACAGAGGGAGACTCGGCGAGTGGTTCTATTACAAAATCTAGAAATGTAAATACGCAGGCTGTATTTAGTTTAAAAGGAAAGCCCTTGAATTCATACGGTTTAAGTAAAAAAATTGTATATGAAAATGAGGAATTTAATCTATTGCAATCTGCACTAAACATTGAGGATGGTATAGAGAACTTAAGATATAACAATATTGTAATTGCTACGGATGCCGATGTGGATGGTATGCACATTCGATTGTTATTAATTACATTCTTTTTACAATTCTTTCCAGAATTGATTCGTGAAGGGCATTTATATATTTTAGAAACTCCGTTGTTCAGAGTTCGAGACAAAAAAGAAACGATTTATTGTTATTCTGATCAGGAGAAGGCAGATGCTATGGCAAAGTTAAGAGGAAAACCAGAAATAACACGATTTAAAGGATTGGGTGAAATCAGTCCAAATGAATTTGTGCACTTTATTGGAAATGATATTAGATTAGATCCAGTAATGCTAGATAAAGAAATGCCAATAGAAAAACTGTTAGCCTTTTATATGGGTAAAAACACTCCAGATAGGCAAAAGTTTATCATCGAAAACCTCAAAGTTGAACTTGATTTAGCGGAAGATATATAATGCAAGAACACAACGACCCAGATTTTAACGAAGAAGAATTAACACGTCAAGACGAATCACAGGAAACGATTACGAGAGTTACTGGTATGTATGAAGAATGGTTTTTAGACTATGCTTCATACGTAATTCTTGAGAGAGCAGTACCCGGAATTGATGATGGTTTCAAGCCAGTACAGCGTAGAATCATGCATTCTATGAAAGATTTGGACGACGGACGTTATAATAAAGTTGCGAATATTGTAGGTCATACCATGCAATACCATCCGCATGGAGATGCTAGTATTGCAGATGCCATGGTGCAACTAGGGCAAAAGGAGTTGTTAATTGATATGCAAGGGAACTGGGGGAATACCTTAACTGGTGACCGTGCAGCTGCTTCTCGTTATATTGAAGCGCGTTTGTCTAAGTTCGCTTTAGATGTAGTTTTCAATCCAAAGACTACAGAATGGAAAATGTCTTATGATGGTCGTAGAAAAGAACCTGTTGATTTACCTGTAAAATTTCCATTATTACTCGCTCAAGGAGCAGAAGGAATAGCAGTTGGACTATCTACTAAAATTTTGCCGCACAACTTTAATGAGTTGATCGACGCTTCAATTAAGATCCTAAAAGGAAAAAGTTTTAGAATAGTTCCTGATTTCTTAAATGGAGGTATTGCAGATGTATCTAATTATAATGATGGTAAACGCGGAGGTAAAATTCGTGTAAGAGCGAGAATTTCTCAATTAGATAAAAAGACCTTAGTTATTACAGAAATTCCGTTTGGAACGACTACCACTTCATTGATAGATTCTATATTAAAAGCCAATGACAAAGGCAAAATTAAAATCAAGAAGATTGAGGATAATACGGCGGCAAAAGTTGAAATACTAATCCACTTGCCTAATGGTGTTTCACCAGACAAAAGCATTGATGCCTTATACGCCTTTACGAATTGTGAAAATTCAATTTCACCTTTAGGCTGTATCATTGAAGACAATTCTCCTGTATTTATCGGGGTAAGTGAAATGTTAAAGCATTCCACACAACACACCGTCGATTTACTAAAGCAAGAATTAGAGATTCAACTAGATGAGTTAGAAGAACAATGGCATTTTGCCTCTTTAGAGCGCATTTTTATTGAAAACAGAATCTATCGCGATATTGAAGAGGTTGATACGTGGGAAGGAGTAATAAAAGCTATTGATGATGGGTTAAAACCATACATTAAGAATTTAAAGCGTGCCGTTACCAAGGAAGATATTGTTCGTTTAACAGAAATTAGAATTAAGAAAATATCAAAGTTTGATATAGATAAAGCAAAGCAGCATATTGAATCTTTGGAAGAAAAAATCGCTGAGGTTAAGAATTATCTAGATAATTTAATAGAATACGCTATTGATTATTTTAAGAACTTAAAAACAAAGTACGGAAAAGGTAAAGAGCGAAAAACTGAATTGAAAACTTTTGATGATATTATTGCAAGTAAGGTGGTAATGAAAAATGCCAAATTATATGTAAACAGAGAAGAAGGTTTTGTGGGAACGTCTTTACGTCGTGATGAGTTTGTTACGGATTGTTCAGATATAGATGATGTAATTGTATTCCGTAAAGATGGTAACATGATGATTACCAAAGTCGGAGCCAAAACCTTTGTTGGAACAGATATAATTCATGTTGCTGTATTCAAAAAGAATGATAAACGTACCGTTTATAATATGATGTATCGTGATGGTAGAGGTGGTCCAACTTTAATGAAGCGATTCCATGTTACTAGTGTAACCCGCGATAGAGAATATGATTTAACGGCTGGCAACAAGGCTTCTATAGTTACTTATTTTACGGCAAATCCAAATGGTGAAGCTGAAATAGTGACAATTCATTTGAGAGCAGTTGGAAGTATAAAAAAATTAAAGTGGGATGTTGATTTCTCAGAACTTCTGATTAAAGGCCGAGGTTCTAAAGGAAATAGATTGACTAAGTATGCGGTTAAGAAAATTGAATTAAAAGAGAGAGGTATTTCTACCTTAAAACCACGAAAAATTTGGTTTGATGATACTGTTCAAAGATTAAATGTTGATGAACGCGGAGATTTATTAGGTGAGTTTACTCCGGAAGATAGATTGTTAGTTGTTTCTCAAAAAGGATTGGCAAAAACCATTACTCCAGAATTGGCTACTCATTTTAGCGATGATATGATTGTTTTGGAAAAATGGATTCCGAACAAGCCGTTATCCGCTATTTATTTTGACGGAGAAAAAGAGAAATACTATGTAAAACGTTTTATGATTGACAACCCAAATAAGGAGGAGTTGTTTATAACAGAGCACCCTAAGTCTCAGTTACAAGTTGTAGCTACTGATTATAGACCAATGGCGGAAGTCGTTTTTTCAAAAAGAAGTTTGGATAAAATGGAAGTAAACTTTGAAGATTTTATAGCTATAAAGGGAATAAAATCATTAGGAAATCAGTTAACTTCTGAAAAAATAAGACAAGTAAACCTTTTAGAATCATTAGAGTACACACCTCCAGTTATAGCTCAAGTTGAAGTGGTAGAAGAAGAGATCGTTGAGAAGCTGCCGCTGGACATACCAGAAATTGAAAAACCGAAGGAAGAGGAAAAATCAAAACCGATAATTGTAGATACCAATAAAAAGAAACCTACAATTAAACCTCCTAAAAAAGACGATAAAGATCAAACCAAATTATTTTAAAGCAATATGCTTTTAGCAATCACATATACATTAAAAACATTTTGGGAAATAGCATTGTTTACTATTGTTATTATTCTATGTGCCTGGTTGTTTTCTAGACTAGTACGTTTTATGATCACTAAAATCATAAAGCGTAGAATTCAAAAGGCAGGAGGTGATTATAGCACTACAAGTTTGAAGTTCTTGATGAATTCGATCAAGTTTTTTTCTATGATTATTGCCTTAGTAGTGGTTGTTTTGTCTGTACCCGTCTTGCGTTCTAAGGCTACCTTTATATTTTCTGGGGCAGGAATTTTAGCAGCAATTATTGGTTTTGCAGCGCAGGCTGCAATCTCGAATTTAATTGCAGGTGCTTTTATTGTAATATTTAAGCCATTTAGAGTAGGGGATTTTATCCGATTGGATGAATCAAGAGTTGGAATCGTTCAAGACATTACCTTACGACATACTGTTATTAATAACTTTGAGAACAAGCGTTTGATTATTCCAAATTCGATAATTAGTACTGAGTCTGTATTAAATCATACGATCGATGATTCTCAAGTGCTGAGTTTTAATAATTTTTATATCGGAATTTATGCAGATGTAGATATAGCACGAAAGATTATTCAAGAAGAAGTCAGCAAACTTGACTATATTATTGACAACCCTAATAGCAATATATCATCGGATAAAAACAATGTAGAAGTAAGATTTATTTCTTCACAAAATTATAGAATTCATCTACGTGCTTATATATGGATTAGCGAACCATTTGAAGAATTTAGAAATCGCGCGTTACTTGCGGAAAGAGTTCATAAACGTTTTATCACAGAAGGTATTGATATGCCAGTTGATATTTATAAAATTGTAAAATAACACCTTATAGTAAATCTGTGTTTCATTACTTTGTTCAGAGTCTCCTTACTATTCAAAATAAAAATTATAAAATGAGAAAATTTGTTTTAATACTATTTATATCAATTTCTGCTATCGGAATTGCACAAACAAACCTTTCAAAATTGTCTTTGGATGATATCATGAAAGGAAATGAATTTATTGGTGTACAACCATCAGGAATATTTTGGAGTGAAGATTCAAAAACAATCTATTTTAAATGGAATCCAGATGCAGAACCAATTTCATCTTTGTACAAATATGAATTGAGCGCTAAAAGGATTTCAAAAGTTTCAATAGAAGAGGAACGATCACTTATGAATACCAGGGATTATGATTATTCTTCGGATAAATCAAAAAAGGTATATGTAAAACATGGCGATGTATATTTATATGATGCGGCAACAAATTCATCTAAAGAATTAATTATAACTTTTGATACGTATGAATCGGGCGTTTCATTTGCACCTGATAACAAATCTATAATATTTAAAAGGGAAAATAATTTATTCAGATTTGATTTGGACAATGGGCAAATTGCACAACTCACAAATTTCAAAACTGGAAGTAAAAAGAAAAAAAATAGAACAAGTGAGCAGGACCAATGGCTAAAAGAGCAACAATACGATTTATTTGAGGTTTTACAAGATAGAAAGGAGCGCAAAGATTTGTCAAATGAACATTTTGAGGCATTGCGTGTTCAAAGACCTAAAGAAATATATTTAAATGGTAAGTACTTATCGAATATTACTATTGGTAAAAACGGAAAATATATAGCATATAGATTGTCTGAATACCCGAAGAATAAGAATACGATGACACCACATTTTGTATCGGAATCTGGTTATACAACAGAACAAAGAACAAGATCAAAAGTTGGAGGTAAAAGGCCATCTTACGAATTATGGATTTATAATTATGAAAAAGATTCAACGTATAAAGTGGATGTAACTTCATTAAGTGGCATTTATAAAAAACCAATGTATTTAAAGGAGTATGATGATAAATTTACGCCAAGTTATGAGGAGCCAAAATCAATCAGTTTTTCGTCTCCGGTAAATTCTAAAAATGGTGAATATACAATTTTAGAGATGAATTCGGATGACAATAAAGATCGTTGGATTGCACAAATTGATTTTAAGAACGGCAAATTAATTGAATTAGACCACCAACATGACGAAGCATGGATTTCTGGGCCTGGCATTTCTGGCAGAAACATTGGTTGGTTAGATGATGAAACTGTTTACTATCAATCTGAAGAAACCGGATATTCACACTTGTATAAGATAAATTTAAATTCTAAAAAGAAAAAAGCGCTCACCAAAGGAAATTGGGAAGTACATTCTGTATCTAAAACCAAAGATGGCGAGGGATTATTTATTGTAACAAATGAGGTGCATCCTGGTGAATATCATCTGTATAAGTTGAATTTAAAGAGTTTAAAAAGAGAAAAACTTACAAACCAAACTGGGAATAATGAAATTACCATTTCTCCAGATGAACAATATTTTGCTGTTCGTTATTCGTATAGTAATAAGCCATGGGAGTTGTTTTTACTTGCCAATAACGAAGAGGCAAAAGAAGAACAATTAACAGAATCGACGACCGAAGAATTTAATTCTTATAATTGGAGGGCAGCAGAGAACATTACTTTTAAGGCCGAGGACGGTGTAGAGGTACATGCTAGAATGTACACGCCAGATTCTGGAGCAGAAGGAAAGCCTTTGGTAGTTTTTGTTCACGGTGCTGGTTATTTGCAGAATGCTCATAAATGGTGGAGTACCTATTATAGAGAATACATGTTCCATAATTATTTAGTTGATAACGGTTATGTAGTGCTTGATATAGATTATAGAGCAAGTAAAGGATATGGTCGCGATTTTAGAACTGGAATTTACCGTCATATGGGTGGAAAAGATATGTCTGACCAAGTAGATGGTGTAAAACATCTAGTTGATAAATATGGTGTAGACAAGGATAAGGTTGGTATTTATGGAGGTTCTTACGGTGGATTTATTACGATTATGGGAATGTTCAATTACCCAGAAACATTTCAAAGTGGAGCAGCAATTAGATCAGTTACGGATTGGGCACATTATAATCATGGATATACGTCAAATATTTTAAATACCCCAGTGAGTGATCCAAAAGCATTCGAACGCAGTTCTCCAATCAATTTTGCCGATGGATTGGAAGGAAGATTGCTGATGTTGCATGGTATGGTAGATGACAATGTACATTTTCAGGACGTTGTGCGTTTAACTCAAAAACTGATAGAGTTGAAAAAGGATAATTGGGATAACGTATTGTACCCAGTAGAGCGACATGGATTTATTGAATCTAGTTCTTGGATTGATGAGTACAAGCGTATTTATAATTTGTTTGAGGATACTTTAAAGTAAATGACTGCCATAGATATCCTTTCGAAACTTGTTTCTTTTTCTGTTTTAGGAGGAGAAAGTAATCTTTCAATAGTAAAATGGATTCAGGAATACTTGGAATCGCATGAAGTAGATGTTCATCTATTTTATAATATAGAAAAAACGAAAGCATCCATAATTTGTAGAATTGGACCAGCTGTGGACGATGGAGTAATATTATCTGGTCATATGGATGTTGTTCCTGTTGAGGGGCAAGAATGGGCTACCAATCCATTTGAATTAGTAAATAAAGGAGATGGAAACCTATACGCACGTGGTGCATGTGATATGAAAGGTTATTTAGCCATGTGTTTAGCAGTAGTTCCTGAAATGATGCAATCAACATTAAAAAAGCCTATCTATTTTGCCTTTTCATTTGATGAAGAAATAGGGTGTTTAGAAGGGGAGAATATGGTAAAGCAACTAAAGGAAACATATTCTGAAACTCCGCGATTTGCAATTATAGGAGAACCTTCTATGATGCAACCTGTTATTGGGCATAAAGGAATATATGTTCTGAAAACTGTAGTCAATGGTTCTTCTGGCCACAGTAGTAGAATAAGACAAGAGGTTAGCGCTATTCATGAAGCCGCTAGGTTGATACTTTGGTTAGAAAATAAAATGAATACACTAGTAGATAACGGTCATTTAGATGATCGATTTACACCACCTCATACGTCAATTCATATTGGTCAAATTAATGCAGGTATCGCTCCAAATATAATTGCGGATACGGCTACTTTTTATTGGGATATTAGGGTAATACCTAAAGATAATGCTAAGGAAATAGTGCAAGAATTCAAGCAATATTGTATCGAATTAGAAATAGAGAAACGAAAAATGTTTCCAAATTTTAAAATTGAAACAACTGAAGAGCATCCTACGGTACCTGTTTTAGATACCAATGCAAATGCAGAAGTTGTTGATTTAGTAAAACGGATTTCTAAAAGCAATGCCATCCAAACAGTGGCGTATGCTTCTGAAGCTGGTCATTTTCAAGAAGGAGGTTATGAAAGTATTATTTGTGGTCCTGGATCTATTGCACAAGCGCATAGAGCAAACGAATTTGTTTCTTTAGAACAGTTAAACTCAGGAGTACAAATGATTCAAAATTTAGTTAAGGAGTTGAATTAGCAGCCGCACCAAACTTCAACTGCAGATTTTGTTTCCGTTTCTTTAATAGTATAATAGCATCCAACACCTTCATCGCTGGGACGATATATTGTTCCGTCTGAATTCCAACTATTTTCAATTTCCGATAAATCGTTAGAGTCCATAATTTCTACCCAGTTCATTAGTTCATTTTTGTCAATTCTTGGAAAGGTAATATTGTAAGTAATCCCTCCTTCTTCAACGCATTCATCTATGTTGTACGAAATTCCACCTGAAAACTCTTGTTCAAAGGCACAAATTTGGTTTTTGTTATATTCAAACATTTTGACATTCTTTTTTTCTCCATTATAATCATACTCTTGAAGTAAGTAAGCATAAATAATTTCGGTTGAATTGTTTTGTTCCAATACGCCCTTTAATTTAGAGATATTCGGTTTTTTCAGTTCAAAGGATTGAGAAAATCCTAAAATTGGGAATAACAAGAATATAATTACAATTCGTTTAAGCATAGTTATTTCATTTTTTCAAAGAATGTCATTTCATAATTAGGCAATACCGTCGGATGCGCAATTTTAATAATGTCCTTTAGAACTAGGTCCGGGCGAGTGGGAGCCAATTCGTAATAAATTACGCCGCCAGTTTTACCTTTTTTATTTGCAAACGTATAAATGTTGTTATTATTAAATGCAACAAATTCTTGATAGTGAGAACTAGCATTATTTAACTGATCTTTGGTTTCATAATGCCCAGGCGCAATCCAAATATCAGCTTTTTGTCCTTTATCTAAGACAGCCTCAAAACTTAATTGTAAGCTTCCTTTTCCTTCGGTGTCTTTCCATAAATAATTGGTATTGGCGTCATTTAAGAATTGAGCAACAAAACTTCCACCAGCTGGTAGGTTCCAAATATCTTTAAACATAACACCAGAGAGAATTGTTGGAGTTTCTTTTATGTCTTTGGCAATTGCAATGGCCTTATTATAGTCGAATTCAATTTGATCAAATATGTTGGATGCTTCTTCATTTTTGTCGAATAAGGCACCAAATAGTTTGATCCATTCTGCTCTTCCTAATGGAGTTTCTTCTAACCAATCACCATTATAAATTAGTGGAATACCAGATCGTTCAATTGTAAGTAGTGATTTATTAGCTGCACTCATTGAAAATGCAATAACAGCATCAGGATCTAACTCTAATAAGATTTCCGTATTAAAACTTCCATCATTACCCAGTTCTTTAATTTGGTTTTTGTCTATAAGTTTTCTAGTCTTTTCGGATGAAACATAACGGGTATTCGGAAAACCAACTAAATTGTTTTCAACTTTCAGCAATTCCAACATTGGAATGTGCGTGGTACTATTAACTACAACTGATTTTAAAGGTATTTGAATAGTTTTTGCTCCAGTTGGTAATTCCGATGTGTCAAATCCCTCTCTAACTAAGTAGTACTCAAACTGCTCGTCAGCTTTTTGATAAGGTGTTTTTACAACTACTTTTGAATAATTCTCATATTGTTCAATATGCAACCCTTTTGAATATTTTATTAAATCACTTTGTTTAATGAAAGAATTAGATGAGTTTATTTCTTTTTTACACGAAAATAATACTGCGAGTAAAATTAAAATTGAAGGAAGTTTATAAAAATTCATTTAGGATATATTTCAATATGTTGTTCTTGAACGCTCATGAATGTCGTTCGGATCGATAGTTTCTTTAATCGTTGTACTTAATTGTGTTTTTTATTCTAATTAGCAAGGTATTAATTTTATGACGTTTTATTCTGATTTAGAGTTAGAATTAAATTACTTTTACTCGCGATACTGGTTACCAATATTTAATATATAAGTATTGATTTAAAAGGGAATTTGGTGAAAGGCCAAAACTGTACCCGCAACTGTATGCTTAGTCTGTTTTTAGCAGATGTTTATTGTTAAACTTTGTACCACTGTTCGTAAGAATGGGAAGGTGAACAATAAAACGCAAGTCAGGATACCTGCCATTATCATTTGAATAACAAACTTTCGGGAAGAAAGGTTTGGTATAGTTTATCTATCCACCAATTTTTCACCGATTTAATTTTAATTATTAAATCATTTTAAAAATGAAAAAAAACACATTTTATTTAGCAGTGTGTGCGGTGTTAATGGCTCAAAACTTAGCCTTAGCACAAGAACAACAAGAAAAGGAAGTAGAACAATTAGATGAAATTTTTCTTTCTGACACAAAATTTGAGTTGAAAAAAGAAAACTCAGGAAAAATCATCTACAAAATCTCACAAAAAGACATTCAACAAAATTCAGGAAAAACGGTAATAGATTTATTGGACAATATTCCTGGAATTGAAATTAATGGGAATAATAATGTTGCAGGTAGTAATATTGGAATTTACATTAGAGGAGGAAGAAATAGGCAAGTGGCCATTGCAATTGATGGAGTTTTGTTAAATAATCCAACCGGAATTTCGGCAAGTTTTAATTTAAACTTAATTGATGTTAACCAGATTGAATCGATTGAAATTTTGAAAGGATCATCCAGTACTTTGTATGGTTCTGGTGCTGCAACAGGTGTAATCAATATTAAGTTGAAAAAGGCCGTAAAATCTCCATTTATTATAGATTATTTGGCAAGTATTGGTACAAATAATTCTCAAAGAACATCATCGAATTCTTTAGAAAATCTTGAACAAAATTTATCAATGAACGGATCCCTAGATAAATTTAATTATTTATTGAGTTTCAGTTTAAAAAAAGAAGATGGAATTTCTGCGGCAAATGACAAAAATAGCCCAATACCATTTGAAACTGACGCGTTTTTAAGTGAAAACGCCTTGATAAAATTGGGATATAAAGTTTCAGATGACTTAAGTATTGGCTTTTTTGGAAATTTTAATTCTTATGATTACGATTATGATGGTGGTGCATATTTCGATTCTTCTATAAATAATGGAACAGAATCTAATATTCAATTCGGATTAACATCAGATTATAATTATAAGAAAGGTAATTTGAAGCTTACGGTGTCATCTAGTGATTTAGATCGAGAATTTGACAGTTATAATGGTTTTTCTGGTACAATAGATCATTATGAATATAAAGGGACTAGTTTATTTGCTGAGGCAATTAACAAATTTGAACTTTCAGAAAGTTCAAGCTTTATTTTAGGTGTTAATTTTCAAGAATTTGACAATCAAACAAATACACCTTTTGGAGATATTGATAAAGACCTTGCAAATTATTCGACGTTCGACCCATTTGTGAGTTATTTATATACAAATGCGAATGGTTTTAATTTGAATGTTGGAGCAAGATTAAATAATCATAGTGAGTACGGAAGTCACTTTGTTTATCATATAAACCCTTCTTATAACATAATTTCCAAGGAGAATTCAAATTTAAAAATTTTAGGGTCTTATTCTACAGCATTTATTGCTCCATCTACATATCAATTGTTTTCATTTTATGGAAATCCAGATTTGGAACCAGAGGAGAACGCTACAGCGGAAATTGGATTGGAGTTTTCGAATAATAAATGGTTAGATGCCAATGTGGTATTCTTTAATAGAGATGAGGAGAATGCAATTGTTTTACCAGATTTTATTACATATCAAAATGCAGAGTATACAGTAAATGCAAAAGGTATTGAAACGTCTGTAAATTTGAAGCCAACTGCGTTTTTAAATTTAAATCTTAGTCATACTTTTACTGAGAAAAGTGCTGATGTTGATTACATTCCAAAACATAAATTTGTAGCAGGTATTGGAGTTGTTCCGTTTAAAAAAGCGTTTATAAATATTAACTATAAGAACGTAGGAGAGCGTACTTATTTTGACCAATGGGGATCTTTTGGAACACCCGGAGAAGATGTAATTTTGGATGCATACAGTTTGGTAGATCTAGGAATGAATTATACGTTTAATCATTTGACAATATTCGCGTTGGCAAGTAACTTATTTAATGAAGATTATGAAGATGTATTAGGATATTCTACTAAAGGAAGAAATTTTAAGATGGGTCTTAGACTAAATTTCTAAGTAACAATCGACACATAAGAAAAAGGCATCCTTAAAATTTAAGGGTGTCTTTACTTTTTTAGAATAATTCTTTCACTTCTTCCTTAATAAAAGCAATTCCTGTATTTGACGGAGCAGAGGAATCAACCATGGTTTTTAATATGGTTTCTCTTAATTCTTGTGCGGATTTAACTTCTGCTTTATTAGACGAAGACATTACTAAATTTCTTGTGGCATTTTTTGCTGCTATTAATGCATTCCAACAAGACTCTGAAATATATATTTGTTGCGCAAGATTATGTTCAAATTCCTGCTCAATACTTAACAGAAGTTTTTGCGTATATAACTCTTTATTCTCATCTGTTGGTGTTACTCTAACCAATAACTTAGAGGGGTTGATACGCTCCATAAACAGCGTCATACGTTCATAAGCTTGCAATCTTATTGGTAAGATTTCTTTCTTCTTATCACGAATCAATTCAATTTTTTGCTTTCTGTTTTCGCTTTTTAAATAGTCGTTAAAAAAATAATAAGCTACCAATCCGGTTACTAAAGCTGGTGCAGTATAAGGTATCAAATCTAAGATTGCATCTTCCATTTAAAATGTGTTTTACAAAGACAAATATAGACATTATAGGAATTAAATAATTGTCAATAACTTTTATTGGTTTACTGTTTTTAGAACGCTATTTTTGAAATCTATTAAACTTATTTTTTAATACCTCTCGACTTCGCTCAAAGAAACTGAATATTGTCAGTTTAACGGAGTAAAGACCTATTTATTTTAAACCGTGTCTAATTACTTAAATACTTTAAATCCCGCACAAAAAGAGGCTGTTATTCATAAAAACGGTCCAATGATTATAATTGCAGGGGCGGGTTCTGGAAAAACACGTGTATTAACGTACCGTATTGCTCATCTTATGAATCAAGGTGTTGATGCTTTTAACATCCTTTCTTTAACCTTTACCAATAAGGCGGCAAGAGAAATGAAAGAAAGAATTTCATCGGTTGTTGGAGCCGCAGAAGCTAAGAACTTGTGGATGGGGACGTTTCACTCAGTTTTCGCTCGTATTTTACGTTCAGAAGCAGATAACTTAGGATTCCCTTCAAATTTTACAATTTATGATACACAAGACTCGGTAAGGTTGCTTTCAAGTATCATAAAGGAAATGAATTTAGAAAAAGATAAGTACAAGCCTAAGCAAGTTTTAAGTCGTATTTCTCAATTCAAAAATAGTTTAATAACCGTAAAGGCCTATTTTAATAATTCAGATTTGATTGAAGCTGATAAGATGGCTAACCGCCCAAAAATGGGTGAAATTTATCATCATTATGTGAATCGTTGTTTTAAAGCAGGGGCCATGGATTTTGATGATCTGTTGTTAAGAACCAATGAATTACTTACAAGGTTTCCAGAAGTGCTGGCGAAATATCAAGATAGGTTCAGGTATATTTTAGTTGACGAGTACCAAGATACAAACCATTCGCAATATTTAATTGTAAAAGCTCTTGCCGATCGTTTTCAAAATATTTGTGTGGTTGGTGACGATTCTCAAAGTATTTATGCCTTCCGTGGAGCAAACATTCAGAATATTTTAAGTTTTCAAAAAGATTATCCCGATGTAAGTATCTTTAAATTAGAACAAAACTATAGATCTTCGAGTACCATTGTAGAAGCAGCAAATAGTGTAATTGATAAAAATAAAACCAAACTTGATAAAGAGATTTGGACTCAGAATGATGCAGGTTCTTTGGTTAAAGTAATGCGTACAGTTTCTGAAGCTGAAGAGGGAAGGTTTATTGCTGCATCAATTTTCGAGAAGAAAATGAATGAGCAACGAACCAATGATGATTTTGCAATTCTTTATAGAACAAATGCACAATCAAGAGCTATTGAGGATGCGCTTAGAAAAAAGGGAATTGACTATAGAATGTATGGTGGAGTTTCCTTTTATCAACGAAAAGAAATAAAAGATACTTTAGGGTATTTACGATTATTAATTAACCCAAATGATGAAGAGGCTTTAAAGCGTGTGATTAATTATCCGCTTAGAGGTATTGGAGCATCTACTATTGATAAAATAGCAGTTGCAGCGAATCATTATGAGAAATCAATGTTTGAGATTATTCAAAACTTGAATTCGTATGATATAAAATTGAATGGTGGCACGAGAAATAAGTTGAATGATTTTGCAACCATGATCCGTCATTTTCAAATAGAAGCACAGTCTAAAGATGCATTTGAAGTTGCTCAAACAGTTTTAAAAAGCACAAAAATTGTGAAAGATTTAGAAAGCGATGGAACTCCGGAAGCAGTTAGTAGAGTTGAGAATATTCAAGAATTAATGAATGGTATTAAAGATTTTATTACTGTTCAAAAAGAGAAAGAAGAAGATGCTTCATTGGCATTTTTTTTAGAAGATGTCGCTTTAGCAACAGATTTAGACAATGAAAATAAAGATGATAAACCTAGGGTTTCTTTAATGACGATTCACTTATCAAAAGGATTAGAATACCCAATCGTTCATATCGTAGGCCTAGAAGAAACGTTATTCCCATCAGCAATGAGCATGAATACGAGAAGCGAATTGGAAGAAGAACGTCGCTTGTTTTACGTGGCTTTAACTAGAGCAGAAAACGAGGCTTTCTTAAGTTATGCAGAGACGCGGTATAGATGGGGTAAATTAATAGATTGCGAACCTAGTAGGTTTATTGAAGAAATAGACGAAAAATACTTAGAGCATTTATCACCAAGATTGAAACCGATTCAAAACAAATTTATTCCGGATGATATTTTTGGAGATGTGCCACAAGATCGAGTTCGATTTAAAAAACCTGCGCAACGCGGTGGTATTCCAAAACCAAAGCAAAAACCAAAGATTATAGAGAAAAAATTTAGTCCTCCTAAAAATTTAAAGAAAGTAACTAAGTCTACAAGTCAAAATAGTTCAACCAATTTATTTGATAATGCAATAACAGTTGGCAATATAGTAGAGCATAGCAGGTTTGGTAGAGGTGAAGTGATTTCTTTAGAAGGGACTGGACCAAATAAAAAAGCAGAAATTAAGTTTCAAAGTGTAGGCAATAAAAAGTTATTACTTCAGTTTGCTAAATTAAAGGTGATCGGATAATAGAGACACTAGTTACTAAATATTGACAATTCTTTTCTAGAAAATACCATTGCACGACAACACTTTTTAGCGTAATTTGCAAATCTTAAAACAAAAACAAAAAATGACATTCGATTTAGAATATAATTCAGAACGGTCTCATTTAATTATTCCTGAATATGGTAGACACTTACAAAAGTTAGTGAGCCATTGCGTGAGTATTGAAGATGATGAGGAAAGAAATAAAATGGCCAAAGCAATTGTAAATGTTATGGGTAATTTACAACCACATTTACGAGATGTTCCGGATTTTAAACATAAACTATGGGATCAGTTATTTATTATGTCCGATTTTAAATTGGAAGCTGATTCTCCATATCCAAAACCTTCACAGGAAGAACTTTCTGAGAAGCCAGAATCTTTGCCCTATCCAAAATCTGCATCAAAATATCGTTTTTATGGAAATAATATTCAAACAATGATTGATGTTGCTTTGTCTTGGGAAGAAGGAGAACAACGTGAAGGATTGACCTATGTCATTGCGAACCACATGAAAAAGTGTTACTTAAATTGGAATAAGGATACTGTTGATGATAAGGTAATATTTAACCATTTAAATGAATTATCTAATGGTTTGTTGGATTTGAGGGAAAACGGTGAGAAATTAGCAGAAAGTTCTAGTTTACTTCGCAAAAAACCTAACAGAAATCAGAACAATCAGAAAGGGCATCACAAAAATCAAAAAAACTACCGCAAAAAGCACCGTTAATATATGGCATCATTTGTAATAGAAGGTGGGCATCGCCTACAAGGAGAGATACATCCTCAAGGAGCAAAAAACGAAGCATTACAAATATTATGCGCTGTTTTACTAACTCCAGAAAAAGTAACGATTAGTAACATCCCAAATATTATTGATGTCAATAAATTGATATTTATTCTTGGAGAACTAGGGGTAAAGGTTCATAAAATAGATGAAAGTACATATACTTTTCAGGCTGATGATATTGATTTAGATTACTTAGAATCTGAGAAGTTTAAAAAGGATGGAAGTTCATTAAGAGGTTCTATTATGATTGTTGGACCATTACTTGCTAGATTTGGTCGAGGATATATTCCACGTCCTGGTGGAGATAAAATTGGTAGACGTAGACTTGATACTCATTTTGAAGGCTTTATTAGTCTTGGTGCAAAATTTAGATATAATAAAGAAGAGCGTTTTTATGGCGTGGAAGCGGAACAATTGCATGGTACGGACATGTTATTAGATGAAGCCTCTGTTACCGGGACAGCAAATATTATTATGGCTGCTGTTTTGGCGAAAGGAACCACTAGAATTTACAACGCTGCATGTGAACCTTATATTCAGCAATTAAGTAAAATGATCAATTCAATGGGGGGAAATATCTCAGGAGTTGGTTCTAACTTGTTGATTATTGAAGGTGTTGAATCCTTAGGAGGATGTGAGCATCGGGTATTACCAGACATGATTGAGATAGGAAGTTGGATTGGTATGGCTGCAATGACCAAATCAGAATTAACAATTAAAGATGTTAGTTGGAATAATTTAGGGCAGATTCCGCGTGTATTTCAAAAACTGGGAATAAACTTAGAACGTAGAGGCGATGATATTTATATTCCATCGCAAGAAGAATATGAAGTACAAAACTATATAGATGGTTCAATTTTAACGGTAGCTGATGCACCGTGGCCTGGATTTACTCCAGATTTATTGAGTATCGTTTTAGTGATTGCAACACAAGCAAAAGGATCTGTTTTGATTCATCAAAAAATGTTTGAAAGTCGTTTGTTCTTTGTAGATAAATTGATTGATATGGGAGCAAAAGTTATTCTTTGCGACCCGCATAGAGCTACTATTATTGGGTTAAATCATCAATCTAATTTAAAGGCTACAACAATGGTCTCTCCTGATATTAGAGCAGGAATATCGTTGTTAATTGCGGCATTATCTGCAGAAGGAACAAGTACCATTCATAATATTGAACAAATTGATAGAGGATATCAGAATATAGTTGAAAGATTACAGGCTGTAGGTGCTAAAATTAAAAGAGTAGACTAACATTATTTGGGCTATTTATAAATATAATCTCAATCTGAAATTTCAGGTTGAGATTTTTTTTGTGACAACTTGACATTTTTCTATAAATGGCAGTACATTTGCAGCCACTAATTTTGAATTTTTATATAGAATATAAAAGATGAGTAAGACAAAGGAAAATACCGAAGAAAAAGAGGTAAAGGTTGAAGAAACTCAACAAGAAGAAACAAAGCAAGAAGTGGCAAAAGAGCCAACATTAGAGGAACAAGTTCAGCAAGAAAGAGATAAGTTTTTACGTTTGTTTGCAGAATTTGAAAATTATAAAAAGCGAACGAGTAAAGAACGCATTGAATTATTTAAAACTGCCAATCAAGAATTAATGACAGTTTTGTTGCCAATTATGGACGATTTTGACAGAGGTTTGGCAGAAATCAGAAAAGGTGGTGAGTCTGAATTATTAACGGGAATGGACCTTATTAATTCTAAACTGAAAACTACGCTTTCTCAAAAAGGATTAGAAGAAGTAGATTCAAAAGCAGGAGATGTATTTGATGCTGAAATTCATGAAGCAATTACGCAAATTCCAGCGCCTTCTGAAGATTTAAAAGGAAAGATTGTAGATGTTGTTGAAAAAGGATACAAACTTGGAGAAAAAATAATAAGATACCCTAAAGTTGTAATTGGGCAATAAAATATTAACGTCATAATGCTGTAGTCGTATTAAGCGTGCTACGCTCTGAAATGAGGACTTATGACACACATATAATAAATCATGGCAAAACAAGATTTTTACGAAATATTAGGTGTACAAAAAAATGCTTCGGCGGCTGAAATTAAAAAGGCTTATCGTAAAAAAGCAATTAAGTATCACCCAGATAAAAACCCTGATGATAAATCGGCAGAAGAAAATTTTAAGAAAGCAGCAGAAGCCTATGAGGTTTTAAGTGACGAGAATAAAAAGGCAAGATATGATCAATATGGTCATGCGGCATTTGAAAACGGTGGCGGAGGCGCTGGCGGTTTCGGTGGTTTCGGTGGTGGCGGAATGAACATGGACGATATCTTTAGCCAATTCGGTGATATTTTTGGTGGAGGCGGAGGCTTCGGAGGTTTTGGCGGAGGCGGAGGCCGTTCGGCTAGAGTTAAAGGAAGCAATATGCGTATCCGAGTTAAAATTTCTTTAGAAGATGTTGCCAATGGTGTAGAGAAGAAAGTTAAAGTAAAGCGTAAGGTTCAGGCGGAAGGTGTTACTTTTAAAACGTGTACTACTTGTAATGGGCAGGGACAGGTGATGAGAGTTTCTAATACTATTTTAGGTCGTATGCAAACTGCTTCAACATGTCCTACTTGTCAGGGGGCAGGGCAGTCTATAGATAATAGACCAAAAGGTTCTGATAGCAACGGAATGGTGCAGAAAGAAGAAACCGTTTCAATTAAGATTCCTGCAGGAGTTTCAGATGGTGTTCAATTAAAAGTTACAGGAAAAGGTAACGAAGCACCGGGTAAAAATTCAGTTTCAGGAGATTTAATAGTTTTAATAGAAGAGATTCCGCATGAGTCGTTAACTCGTGAAGGAATGAACTTGCATTACGATTTGTATGTTAATTTTTCGGAGGCAGTATTAGGAGATAGTAAAGAAATTGAAACTGTCACAGGAAAAGTTAAAATTAAAGTGGAGCCTGGAACGCAATCAGGTAAAATATTAAGATTAAGAGGTAAAGGACTTCCTAGTATAGAGCGCTATGGAACCGGAGACCTATTAGTTCATGTAAATGTTTGGACACCTCAGAACTTATCAAAAGAGCAAAAAGCATTTTTTGATAAGAATTTAAATGATGAAAATTTTGAGCCAAACCCTTCGAAATCTGATAAATCATTCTTCGAAAAAGTTAAGGATATGTTTTCGTAACAGTTACTATATAAAAGAATAGAAAAAGTTGTAATCTTGTGGCATTATTAATTTCAAGATTAATAATTCTTTTTCATAGCAATTTTCCCACTTAAGAAATTAAGTGGGTTTTTTATTTTATGTATTTTTGCAGCAGCAGATCGTCTTATCGCTTCACCTTGTGTGAAGAGGAAAGTCCGGACACCAAAGAGTAGTATAGCGGATAACATCCGTCGGCATGGCAACATGTTAGGACCAGTGCAACAGAAAGCAAGTACAGTTAGGCTGTAGTGAAACCAGGTAAACTCTATGCGGTGCAATGTCACGTATATTGAAGTCCCGAAAGGGTAAGAGTTACTCGCTCAATTTCAAGGGGTAGGCAGATGGAACTATTGAGTAATTGATAGTCTAGATAAATGATAAGAATTCGTTTTTTCGAATACAGAATCCGGCTTATAGATCTGCTTTTTTTCTTATTAATAAACGGATATCATTTTCTAGTTGGTACATTTCTTTTTCGATTAAGGTGTCATAAAATCCCCGTATATTTTGATTATCATCCACTAAAACAGCAACACTGCTATGATAAAAATCACTGCCATCTTCTGTTTTTGAGAATGAAGTCATATATTTTTTAGCAATCTCCAATGTACTTTGTATTGAACCTCTAAGAAAAAACCGTTTTGAGTGTGGAATATTGGATTTTTCCGCATAATTCTTCAAAACTTCTAGAGTATCATTTTTAGGATCAATTGTATGTGATAATATGATAAAATTATCATCGTGTTTAAAAATTAGCCCAATTTCATTTAATGCCTTATTCATTGGAGGGCAAATTGTTGGACATTTTGTAAAAAAGAAGTTTGCTACATAGATTTTATTTGAAACATCACTATTTGTTATTGTATCTCCCAGTTGATTTTTAAATGAAAACTTACCAATTTCGTAAAATTCTTTGGTTCCATTTGTGCCATAAGTAAAATTGAGAATTGGTAATTCTCTATTCTGTTGATTACATGACAATAAGATAAACAACGTTAGAATAATTGATCTATTCATTAGAGATATAAGCCTTTATTTTTTCATCTAATTCTTTATCATAAAGAAATAATGCCATACTTGCCATCATATCTTGATTTTTATTTGAAGTGTTATTTGTTTCTAATATCAATTCGTATTTATGATTAGGATACAACATAACCCCAATACTATCTGAAAAATAGGAAACATTTTTAAGTCCAACTTTATCCTTGTAATTCATTGAAATAGAGGAGTAAACTATTGTATTTGTTGTTGCATCGAAGAAACTTAGTTTTTCTGCAAATGGATGTAGATGTGTAGCAATATGATGAAGTGAAGTGGAATCTTTTAATTCTAATTGGTTGGAAACATCATATTTAAAAGTTTGTTTTCCTTTAAAAATAACCCAATGACCACTATAGGATTGACCTTCAGTATCTGTATACGAATGATTTTTTGTAGTTACTGGAATGCATGAATTTGGAAACTCAGTTGTAGACCCTTTGTAAGGATTATTGCTGTCATAGGGAAGCATTATATAAATTGGTTTACTTCTTAATGGTTTCATTTTGTCATAATTTGGAGAGAAACCAATTTCAATTTTATGCTTAACTGAAAATATTTTATTTTTTAGATTATGATTGAGTACTTGAGTTTGAGTAAAAAGTTTTTCATTTGTAAATATTGGAAAACCAAATCCTTTTGGGAATTTATAAGACTCTATTCCATTAGACATTGTCGTTAACCTTGGATAGTGAGAACCAATTCTATGATGTAGATTCCATTTACCGTAATAACTTCCATCATAAAAGTCAATATTAGTATGACAGATAAAATCATTCGACAAAATTTCACTTTCACTTGTATTTAAGGCTGTTACATTAAATGAGTTGATCCAAACTAGTTTGATGAGGCTATCATTAATAGAAAAGATTGTTGTGGCGTGTGGTCCTTCCATTGACTTATAGATTCCATCAATTACTAATGTAGGACTCGTTAAATTTATTTGACTATTAGAAACCTTAACCTCCCAAGAATTATCTGTAAGTCCTAGAAAGTGAATAACTTTTGTTTTTAAAGTTGACCTTTGCAATTTTGTTAAAGAGAAATAAAAGAGAAGATATAAAACAAAAAGCACGGAAGAAATAATTAAAACATTTCTGAAAAATCGATTTTTACTTTTTAATTTGAACATTATTCAAAAATAATAAATATTGATGATTGACATATAATTAAAGGGTTTTTGTTATGTTTGATTTATATATCCATATGTCAGTAATTTATAGTTTTTTTTTAAAAGACAAGCATTTCTTGATCCGCCTAGTACTATGTTTATGTTTTCTCATATCCATGAGTATGACATATAGCCTATGGTTAGGAGAACGTAGTTTTCCAAAGGCACCGCTGTTTGAATTTTTGCAGTTCCACAATGTGTTTTTTGATTTGTTTCTCGTCATTTTTTTTATTTCTGTATTTATAGTTTTTGTATTGAAGCCAAAACCATTAATTGGTTTGTCGGTTGTATTTTTATATGTAATTATGGCTAGTCAAGATCAAAATAGATTGCAACCATTTTTTTTTGAATTGATTTTAGCCGTTTTGGCAATGACTCTCTTTTCTAATGATAAGAAAAGAGTAGAGCAATGTTTATTATTAATATTTGTTGGAACCTATTTTTGGAGTGGAGTTCATAAGGCGAATAGTGATTTTTTCAATAAGTGGATGTTAGCAATGAACAACAGAATTCCATTTGTTCCGGAAGAATTAAGAGCGATGTTTACTTTCTCAATTTCGATTTTAGAAGCAAGTTTTGGGCTTTTATTAATTTCAAAATTTACAAGGAGATATGGAGTTTTATTGATAACTCTAATGCATAGTATTATTGTTGGAACTCTACTGATTGAGGGTTTCGGATATGCTGTAATTCCTTTAACATTCTTTAATGTGTTCACATTGATAATATTGTTTTACAATTCTAAGTTGACTTTAAGGGATGTATTTAGAATAGATAATAAAAAAACCATAGCAGTTTTTCTTTTTACAATAATATTTCCAGTGTTTAATTTTTTTGGATTCTATGATCATTTATTGTCCTTTAGCTACTTTTCTGGAAAACCAAAATATTGTAGAATTTGGTTATTAAATAATGAGGATTACGAAAAGCTTCCAGAGAAATATTCCCAATATATTAATGAATGGAAGGGGAGTTATTATGTTGACTTAAATTATTGGTCACAAGAATCAATTGGAGTTGGAGTTTACCCGGAAATTAGAGTATATAACCAAATTAACAAACAATTTCAAGAGTTGCTTGGCAATTCTGAGGCTACAAAAATTGAATTGTATTGATAGGATCCTTAAAAAAAGAAAGAATATTTGGGCTAGATTTAATGCGGGCAACGGCAATATTACTTGTTGTGTTTTCACATTGTATATGGTTTTTTCCTTCTTTAGATGGAGTCCCGTTTACAGTTTTAAACTATGCTGGTTTATTTGGAGTAGAAATATTTTTTGTCCTAAGTGGATTCTTAATAGGTAAAATTTTATACCGTATTTATGTATTGGAAGAGTTTTCAAATAATTCTATGATTAAATTTTGGAAGCGAAGATGGCTCAGGACTTTACCCAATTATTATTTAATTTTAGTAGTAAATATTGGATTGGGGGCGTTTTACTACAACGATTTACCGAATGACTTTTGGAGATATTTCTTATTTATTCAAAATTTTAGTTTTGAACAGTCGAGTTTCTTTTATGAATCTTGGAGTTTATCTATTGAAGAATTTGCATATATTCTCGGTCCGTTAATATTAATTTCAATCACTTTAATATTCAAAAAATACAGTAAAAAAAGTTTGTTTTTATTCATGATTTCTTTTGTAATTCTAATTTTTGTTGGAACAAAAGTTTATTACAATTACACTCATGAAAACGACTCTATGTTGATTTGGACTACAAATTTAAAATCAGTTGTTATCTATAGAATTGATGCAATCTATTTCGGAATGTTAGCAGCATATATATCGATTAATTACTATAAATTATGGAATAAGCATAAAGTATTATTTCTAATCTTAGGATTATTTATATTTATATCTTTTAATATGTTTGTTTCTCTTGATAAAGGAGATAATATGTTAATTTGGAATGTGATTTTTTTACCAATAAATACTATTTCTATTGGTTTAAGCCTTCCGTTTTTATCTAACTTCCATTTAAATAAGGGCGTGTTTTTTAGAACGATCACATATATTAGCCTTTTGTCATATGCTATATATTTAACTCACTACTCTTTGGTTTTAAAACTATTTCAGAGGCATATCTCTAATGAGATGTCTTTTTCAAATAAACTGATGTCAATCTTGGTATATTTAATAATTACTTTCCTCATATCATTTATTTTGTTCCTTTACTATGAAAGACCATTGATGAATTGGAAACAGGACAGAAGTTGATTTAAATAGATGATTATAATAGTGATATTTTAAATTTTTCTAAAACGTTTTCGAAACTTTAAATCATGTACGGTAGTTTTTTGCATTAAAAATTATATTATTGCTAATTTTCAGGGAAAATTCTTGTAAAAATCTAATAAATTCAACTGCAATTGTCAAATTGAAAAACCCAAGTATTTGGGGTTCAATTCACTTTTAAATTGCACTTATATTTTGTAATTTCGCACAACTTTTTGCAACATTATTGGAAGCGTTTTTATAACGGTTTGTAATAGACGCATTTAACATTGAAAAGAATTCGAATATATGAACACTTACAAGGATTACATTAATGAGATTGAAGAAAGAAAAAGTTTAGGATTACATCCAAAACCGATTGATGGATCACAGTTATTGAGCGAAATAATTTCTCAAATTAAAGATTTAGAAAATGAGTATAGAAAAGACTCTTTGAATTTCTTTATTTACAACGTTTTACCAGGTACTACAAGTGCAGCAGGTGTTAAGGCTAAGTTTTTGAAAGAGATAATTCTTGGTGAATCAGTTGTCGAAGAAATTTCTTCTGAATTTGCTTTTGAACAATTATCACATATGAAAGGTGGGCCGTCTATTGAAGTTCTTTTAGACTTGGCTTTGGATAATGATGCTTTAATTGCACAAGAGGCGGCAAAAGTATTAAAAACACAAGTTTTCTTGTATGAAGCAGACACCAATCGTTTAAAGGAAGCATATGAAGCTGGAAATACGATTGCAAAAGAAATTATTGAAAGTTACGCGCAAGCAGATTTTTTTACAAAACTTCCTGAAATAGAGGAAGAGATCGAAATTGTTACTTATATCGCGGGTGTTGGAGATATTTCTACGGATTTATTATCACCTGGAGGGGATGCACACTCAAGATCAGATCGTGAATTACACGGTCAGTGTTTATTCGAACATAATAAAGAGATGCAGAATGAAGTGTTAGCGTTAAAGGAAGCACATCCGGATAAACGAATCATGTTAGTAGCAGAAAAAGGGACTATGGGAGTAGGTTCTTCTAGAATGTCTGGAGTAAATAATGTTGCTCTATGGACGGGAATAAAAGCGAGTCCTTATGTACCTTTTATCAATATTGCACCTGTAATTGCAGGAACAAATGGAATATCACCTATTTTCTTAACAACTGTAGGTGTTACAGGTGGAATCGGAATTGACCTGAAAAACTGGGTAAAGCAAAAAGATGCTGATGGAAATACAATTGTTGATGCTGATGGAGAGCCAGTATTAAAGCAGACATATTCTGTTGAAACAGGGACTGTTTTAACCATAAACACAAAAGAGAAAAAATTATATTACGGAGATGTCGAATTAATGGATATTTCCGCTTCTTTAACTCCACAGAAAAAGGAGTTTATAAAAGCAGGAGGATCTTATGCCGTAGTTTTCGGTAAAAAATTACAAACGTTTGCTGCAAAAACTTTAGGAATTGATGTTCCGCAGGTATATGCAACTTCAAAAGAAATTTCAGTTGAAGGGCAGGGATTGACGGCGGTTGAGAAAATATTTAATAAAAACGCAGTTGGCACAACTCCTGGTAAATCCTTACATGCAGGTTCTGATGTTAGAGTAGAAGTAAACATTGTTGGATCTCAAGATACTACAGGATTAATGACTTCTCAAGAATTGGAAATGATGGCTGCAACAGTTATTTCTCCAATTGTAGATGGTGCATACCAATCAGGTTGTCATACAGCATCTGTTTGGGATGATAAATCAAAAGCTAATATTCCAAGGTTAATGAGGTTTATGAATGACTTTGGATTAATTACAGCTCGTGACCCTAAGGGAAGTTACCATGCTATGACAGATGTGATTCATAAAGTATTGAACGATATTACTGTTGGAGATTGGGATATTATCATTGGAGGTGACTCTCATACACGTATGTCTAAAGGAGTTGCTTTTGGAGCCGATTCAGGAACCGTGGCACTGGCATTGGCAACTGGAGAAGCAACAATGCCAATTCCGCAATCTGTAAAGGTTACGTTTAAAGGAGATATGAAAAACTTCATGGATTTCCGTGATGTTGTTCACGCAACACAACAGCAGATGTTGAAACAGTTTGGTGGAGAGAATGTATTCCAAGGAAGAATTATAGAAGTTCATATTGGAACATTAACAGCAGATCAAGCGTTTACATTTACAGATTGGACTGCTGAGATGAAAGCAAAAGCTTCAATTTGTATTTCTGAAGATGATACTTTAATTGAGTCATTAGAAATTGCTAGAGATCGTATTCAGATTATGATTGAAAAAGGAATGGACAATGAAAAGCAAGTTCTTAAAGGTTTAGTAGATAAAGCAAATGCTAGAATAGCTGAGGTTAAGTCTGGAAAAAAACCAGCCTTAAGACCAGATGCGAATGCAAATTATTATGCAGAAGTTGAAATTGATTTGAACGAGATAGCAGAACCGATGATTGCGGATCCTGATGTAAATAATGAAGATGTATCTAAGCGTTACACACACGATACAATTAGACCTTTATCTTTTTATGGTGGAACTAAGAAAGTTGATTTAGGATTTGTTGGATCTTGTATGGTTCATAAAGGTGATATGAAAATATTGGCGCAAATGCTAAAGAATATTGAGTCGCAAAATGGCAAAGTTGAATTTAACGCGCCATTAGTAGTTGCTCCTCCTACATATAATATAGTTGATGAATTAAAGACTGAAGGAGATTGGGAAGTTTTAGAAAAGTATTCAGGATTTGTATTTGATGATAACGCACCTAAAGGGGCCGCAAGAACAAAGTATGAGAATATGTTGTATTTAGAGCGACCAGGTTGTAATTTATGTATGGGTAATCAAGAAAAGGCAGAACCAGGAGATACGGTAATGGCAACATCAACACGTTTATTCCAAGGTAGAGTCGTTAAGGATTCTGGAGAGAAAAAAGGAGAATCTTTATTATCATCTACGCCAGTTGTAGTATTATCTACTGTATTGGGTAGAACTCCTACAATGGAAGAATATGAAGCGGCTGTTGATGGAATTGTTCTTACAAGATTTGCACCTTCTAAAAAACAATTAGTTTTATAAGTATTTTATAGTAAAATAGCGTTGAAGCCCGAGTAAAACTTGGGCTTTTTTGTGTTTGTATAGTAATGTGTATCCATTAATCTATAGATTTTGGCACTATTTATATAATTTAAGTCTATATAATTTCAAGTTAAATGGCTTTCTAATTTTGTACCTTAGTGCAGAAGAAATTTAAAAAATAAAGTTATGGCATTTGATATTGAAATGATAAAGTCGGTTTATGCTAGAATGGCAGATCGTATAGACACTGCAAGAAAAGTAGTTGGAAAGCCTTTAACGCTTTCTGAAAAAATATTATACAACCATCTTTGGGATGGAATCCCGACATCGGCATTTAAACGAGGGAAAGATTATGTAGATTTTGGTCCAGACAGAATAGCATGTCAAGATGCTACTGCTCAAATGGCGCTATTACAATTCATGCAAGCGGGAAAAGAGAAAGTAGCAGTGCCAACAACCGTGCATTGCGATCATCTTATACAGGCTAAGGAGGGAGCAGCAATTGACTTAAAGCATGCGAATGATGTAAGTAGTGAAGTGTTTAATTTCTTGGAATCGGTATCGAATAAATATGGAATTGGATTTTGGAAACCAGGAGCAGGAATTATACACCAGGTAGTCTTAGAGAATTATGCATTCCCAGGAGGAATGATGATTGGAACGGATTCTCATACCGTAAATGCTGGTGGATTGGGCATGTTAGCCATTGGAGTAGGTGGAGCTGATGCAGTAGATGTAATGGCTGGAATGGCATGGGAGTTGAAATTCCCAAAATTAATAGGAGTGAAGTTAACGGGAAAATTATCTGGATGGACGGCTCCAAAAGATGTAATTCTAAAAGTAGCTGAAATTTTAACCGTAAAAGGAGGGACTGGAGCCATTGTAGAATATTTTGGACCAGGTGCTACTGCCATGTCTTGTACAGGTAAAGGTACAATTTGTAATATGGGTGCCGAGATTGGAGCAACTACTTCTACATTTGGTTATGATGCATCAATGGAACGATATTTACGGTCTACAGAAAGAGCAGATATCGCGGACGCAGCCAATGAAGTAAAAGAGTATTTAACAGCGGATGCTGAAGTTTATGAGAATCCTGATGCATATTTTGATCAAGTAATTGAAATAAACTTATCAGAATTAGGACCGTTGTTAAATGGGCCTTTTACTCCTGATTTATCAACTGAAGTTGGTTTAGATATGACTCAAAAAGCAAAAGATAACGATTGGCCTATAAAAGTAGAATGGGGATTAATAGGTTCCTGTACGAACTCGTCTTATGAAGATTTATCTAGGGCGGCTTCAATAGCACAGCAAGCATTGGATAAAGGCTTAAAAACGAAAGCCGAATTTGGAATAAATCCTGGATCGGAACAAGTTCGGTATACCGCAGAAAGAGATGGGATTTTACAAGTATTTGAGAATCTAGATGCTAAAATATTTACAAATGCTTGTGGTCCTTGTATTGGACAATGGGCAAGATATAATGACCCGAAAAACGCTCCTAAAAACAGTATTGTACATTCATTTAATAGAAATTTTGCGAAACGTGCCGATGGGAACCCAAATACACATGCGTTCGTTGCGTCTCCAGAATTAACTGCAGCAATCGCTATTGCAGGAAGATTAGATTTTAATCCATTAACCGATAGTTTAATAAATGAGAATGGAGAAAAAGTGATGTTAGAAGAACCTACTGGATGGGAGTTACCTCCTAAAGGTTTTGAGGTTAAAGAAAATGGGTATTTGGAACCTTTAGAAGATGGAAGTGGGGTAAATGTTGTAGTAAATGAAACTTCTCAGCGTTTACAATTGTTAACGCCTTTTGTTCCTTTAGGAGACGCAATTATGGGTGCGAAATTATTAATTAAGGCGTATGGAAAATGCACAACAGATCATATTTCTATGGCTGGACCATGGTTAAGATTTAGAGGGCATTTGGATAATATTGCAAATAATACTTTAATTGGCGCTGTAAATGCCTTTAATAAAAAAACCAACTTTGTTAAAAATCAATTGGATGGTTCTTACGGAGGTGTGCCAGATGTACAACGAAAATATAAAGAAGCAGGTATAAAAACAATTGTAGTTGGTGATCATAATTACGGAGAAGGATCATCTAGAGAGCATGCGGCCATGCAGCCAAGACATCTCGGAGTTGCTGCCGTTATTGTAAAATCATTTGCTCGAATTCATGAAACCAATCTTAAAAAGCAAGGTATGTTAGGGTTGACTTTTGCCAATGAAGGTGATTATGATTTAATACAAGAAGATGACATATTTAATTTTGTTGATTTGGATAAATTTTCTCCAGGAAATCAATTAACATTAGAAATAATACATTCTGATAAATCGGTTGATACGATTAAATTAAATCATACATATAATCATGGTCAGATAGAATGGTATAAAGAGGGTTCAGCATTGAATTTAATTAAGAAGGAAAATGCTTAATTTCTAGGAATATATAGTAATACAAAAAACCTCATAACTTAAGTTGTGAGGTTTTGTAATTTTAACGACTAAACAATAGAAAATCAAACTTAATCTCTTTTATGAAAAACATTTGGTACTTAGAATGTGTAAATCTCTTTAAAATATTATGTCCTCATAAGTTTGGCGCCTACAAAGAGACTCATGATTTTAATCATTACAACAAAACCGATTACATATATTTTACTGATGATTCAGCAAACAAGGTATATCTAATTAATGAGGGTAAAATTAAATTGGGATATTATACAGAAGACGGAGAGGAAATAGTAAAAGCAATACTTTCCAAAGGAGAAGTGTTTGGAGAGAAAGCAATATTAGGGGAAGAAAAGCGTAATGAGTTTGCGCAGTCTTTAAATAATAATACATCCATTTGCCCTATTGAAGCCGAAACGCTGCAAGAATTAATTTTAGATAATAAGAAATTTGCCCTAGGTTTTTATAAGTTAATGAATTTTAGAATTAAAAAATTAGAACGTAGACTTCAGTTATTGCTTTTTAAAGATGCAAAAACAAGGTTGCAGGAATTCCTTCAAGAATTATGTGATGATTATGGATATGATTGTCCAGAAACGGGGCATAAAGTTATTATGCATCCTTATACGCAAAAAGACATTTCTTCACTTATTGGTACTTCAAGACCAACTCTTAACATAATTATGAATGAGTTAAAAGAGGAAGGGTTGTTGAACTTTGATAGAAAAAAAATAGAATTACTTCAAGCTTAATTTAAGAAGTGTTAGATACCTAACATTTTATGTCGAATGTGACATTTAGATTTGTAATTATATAATTTAAACTTAATTACAATGAAAAAAATGTTGCTTTTGGCCTTTGTTGCCTTCGGATTTTTAATGGTTAGTTGCGATGATGATGACGATATTGTTATTGTTCCTAACGCAGGTACTATTGCTGGTGGACCCTTTACCTTTATAGTTGACGGTACGGCAGATTATGTAAGCGGAATAACTACTGATCCTAATGCGGTCGGAACAAATAGTTCTTTTGTAATAACAGACGATCAAGGTCTTATATTGGGGCTTCCGCCAACATTAGAAGCCTTAGAGGGTGTCAATTTTGACGGAGCAGGAACAGGTATTTGTCTAATTTGGTATTTGCGTTTTGAAGATGATATTACGGGTGCTGAAGTGGGTATGAATGCAAATGATTTAGGCGGTACTTTTGACTTGTCTAATTCAATAACTGTTACTAGGCTAGGCGCTCCAGAAGCAGGAACGATTACAGGTGGTCCTTTTACATTTATAGTTGACGGTACGGAAGATTATGTTAGTGGAATTACTACTGATCCAGATGCCGTTGGTTCAAATAGTTCTTTTGTAATAACGGATGATCAAGGGGTTATTTTAGGTCTTCCGCCGACAATGGCAGATTTAGAAGGTGTAAATTTTGACGGTGCAGGTGCAGGTGTATGTCTTATTTGGTATATTCGATTTGAAGATGATTTAACGGGTGCAGAAGTTGGAATGAATGCTAATGATTTAGGAGGAACATTCGACTTGTCAAATTCGATAACAGTAACAAGAATAGCAGAACCTATGGCAGGAACGTTATCAGGAGGACCTTTTACATTCTATATTGATGGTACTGCAGATTATGTAACCGGAGTGACTCCAGATGCCAACGCAGTAGGAACAAATAGTACATTCGTAATTACTGATGACCAAGGTAAAATATTAGGACTTCCACCAACTATGGCAGATTTGGAAGGTGTTAATTTTGATGGTGCAGGAACGGGTACTTGTTTAATATGGTATCTTCGATTTGAAGATGGTTTAATGGGAGCAGAAGTAGGGATGAACGCTAATGATTTAGATGGAATATTTAGTCTTTCAAACTCCATAACTGTAAATAGATTAGCTGGGCCAGTAGCAGGGACTTTATCAGGAGGTCCGTTCACTTTTTGTGTTGACGGAACAGTTGACAACGTAAGTGGAATAAGCACAGATGCAAACGCAATGGGAACTAATAGTACCTTTGTAATTACAGATGACACTGGTAAAATTTTAGGGCTTCCACCAACAATGGCAGATTTAGAAGGTGTTAATTTTGACGGTGCAGGTGCTGGTGTTTGTTTAATTTGGTATTTGCGATATGAAGATGGATTAACGGGTGCCGAAGTAGGAATGAATGCTAATGACCTTATGGGTGTATTCAGTTTATCAAATTCAATTATGGTAACACGTAATATGCCAGATGCAGGAACATTAAGTGGAGGGCCATTTACATTTACTATTGACGGAACACCGGATTACGTAAGTGGAATAACGACTGATGCGAATGCTATGGGAACCAATAGTACATTTGTTATTACAGATGCTACGGGTAAAATTTTGGGACTACCAGGAACAATGGCAGATTTAGAAGGAGTTAATTTTGATGGTGCAGGAACAGGAGTATGCTTAATATGGTACTTACGCTTTGAAGATGGTTTAATGGGTGCAGAAGTTGGTATGAATGCGAATGACTTATCCGGATGTTTCAGTTTGTCAAATTCAATTACGGTTACAAGGAATTAATAATCATACATATTTAGTTATTAGCGTACCTTAGTCTAAGGTGCGCTTTTTTTTTGAGTACTTTTGTAATTGAATCAACTTAAATACTACTAAGTGCAGACAATTCAAATTTATGAAATTTAGTAAATCCCAAAGGTCAAATTTTATTCTGTTTTTAATTATTGCAGTACTCATTTTTACTCCGATAGGTGGAGTGATGAAGGAGTATGCTTCCAAATTTAGAGCAATGATTACGACAATTGACACAGAAGATAACCCTGTGGTATTAAAAAGTTTTAATTGGACTTTAAAAGGTCTAAACACAGAGAATATAGATTTTAACGATGTAAAAGGGAAAGTAGTATTTGTTAATTTTTGGGCCACCTGGTGTCCACCTTGTAGAGCTGAAATGCCAAGTATTCAAAAGTTGTTTGATTCATATGGTGATAAAGTAATGTTTGTTTTTGTTACAAACGAACAAAAGGATGTGGTAAATAAATTTTTAGCAAAAAAGAATTTTTCTTTACCATCTTACAATGTGAGGTCATTAACTCCAAAAGAATTCAAAGTATCAAGTATACCAGCCACATATGTGCTAAATAAGAAAGGACAAATAGTAGTCCAAAAGGTAGGGCCAGCTGATTGGAATAGTGAAAATTTTCGAAGGCTTTTAGATCAATTAATTGAAAAATAAAAATCGCTAAAAATTAAATTCTTAGCGATTCTTATAAGATTTCTAAAGTTCTTGTCATACTAACTTTGCTTTACGATTTTTAAAGGCATAATATAAACTTCACCTCTTTCGATTCCGTTTGCTACTACGTTTTTGTAGTTTAATTTTCCTTTAACAATTGCATCAACGCGAGAACTTTTTGAATCTACTGAGATTACTACAACTTCATTTTCATCATTAACTATAAATGATACGTATGCAGTTAAGTCCGTTTCCTCATTAAACTCTTCTAAACTCCCCATTAATTTTACAAGTTCCGCTCTTAATTGATTTTTGTGTGCTGTTTTGGTTGGTGTACTAGCAAATGCTGTTGCTCCCACAAACAATGTCAACATCATTGCTGAAATAATTACTTTTAAGTTTTTCATGATTTAGTTTTTTTTAGTTAAACGCTATATCAAATAGACGATGATTTCTTTGATTTGTTGCAGTAAATCAGCACTTTAGCATAAGTTTAACGGTTATTAACAATTTTTAGGTTAATTATTGTTAAATCATCAATATTGGATTTTATAATTTTAGATTAAATCAGGTTTATTAATTAAAAGGATCAATAGTTATTGATTTGATAATTTCTAAAATCTTACAATTAAAAAATCCGTTAAAATGAATTAACGGATTTTAAAGTGGTTTAGTTAAATAAGTCGTTTTAACTTTCCTTGGTAATTTTTAAAGGCACGATGTAAATTTCACCTCTTTTGATTCCAGATGCTTTTACAGTTCTATAATTCAATTTTCCTTTTATGATTTCTCTAACTTGATAATTTTTAGAATTTACTGAAATGACAACAACTTCATTTTTTTCATTTACAAGAAATGAGATATTGGCCGATATGTCGGTTTCTTCTTCCACACCTTCTAAATCTCCTAATAATCGAACTAGTTCAGATCTTAATTGTTGTTTTTGATTTGTTTTAGTTGTTGAACTAGCAAAGGTTACAGATCCTACAAATAAAGTTAACGCAATTGTTGAGATAAATACTTTTAAGTTTTTCATGATATAAATTTTAGTTATTAGTTTAATTAATGTTATATCAAAAAGACGGGTTAAGAATAATTTTGTTGCAGAATAAGTCTACTTTGGGAAAAGTTTAACTATTGAAGTCAAGCCTAAGTATGCTGTTTTATAATGGAAATGAGAAGGTTACACCCTTCTTTTATTTCTTCTGTAGAAATTGTTAGAGGAGGTGTAATTCTAATAGCTCGTCCTTCAAACAGCAGCCAAAAAAGCAATAGACCTTCATCTAAACAATGGAGAATAACTTTTGAGACTAACTCCGAACTTTCCAAAATAAGGGCAAGCATTAATCCTTTCCCTCTTATTTCTTTTATGGCTGGATGTATTAATAATGAACGAATCAAAGCCTCTTTTTCTAAAGTAGCAGAAATTAGATTGGAAGAAGTTACTTCTTTAATTGTTACCAAGGCGGCAGCCGCAATAACTGGGTGTCCTCCAAATGTTGTAATATGTCCTAATTTAGGCTTTTCTCTTAAGCTCGACATTATTTTATGGGAAGAAATAAAGGCTCCAATTGGCATGCCGCCACCCAATCCTTTGCCAGTAATAACTATATCTGGAACACAATTGTAATTTTCGAACCCAAAGAACTTACCGGTACGGCCTATTCCAGTTTGGATTTCATCCAGTATTAAGAGAGCACCAACTTCATTACATCGATTTTGTACCTTTTTTAAGTAATTGTTTGTGGGTTCTATAAAACCTGCTCCACCTTGTATGGTTTCAATAATGACTCCTGCGGTATTCGTAGTAATTTTTTCTAAATCGAGTTCATTATTAAACTCAATAAAATGAATACCTGGTATTAAAGGACGAAATGCCTTGTTTTGTTCTTCAACACCGCATACACTCATAGCTCCTTGCGTATTGCCATGATAGGCATTTTTACAAGCAATTATTTCACTTCTACCCGTAAATCGTTTTGCTAATTTTAAAGCACCCTCAGTTGCTTCTGTTCCTGAGTTTGTTAAATATGTAGTGTTTAATTTTTCTGGAAGATGCTTAGCTAGTTCTTTTGTTAATTCTAATTGTGGATTCTGAATAAACTCACCATATACCATTACATGGGTATATTTTTCGAGTTGATCTATAATGGCTTTTTTAATTTTAGGATGATTATGTCCCAAGCTGTTGGCAGATACGCCAGCGATAAAATCTAAATATTTCTTGTTTGATGAATCATAAATGTAAGATCCATCTGCTTTTGAGATTGTTAAAGAGAGTGGGTGAGGAGAAGTTTGCGCTTGATATTTTAAAAAGTCCTCTTGCACTAATTTTTTATTTGAGTATTATTAAGATTACTGAGGCTGTCTTGTTTTTGAATCATGGCCTTCATTTCCAACTCTTGCTTTCGCTTTTTTTCAGCATCTCTAAGCGCCTTTTGTTTTTCTTCCCGTTCCCTAATGCGATCCTGTTGAATCATTAATTCATCACCTGGGTCATGTTTAAAAATTTCTTCCTTATTTGTTGGTCGCTCACTTTCTCGCCAATGAAAACCTTTAAATTTACGATCATTTACATGAATCTCTTCCTCGGGATATACCTTTCCATCAGGTTTCCCAATGTAGCCTATTGTTTTAATATCATTATTTTCTAAGGTAATATGAATATTGCTTGCTCTTGTTTTATCAATTCCAATTAATTCATCTTTATCGTTTCTAACATATTGTAATGTTTCAGCATTGCCAAGAACATCAATAATTCGAAGATCATTTTCTTTGAATTTACCTAAAATTTTCCTGCCTTTGGTTTGATTATACCCAGCAGAATCAATTTGAATCATAAAGGCATTCCCTAATATTTTTAACGAATCTAATTGTTCTGTTTCTGAATTAGACAAAAAGTGAATAACATCTCCAGTTAACTGACTTTCTTGTGCCCATAAGATTGGTTTTCTGAACATTTTTGTTAAACCACTTGCTTGAATACTTACTAATGAATCACATTTACCTTGTAAATCCTCTTTAAAAATTTTAACATGATGATATGCTCTAACAATTCTATTATCTGGTTTACCCGTAACCAATAACGTATCTCCATGAATATATAGAGAATCATTTTCAATAAGTGAAATAGCCTGTGCTTTCTCAATTACGAAAGCAGAATCTAATGCTCTAAAGAACTCGCCATAACCACCTTTTAAAATGCTATTGTTAATAGTGTCTGTAATTTTTATATTTCCAGTAGCAGATGAAAAACTGGTTACTTCATTATAAAACAAACTATCACCTTCAATTAATCTGTCTTCATATTTTATCCATGAGTTTTTTGTAAGATGAGAAATCTTTGTTTTGGTATTATGAAATCCTTTTTCAGTATAAACAACACTGTCATCACCTGTAATAGTTGATGGTTTATATAAATAGGCTTTTCCGGTTTCGGTAAAATATTCTAAATGATCAGTTTCTAATGTCTGATCCGGATTTACAACTGTAACATTAGTAAAGGCTTGAAATCTTTTAGCATCTAAATAATAATTTCCTTGTTTACTATTTAATACATTAATGCTGTCTTTAATCGTTCCATAATTTCCATAGAACAGATGTTGTTTTGCCCTGTCGAAGTTGAGTTTATCTGTAGTAAGCGTCATTGTAGGGTCTTTAAGAACAACATTACCCCAAGATGTAGCAAACTTTTTGTTACCGTCGTAATTTGCAAAATCACTTGTTTGATGCACTGTGTCTCCTTGGTTTAACACAACATTTCCCATTGCTTCTAAGAAGTTAGTTTTTTTGTTTAAAACAACTCTTTCACATTGTATAGTTGCACCATTAATTTCAACAAAAACATTTCCTGTTGATATAGTAGCATCGGGATTATTTTTATCTGGATAAGTAAAATCAGCGTTTATCACATTTAATTTCGTCGTTTTTTGTGCAAAAACTGTAACTGAAAAACATAATAAAAGAAGTAAAATATAGTGCTTCATAAATGGTGTCTCTTCCGGAAACAAATCTAACATATTTAATGTTAATTATTTCATTTTATTGTTTTGTCATGTTTTAAATTAAAAAAGGTTTCCATTTTACTAGAAACCTTTATTATATATGAAATTGTCTTTAATTAACAATTAAATCTTATCTGATAATCGTTTGTTTTCTATCTGGCCCAACAGAAACAATTTTTACAGGTACTTCAACTTCTTTTTCTACAAAAGCAATATAGTCTAATAAGTTCTGAGGTAACTCATCGGCAGAAGTCATTTGTGTTAAATCATCTTCCCATCCTTTAAACTCCGTATAGATAGGTGTGATATTCTCTTCATCTATATTGAATGGGAAATGAGAAATTTCTTCTCCTTTATATTTGTATGAAGTACATATTTTTAAAGTATCAAAACCTGAAAGAACATCACCTTTCATCATCATCAGTTGTGTAACTCCATTTACTTGAACAGCATACTTTAAAGCCACAATGTCTAACCATCCGCAACGTCTTGGTCTACCAGTAGTTGCACCAAACTCGTGACCAACTTTAGCCATGCGTGCACCATCCTCATCAAATAACTCTGTAGGAAAGGGACCAGACCCAACTCTTGTTGTATACGCTTTGAAAATACCGAAAACATCGCCTATCTTGTTTGGAGCAATTCCTAAGCCCGTACAAGCGCCAGCAGCAGTAGTATTAGAAGAAGTTACAAAAGGATAAGTTCCAAAATCAATATCTAATAAAGACCCTTGAGCACCTTCGGCAAGAATGGTTTTTCCATTTTTCATGGCATTGTTCAAATATTCTTCACTATCAATAAAGGTCAATTCTTTTAATCTTTCAATTCCTTTATTAAATTCTTCTTTCAATTCATCTAAGTTGTATTCCAATTCAATTCCATGGAAATCGAGCATTTTTAAATGCTTTTGAGTTAAGTTATCAAAACGTTCTTCCCAATTATCCATTTCTAAATCTCCAACACGTAAACCGTTTCTTCCTGTTTTGTCCATATATGTTGGACCAATACCTTTTAAAGTCGAACCAATTTTAGCCTTTCCTTTAGATGCTTCTGAAGCCGCATCTAACAATCGGTGTGTAGGTAATATTAAATGTGCTTTTCTAGAGATTAATAACTTTGAATTAAAATCTAAATTGAATTTGTCCAAATTGTCCAATTCATTTTTGAAAATCACTGGATCAATAACAACTCCATTACCGACAACATTTACTGCTGTTTTATGAAAAATTCCTGAAGGGATGGTATGAAGAACATGTTTGTGTCCATCAAAAATTAAGGTATGTCCAGCGTTTGGGCCTCCTTGAAAACGTGCAATGATGTCATAATCTGTTGTTAATACATCAACAATTTTTCCTTTTCCTTCATCGCCCCATTGCAATCCTAATAATAAATTTACAGCCATTGTGTTGTGTTATGCGTTGTTGTTTTCATCCTTTTTAGTTCCGTAAAAATAAAGCGAATGAGAGTGAATATTTATATTAAATGTTTCTTCTATTGTTTTTTTGATAATCTGAATTCTTGGATCGCAAAATTCCATAACGTCACCGGTATCTGTTAAGATAACATGATCATGTTGTTTGTCAAAAAAAGATTTTTCATAATGTGCCTGACTTTGCCCAAATTGATGTTTTCTAACCAAACCACATTCCAATAATAATTCTATGGTATTATATAAAGTAGCACGAGAAACACGGTACTTCTTATTTTTCATATTGATATACAAAGATTCGATATCAAAATGTTCGGTTAAATTATACACTTCTTGGAGTATAGCGAAGCGTTCAGGAGTTTTACGGTGCCCGTTAGATTCTAAGTATTTAACAAATACATCACGAACAATTGCTTGATTATCTTTGTTATCAATCATATTTTAATGTAGTAAAACAAAAAGACAAAATTAATGTAAATTTTTAGAGTAGAACTTGAAAAATGGGAAATAATTTAAGCTTTTAAACTAATCCTATTATTGCTTATAAATTCGTTCAACTTTTTCGATTCCATCAATTTTTTTAATGTTTTCAGTTAATTTCTTTAATTGTTGATTATTCTTAACACTAATTGTTATTCGACCATCAAAAACACCATCGGATCCGCTAATATTTAAATTATGAATGTTAACATGCATATTGGTTGATATTACACGAGTTAATTGACTCACCAATCCAAATTTATCGGTACCACTTACATGCAAGAACACATTAAAATCTTGCTGTGTGGAGTCAATCCATTTTGCTTGCATAATTCTGTAAGCGTAATTTGCTTGAAGACTTACTGCATTTGGGCAATCTTTTTTATGAACTTTAATTCCTTCATTAATGGTTAAAAAACCAAAAACTTTATCTCCTGCAATAGGATTGCAACATTTTGCTAATGTATAGTCGAGTTGTTCTTCTTCTTTCCCGAAAACTAACATATCATAGTTTTCGTTAATTTCTTCTTTATGAATTGTCGCCGCGTCTGGTGTATTACGCATTCGCTTTTTAAAGAAGTTAAAGAACGCATTACTTCTTTGGGATGCAAACTCTTTTAATTGATTATTTTCTATAGAACCATTACCAACCCTAAAAAATAAATCTTGACTTGTTTTAAGTTTGAAATATCCAACGAGTTCATTTACTAAAGGTTCGTTTAAGGATAATTTTAGAGAGCGTAATTTACGCGTTAAGACCTCTTTTCCTTCTTTTGCAATTTCTTTTTGCTCTTCTCTTAAAGATGCTTTAATTCTAGCTCTAGCCCTTGCCGTTACTACAAAATCTAACCATCTAAGTTTAGGTTTTTGCTGAGCAGCCGTAATAATTTCTACTTGATCACCACTTTTTAAAACGTGATTGATAGGTTTTAATTTACCATTTATTCGTGCTCCTCTGCAGCGCATTCCAATTTCTGTATGAATAGAGAAAGCAAAATCTAGTGCCGTAGCGTTTGAGGGCATTGGCTTTAAATCGCCTCTTGGTGTAAAGATGAAAATTTCGTCGGCATACAAATTTAATTTAAAGTCTTCAACAAAATCAACAGCGTTAACATCTGGATTTTCTAAAGTTTCTTTTAAGCGATTTAACCACGTATCCAATCCACTTTCTTTTTCCGAAGCATTTTTGTATTTGTAATGCGCAGCATACCCTTTCTCAGCAATTTCATCCATTCGTTCAGATCTTATCTGAACTTCAACCCATTTACCTAGCGGTCCCATTACTGTAATATGTAATGATTCGTATCCTGTTGTTTTTGGTTGAGTAATCCAGTCTCTTAGTCGAGTTGGATTAGGTTGAAAGTGATCTGTAACAATCGAATATATTTTCCACGCATCAAACTTTTCTTGCGTCTGCTCCGATTTATAAATAATCCGAATTGCAAACTTGTCATAAATCTCATCATAAGAAACACTTTGAGCCCTCATTTTTTTTCTGATAGAGTAGATAGATTTGGTTCTACCTTTAATCTTGTACGAAAAACCTTCTTTTGTTAGCGAGGTCTTTATAACCTTAGAAAAAGATTTGATATATTTTTCTTGATCTTCTTTACTATCTTCAATTTTGCTTAAAATGTCATTGTAAACTTCAGATTCAGTGTATTTTAATCCTAAATCTTCTAATTCCGTTTTAATGTTATACAATCCAAGTCTATGAGCTAAAGGAGCATAGATATAGAGTGTTTCAGAAGCAATCTTTTGCTGCTTGTATTCTGGCATTGCATCCATCGTTTGCATATTGTGCAAACGGTCTGCAACTTTTATTAGAATTACACGAACATCATCATGTAATGTAAGAATCATTTTTCTAAAATTCTCGGCCTGAATGGAGGCGTCTTGTTCCTTACTTAACCTTGATATTTTAGTTAAACCATTAACAATTCTAGCAACGGTTTCACCAAATTCTCCTTCAATATCTTCTAAAGTATAGTGAGTATCTTCAACAACATCATGTAAAAGAGCGGCTACAATTGAAGTAGGCCCGAGGCCAATTTCATAGGCAACAATCTTTGCAACTGCAATTGGATGGTATATATAAGGTTCACCGGTTTTGCGACGTTGGTCGCTATGCGCTTCTAGTGCGCGTTCAAATGCCTTTCGAATATCTTTCTTATCCTGTGCAGTTAATCGTTGGTAAGTACCTTTTAGTAAATCCTTATACCTAGCCGCAATTTCCTTATTTTCTTCTTCTATAGATACGGTATATGCCATAGAATAAAAGTAAGGGAAATTATTAAATTAACAAGTTAAAATAATTAGTTTTTGTCCATTAAATTCACAATGCGTTCTCTTAAAGTAGGGTGAGAATAATGCATAAAAACATAAGCTTTATGAGGTGTTAAGTTACTTAAACTATTCTTCGATAATTTTTTTAAAGATGTAATTAAAGGTTCAGACGCAAAATGTTCCTTTGCGTAATTATCTGCCTGATATTCAAATATTCTAGAAATGTAATTCATGATTAGACCCGTAATTTCTGATATTGGACTATACAGAATTCCAAATGCAATTAGACCAATATGAAAACTAGGTTGGGTGTTTAACGCTTCTGACAACAGGGGATTGCTGATTAGTAAAGACAAAATAAATAGGGTAATTCCTGTTAAAATTATCGAGGCAATTAGATTAAATATGGTATGTTTTCTTTTGTAATGACCTACTTCATGTGCAAGAACAGCAACTATTTCGTCAGTATTTAAATCGTTTATTAAAGTGTCAAACAACACAATGCGTTTGGTTTTACCAAATCCAGCAAAATAAGCATTGGCCTTGGTTGAGCGTTTGGAGCCATCTATGACAAATATCTTGTCTAATTTAAAGCCAACTTTAGATGCAAAGGTTTCAATTTGAGTTTTTAATTCTCCGTTTTCTAAAGGTGTCTGTTTATTGAATAATGGCACTATTAATGTTGAATAGAATATGTTCATAAATAGTGTTACAACGGCAATAAGAACCCATGTATAAATCCAGAAAAGATTTCCAGTTATATTATAAAACCAAACTACTAAAGATAGAATTGCTCCACCTATGATTGCGGTCATCAAAAGTCCTTTAAGTTTATCTAACCAAAATAGTTTTTTTGTTGTCTTGTTAAACCCAAATTTTTCTTCTATTACAAAAGTTTTATAATATGAAAAAGGAGTTGTTAGTATGTCACTTCCAATCATAATAACACCAAAAAACATGAGTGAAATTAAGATAGAATTTGAACTAAATGATCGTGCATATTCGTCTACAATTCTAAATCCATCTAACAAAAAAAATGCAATAGTTAAAACTATTGAAAAAGTGGATGTTATTAACCCGAACTTAAAGTTCTTTTTTTTATATAATTGAGATTTTTTGTATTCCTCTTCATCATAAACATCAGCAACTTCTTCTGGCAGTGCATCAGCAAAATGTTTAGCGTTTAAAAATGACAATAATTTATCGAAAATAAAGTTGACAATTATTATTGTTATGAGTATATAGAAAAGTAATTCTGCGTTGATCATATTAAATTTTATCGTGCTATAATTATGGAATAATTGACTGTAAAAATTAGTTAAATTTTCGTTGTCTTTTTGCTTCATAGATTAGAATTCCGGCAGATACCGAAACATTCATAGAATCGATCTTGCCCAGCATTGGAATAATAATGTTTTTGTCTGAATTATTTAGCCATTGGTCTGATAAGCCTGTGGCCTCGGTGCCAACGACAATAGCCGTCCCAAAAGTATAATTTTGGGAGGTGTAGTTTTCTGAATCTTTTTTCAATGCCGCACAGTAGATACGAATGTTTCTTTCTTTTAAAAAGGAAATAATTTCCGATGTAGTCCCTGTCGCTACGTTATTGGTAAATAAGCATCCAACACTTGAACGAATGATATTAGGGTTATTCATATCTGTTCTTGGGTTTGCAATAATAAAGGCATCTACATTGGCCGCATCTGCTGTTCTTAGTAATGCACCAATATTGCCGGGTTTTTCTGGAGCTTCGGCTACAATGATTAAAGGAGATTCTGATGAAAGTTTTAAATTATTCAATCCTAAATCTTTAGATTTGGCAACGGAAATTACTCCCTCGGTAGTACTTCTGTAGGCAATTTTTGAATAAACATCGTTTGACACTTCTATCAACTCTAACGCTTTAGTATCAATGATTTGTTTAATAGTCTCCAGAGAAATTAACGAAGGTTCAAAAAGTATTTTTTCAATAGAATATCCACTTGTTGATACCAATTCCAATTCACGTTTTCCTTCTATTAAAAAACGCTTTGATTTTTTACGAACCTTTGATTTTTCTTTTAGAAGAACTAAATCTTTTATGAGTTGGTTTTGAAGACTTGAAATCTGCTTAATCATACGCCAAAAATACGGTAAAATAGATAAAAAGATTTGTTAAAAAAGTTTATTGTCTAACCCAAGTTTTTCAAGTTTTGAATTGTCTAAAAATAAAACTTCTAAACCTAAAATAAATCTCCAACGATTTACATTGAGTCTACTGTACTGTTCATCCGGGTCAGTTACATTTAAAGGTATACTATTTAATTTTATTTTATCTGTGTTTCCTCTAGAATAGACCGTTCCAAGAATAAAATTAGCCCATTTATGAGAAACATTTACCCCAAAACCAACATGATAATAATCTGTTTCATAATTAAGGTCTTTTGAGGCGTTTGGATATTCCATGGAGTCGATTTGAACAAAAGGGGAGAAATCAGTAGAAAAACTACCGTAAGCATTTAATTTTTCGGATACAAAAAATTCACCTCCGACACCAAAATTTACCGTTGGCTTTAGTTCTTCAACAAAATTAATTGTTGGCAAATCGGTTTCTGTTTCACTTTCCAATCTAGGAATTTCAATTTTCGTATATGGATTTACACCAACATTGTAACTTAAATTAGCATGTATCTGATGCTTTTTAATTGGGATACCAACACCTGTAGAAATACCAAGAGGATATTTTCTCTTAGTGTTTACATCTTCGAAGTGGTTAAAAGTAAAAATATCATTTTCATCCGAAAAGCCGGACAAATATTCCTCGTATTTAAATTCTCCATCACCAAAAACTTCTATATATGGAAGGTCAACATTTATACCTATTTCAACCTTTGGTAAAACCCAAGCAGCCGCTATTTTTCCAAAAAAACCATATGATTTTTGTTCGAAATAAACCAGATTATTATAACTAGAAACAGCGTTAGATTCACTAATTGCATTTAGCCCCTCTGAATATCCATTTTCAAATTTGTAGGTTGAAAAGAATAGGGATGCTCCTATACTAAAATTTGAAGCAATGGATTTAGCCCAAGAGCCACCATACCAATTTTCGCGTAATTGATTGTTTATTCTTGTGTCATTAATGTATTTAGAAATCTCATAATTAGAGTTGAAATAATCATTTTCTTCAATTTTACTATTGTAACCTACAGAAAGATCTGATCTATTTCTAGAAAAGAATGTATAGGCGAATTGATGACCTTCTAAGGACTTAATTTTAAATGTTCCAGCAATCATACTTGGAACTCCATCAAAATTTGAAGAGGATAAGTTATTGCCATCTAATGTTACGTTATCTAACTTGACATTGGTAAGTTGAAACATTTTGGCATTGATTAAAAAAACAGGGTCTTCAATAAGGGCTAATCGAGCAGGATTGTAGTAAGTAGCACCTAGGTCATCAACGCTTCCTGTAACATTTCCATTTAGCAGAATGGATCTATTTCCAAAATTTTCAAATTTATAATTCCGTTGTGAAAAAGTTAGACTGACCATGAAAATAGTCAAAATAATGGTTAGAAACTTTTTGTTTAACATTGATTTTTTAGAAAATATTTGTTCGTCAAAAGTAAATAAAAAAAAGCCGTGCATAAACACGGCTTTTTTGATTTTTGATAAATACTTTAATCTTGGTTTTCATATTTATTCATATACCTTTTCCAAAGTTTAGTTTGATGTGTTTCCAAACTTAATTTTCGACCTTGAATAAAAGCATGAGACAAATTGTTAGTTCTCATATCCAGGGCATCTCCTTCTGAAACAAAAAGAGTAGCATGTTTGCCAACTTCAAGTGTGCCAACGACATCATCTATTCCTAAAATTTTAGCAGCATTAGAAGTAATTAATTTTAGGGCATCTTCTTTGTCCATTCCATGTGCAGCACAAGTACCTGCATAAAATGGTAGATTTCGAGATTGCATACGTTCCATTTGACCTTCTATACCAATAGCCACAGTAATACCTAAGTCAGTTAAAACTCCCGCTCTTTTGTATGGAAAATTAACATCTTCATCATTATGAGAAGGAAGAGAGTGCGACCTATCTATAATAACTGGAATGTTGTTTTTTACCAATAAATCAGCAACTAAATGAGCATTGTTTCCATGAACAATAATCAATCTTGAAATACCCATTTCTTTACAAAAATTTACGGCATCAGTAATTTCCTTTACACCACCAGCATGTACAAAAAAACCTTGTGAGCCGTCAAATAACCCTTTCATAGATTCATAAGGTAAATTTCTAGGTGTTTGATCTCCTTGCAAATACGCCCTTGCTTCGTTAAAGTATGTTTTTAACTTTGTAAGATTTTCATTATAAGACTTGTCATGTGTTGGTCCACTTTCTTCACCCATCCATGTTCTACCATTTCTAATTGCCGATGGCCAATTCATGTGAATACCATCATCTACCTTCATGGCTGCGTCCTCCCAATTCCAAGCGTCAAATTGTACGATTGAAGAAGTTCCAGAAATAGTACCACCTCTAGGGGTAACCTGTCCCATTAAAATTCCATTAGGTCTTAATGACTCTGTTACTTTAGATTCTGCATTATAAGCAATAATACTTCTAATATGCGGAAGCATAGATCCCGTTTCATCAATGTCGCTAGATGCTCTAACGGCATCAACTTCTACCAATCCACTTGTAGTGTTTGATGCAATAAAGCCAGGATAAACATGCTTGTCTTCAGCATTAATAACTTGATTAAAATCATTTTGATTCGCTGTTGCTGCAGTACCTACAAATGATATTTTACCATTATCAAATCCAATAGCGGCGTTTTCTATAACAGTTCCATTTCCAATATGTGCAGTAACACCAGTTATAAGTATAGATTCACTTTGAGTTAAGCCTGGTGTTTGCTGTGCCAATATTTGTGAACTCACAAACAAAAAGGCTAAACTTATTTTTAAAATTAATTTTTTCATCTTCTTAAATTTGTTTGTCTAAAGAATCACAATGTAAAAGTTCTTTCACTTTCTTTTTAGGAAGCTGCGTTTTCATCCCTTTATTCTTCTCTTTAAGCATCATATTAATCAATTCGTTTCGTTCTGTTTTAACGTCATTAATCAATTGTAAATCTCTTTCGCTATCATAATAAACAACTCCTTCAATCATCGTTTGCTCAGCCTTTGTGTAGATAGACATTGGGTGCCCGTTCCAAAGCACTAAATCTGCATCTTTTCCAACTTTTACACTTCCAACTTTATCATCAATATGTAAAAGTTTAGCAGGATTTAAGGTTACGAATTTCCAAGCCTCCTCTTCAGAAACTCCGCCATATTTAACCGCTTTTGCCGCTTCTTGATTTAAGCGTCTAATCATTTCTCCGTCATCTGAATTAAACGCTACCGTTACACCTTGACTGTGCATAATTGCACCATTGTATGGTATAGCATCATTCACTTCGTATTTATAAGCCCACCAATCAGAGAATGTAGAACCACCAACACCGTGTTCTTTCATTTTATCGGCTACTTTATAACCTTCTAAAATGTGTGTAAAAGTATTGATGTTAAAATCAAACTTTTCAGCAACTTTCATTAGCATGTTAATTTCTGACTGCACATAAGAGTGGCAAGAAATAAAACGCTCTTTATTTAAAATTTCAGCCAAAGTTTCTAACTCCAAATCTTTTCTATATGGTTTTCCACTTTTCTTTAAAGCATCATACTCTTTTGCTCTTTGAAAATAATCAATATATAATTGCTCAACTCCCATTCGTGTCTGTGGAAAGCGATAACTAGTGGTGGAGCGTGATTGCTTTACATTTTCACCTAATGCAAATTTGATGAATTTTGGACGATCTTTATAAAGTAGTCCATTTGCAGATTCTCCCCATTTTAATTTAATCAATGCAGACCTACCACCAATTGGATTCGCTGAACCGTGTAGAATTTGGATCGTTGTAACACCACCAGATAGTGTTCTGTAAATACCGATATCATCAGGGTCTATTACATCTTCAATTGTTACTTCCGCTGTCGAATTATGACCTCCCTCATTAATTGATGAAGCTGCAATATGCGAATGTTCATCTATAACTCCTGATGTTAGATGCTTACCTGTTGCATCAACAACCGTTGCACCTGAGGCTTTTAAGCCTTGACCAATCTTTGAAATTTTCCCATCCTTAACCAATACATCGGTATTTTGTAATATACCCTCACTCTCGTTGGTCCAAACTGTTGCATTTTTATATAATGTTGTTTGCTGAGTAGGTTTGTTCGTGAATCCGTAAGCGACATTAGGGTAGGTTAGAGGTTTAACAATCGGTGATTCTTGACTTTTTTTCGAGTCTTTCTTTTTATCCTTATTGCCATCAATTTTAGTTGCAGTCCAACTTGTAGCACTACCATTTGCCAAAGTACCTTCGCCTTTTAATGCAGAATTATCAGGAGCAGCTGCTGTTAACCGTACAAATTCTGTTTTAGACTCGTTTAATGGGTTGAATAGCAAATTAATCCATCCATCTTTATAGTTGATAGATGAAGCAATTTTTAAAGAATCCAACTTAAGTTCAGATTTTAACTTAGAAAGTTCCCCAGAAATATTCAGTGTGTACTTCTTTCCATCTAATGCAAGTTCATAGTTTCCTCGAATATCAACTAATTCTTTATTGGTGATTACATTTTTTGCACCCTGAACCCAGTTCTCATACAAAATTGTCTTCTTTTCAAAAATTTCATCTGATGTAATTAAAAAGTTCGCATAACTGCCAGATTTTAAAGAGCCAATTTCATTACTCTTTCCTAAAATTTCGGCAGGAACAGTAGTTAGAGCGGCTAATGCTTTTTCTTTATCTAAACCATACTCAATTGCTTTTAATAAGTTTGATTTGAATGACTTAATAGATTTTAAATCAGCCGTAGTCAATGCAAATTGCACATCATTTTCTGCAAGTACTTTTAAATTGCTCGGAGCTTGATTCCATTGACGCATATCTTGCAAGTTTAACAAGGCAGCCATTTCTGGGTTGCTTACATCATATGGTTTAGGGAAGTTAATTGGTACAATAAAGTTGGCTCCAGACGCTTTAATTTCTTCTATAGCCTCATATTCGAATCCACTTCCTTTTATAGTATATGTCAAACCAAATTCTTTACCGATTTTTGCAGCTCTTAAAGTATTATCAAGACTGTTTCCTTCAAAAATAATTGGTAAACTTTTATTAGAGTTTAAAGCCTCTAATGCTAAATCTTTGGTTTTAGAATGTCCTCCGGCATACCAGTCAGCATCAAAATAAGCTTGACGAATCAACGCCATTGAACCCATAACAGAATATGGATAACCTTGACGACTTTTTACAGATTTTGAAAACGATAAATGTTGTGTAGCATCTGTTTCTAGTACACCGTTGTTTGGTGTTAAGGCTGCAATAATTCCAGTACCTCGCATAATTCCATCTCGCTGATGGCTGCTAACCACCCCAAAACCAGCAGCATGTAATTCCTTTGCTTTTTTAGCATCGAATTTATAATCTTCGAATCCGCGTTGGTCGGTTAAAATGTGGTCATTCCAATAATAGCCTTTTCTTGTAGCATCGTATTGTGGCCTTCTACTTGATGAGGAAGGTCTTTTAGATTTTGCAATTCCAAAGTTGCTATATAAATCGATAAAAGAAGGGTAAATATGCTTCCCATTTAGATCGATTACAATAGCATTTTTAGGAATATCTAGATTTTTTCCAACCGAAATAATTTTTTCATTTTGGATAATCAAAGTTCCATTTGTGATGAAGTTTGATGGATCGGTATGGATTGTGGCATTTGTAAAAACTGTAATAGAATTGTTAATTGTTTTTACAGAAGTGTTTGTAGGAAAATAATCCTGTGCTTTTATAGATGTTATTATAAAAATAAATAAACACCCTAGCAGAAGTTTTTTCATGTAGTTGGTTTTAAATTGAACGCTTAAAATTATGAAAATTGAGTGGAATGCAAAGCGATTGTTAATAAGAAATACATTTTGTTAATCCTTAAAGAAAGAATCGAATTCTTTATTGAAGTTTAAAAGTATACCAACCATAAAATTATAACTTTTAATTCCAGATTTTTGATGATTAGCCTTTAAATATTGATTAAATATAGATTTAAATAAGGGCTCAAATGGATTGTTGTATTTACTCCAATGCTTTTGTGATTCTATAATATTTTTTACAACACCTTTATGTATTGTCTTTAAAATTGCTTCGTAAGATTCCTTATCATTTCTATACAGATCATTTAAGGCATATCGTAAAGCCAAGTAATAACCAGAATATTGAAAATATAAATTGTCATTATGTATTGCAGCAAGTACACCAATAAAATTAGCTTCATTTTCAGCCGCATACCCTAGTTGGTGTGCAACTTCATGGCAACTCGTTGAAGGGTAAGAAATTTGAGGTGTGTTATAATTAACTTGAGCCTCTCCGGTAAATGGATTTAAATAACCTGAAAAGCCCATATAACTTAAAGGTAAACTTATAATTGAATGTTTAATTGATGAGAAAGAATAATTTGAATTTATTCCATAGATATCCATATTAGCATAACCGTTATGAGTCATTTTATATAATTCTTTCTTTGCATACGGTATGGTCACTTTTATTGTGTCATTAGAAGTGATTTCTAATTGCAATTGATTGACTTTTAAAGCCAGTTTTGTCGTAAACTCAATTAATTCCTCAGTTGAATATTTTGTTGATTTCAATTGGAGGCTTTCAGAAATTGGAGGTCTTAAATAGTTGAATCCCCAAAAAAGATGAAATGCAAAATAAAAGTGCGACAATATACCTAGTATTTTAAGAAGTCTAACTCTTCTTATTTTAAATGAGACGAATAAAAATTGTACAACTTTATATGTTAAAACCAAATAAAAGAGGTCTCCAAAAGAAAAAGGCAACCATCCTAAAAAGAATCTAAAAGATTCTGATATATAAGGGTAAATTCCATTTGAATAAAATCGCTCTACAAAAATTGGTTTTGAACTCAAATATTGAACTAGCATCCACTGAACAGGAAGAAATAACATCCAAAACCAATAATATCTTCTGTTTTTCATCGTTTCAAAAATAAGAAATATATCAGTTTGTTCTTTACTAATAAGTTGTTAACAAATATGTTAGTTATGAACAAATTCTGTGCACAAATAAAACTGGTTTTTAACCTCTAAATAAGCGCATAAAAATTACATTTGTTGCTATGGAAAATATCAAACCCTTACGCTCAAATTCTTTTAAAAAATCAAACGTTATAAATCTTGAAAAAGGAAAATTGCCACCGCAAGCAGTAGAACTTGAGGAAACTGTGTTGGGTGCTATGATGATTGATAAAAAGGGGATTGATGATGTAATCGATATTTTGCATCCAGAGGCTTTTTATAAAGAATCTCATCAGGCCATATACAGTGCAATTTACACGCTGTTTCAAAATTCAGAACCAATTGATTTAAAAACAGTTTCTAATCAATTAAGAAAAGATTCTAAATTAGAATTTATTGGTGGAGACTTTTATTTAATTGGGTTGACCCAAAAAGTGGCATCATCTGCGCATATAGAATTTCATGCACGAATTATTCTTCAAAAATTTATTCAAAGAAAGTTGATTACAATTTCTTCTGAAATTATTGAAGAGGCTTATGATGAAACCAAGGATGTATTTGATTTGCTAGATGACGCAGAAGGTAAGTTTTTTGAGGTAACACAAGGGAATCTTAAGAAGGGGTCTGAAGATGCCGCAAGTTTGGTGCAGTCTGCGATTCAAAAGATTGAGGAAATCTCGAAAAAAGAAGGGATGAGTGGTGTTGCTACAGGTTTTACAAAATTAGATGCATTGACTTCAGGTTGGCAGCCATCAGATTTAATTATTATAGCTGCACGTCCTGGTATGGGAAAAACTGCATTTGTAATTTCTATGGCTAAGAATATGGCTATTCAATTCAATCATGCTGTGGCCGTATTTTCATTAGAAATGTCATCAGTTCAGTTAATTACCCGTATGATATCATCTGAAACCGGTATTTCTTCTGGAAAGTTAAGAACTGGTAGTCTAGAACCACACGAGTGGGAACAGTTAAATGTTAAAGTGAAAAATTTAACGAAGGCGCCTATTTTTATTGACGATACGCCTTCATTATCTATTTTCGATTTAAGAGCAAAAGCCCGTAGATTAGTTTCACAACATGATGTAAAATTATTGGTTATTGATTATTTGCAATTAATGACTGCAGGTTCTTCTTCTAATGGAAATCGAGAGCAAGAAATATCGATGATTTCTAGAAATTTAAAAGCCTTGGCTAAGGAGTTGAATATTCCTGTAATTGCATTGTCGCAGTTATCGCGTGCAGTGGAAACAAGAGGAGGAAGTAAAAGACCATTATTGTCAGATTTACGTGAATCTGGTGCCATTGAGCAAGATGCAGATATTGTTTCATTTATTTTTCGCCCAGAATATTATGGGCAAACAGAATGGGATGATGATGAGCATTCATCATGTGAGGGGCAAGGAGAATTTATTGTCGCTAAACACAGAAATGGTGGATTGGATAATATTCGATTAAAGTTTACTGGTGCTTTAGCCCAATTTTCAGATTTAGAAGAAGGATTTGGAACGGAATTTCAATCTAAAATGAATACGATTCCAGAAAGTGCACAACATGTAAACCCAAGTGACGCTTTCGGAGATGACGGTGGCGAAGTGCCCTTTTAATATTCATAAATAATTCTTAACATTCATTTTTTTCACACATCTTCAATTTTTGATGCTTATATTCGTGACTTATAATTGAATCTTTTGAAAATTAATCAGTTTAAATCCTTATCTCAATTTCTAACGACACTTTTTATTTTAGTGTCGAGTTCCGCATTTGCCTCCTTTATTTATATACCTATGGATGCTGATTTGCAAAAGAATCATTTAAAAGCATACGGAATTACCTATTGGACTTTAGAATTAGGTTTTAAAGCGCAATGGCTTTTAAACTATGAGGGTGGATCTTTTCTGCTAGAACATACTAAGGAAATTGAAAATGAATGTAAAATTAGAGGGGTTTCTTTTGAGGTAATATCTGATTTGAAGGCAGAAATAATTTTAGAGGAAATTGCAAGCCCGTCTAAAAACATGGAGGCGGTCGTATTGGAGAAAGCCCCAAAAATTGCTGTGTATTCGCCAAAAAGTAAGAAACCTTGGGATGACGCCGTAACAATGGTTTTGACCAATGCGGAAATACCCTTTGATGTAATTTATGACGAAGAAGTTTTAGAAGATAAGTTGCTGTTGTATGAATGGTTGCATTTACATCATGAAGATTTTACCGGACAATATGGTAAGTTTTATGGAGCCTATAGAACTGCTCCTTGGTATATCGAAGAAAAGAGATCTTTAGAAGAACTCTCTAGTAAATTGGGATACTCAAAAGTTTCAGAAGAGAAACTGGCTGTATCAAAAAAGATTAGAGATTACGTTATAGGAGGAGGTTTTATGTTTGCGATGTGCTCGGCTACCGATAGTTTTGATATCGCTCTGGCTGCAGATGGTGTTGATATTTGCGAATCTATGTTTGATGGTGATCCATCAGAAAATAATTATCAATCGAAGTTGAACTTTAATAACACTTTTGCATTTACAAATTTTGAACTTGAAAGAAGCCCGACTGTATATGAGTTTTCATCTATTGATATGACTAGAAAGCGGCGAATAAAGAGAACGAGCGATTACTTTTCATTAATGAACTATTCAGCAAAATGGGATCCGATTCCTACAATGCTATGTCAAAATCACACCAATTTAGTAAAAGGTTTTATGGGGCAAACGACAAGCTACGATAGGAGTTCTATTAAATCAAATATTTTGATAATGGGTGAGAATAAAACGAATGGTGAGGCTAGGTATATTCATGGAACTAAAGGTAAAGGAATGTTTACTTTTTATGGAGGTCATGACCCTGAAGATTACAGTCATAGAGTCGGTGATCCGAAGACAGAGTTAGATTTGCACCCTAATTCACCTGGTTATAGGTTAATTCTGAACAATGTGCTTTTTCCTGCAGCGAAAAAGCAAAAGCAAAAAACATGATTTTTTTGTTAAAACCCTGTGTATAATAATGCAAATTAATCTTTGCGCAATAATACATTTCAATTACTTTTGTCTCATCTATTTAAAACATTTTTAGAATGCCAACAACACAAGAATTACAAGATTTTTCTCAACAAGTTAGAAGAGATATCGTAAGAATGGTACACGCTGTAAGTTCTGGTCACCCAGGAGGTTCATTAGGATGTACAGAGTTTTTTACCGTTTTATATCAGGAAGTGATGGATTATTCAACTGATTTTACCATGGATGGTAAAAATGAAGATTTGTTCTTTCTATCAAACGGACATATTTCGCCGGTATTTTATAGTGTTTTAGCAAGAAGTGGATTCTTTCCTGTTTCTGAATTAGCAACATTTAGATTGATCAATTCACGTTTGCAAGGGCATCCAACAACGCATGAAGGTTTACCTGGTATTCGTGTTGCTTCCGGTTCTTTAGGGCAAGGCATGAGTGTAGCTTTAGGAGCTGCAGAAGCAAAGAAATTAAACGGTGACGATAAAATTGTGTATACTTTACATGGAGATGGAGAGTTGCAAGAAGGTCAAGTTTGGGAAGCAGCTATGTATGCAGCCGGTAAAAAAGTGGATAATATCATTTCTACAATAGATTATAACGGGCAACAAATTGATGGCTCTACAGATCATGTATTACCTTTAGGTGATTTGAAAGCAAAGTTTGAAGCTTTTGGATGGGATGTGTTAGAAGTAAAGAAAGGAAACGATATCGATAGTGTTAAAGCAGGATTGGCAGAAGCAAAGACAAGAACTGGTAAAGGAAAGCCTGTTTGTATTTTAATGTATACCGATATGGGTCATGGAGTTGATTTTATGTCTGGAACACATGCTTGGCATGGTAAAGCGCCTAATGATGAGCAACTTGCAAGTGCCTTAGAACAGAATCCGGAAACTCTCGGAGATTATTAAAAATATAAGACTCGCCAATTGGCGAGTTTTTTTATGATTTTTTTATAATTTCAGTAAATTTGAATTGTAAGTAAAGAAGTACATTTACGTCGGATTCAAATATCAAAAACTAACTAAATGAAAATTGGAATTGTTTGCTACCCAACCTTTGGAGGTAGTGGGGTTATTGCTACGGAACTTGGAATGTCATTGGCAGATAAGGGTCATGAAGTTCACTTTATAACGTATAAGCGTCCCGTAAGATTGGATTTATTAGCGAAAAACATTCATTTCCATGAAGTCCATGTAGAAGAATATCCTCTATTTCATTTTCAACCATACGAATTAGCACTTTCGACCAAATTGGTAGAAGTGATAACAAGATACAATTTAGAAATTTTGCATTTGCATTATGCAATTCCGCATGCTTATGCAGCCTATATGGCAAAGGAGATGCTGAAGGAGAAAGGGATTGATATAAAGTTAGTTACAACTTTGCATGGTACCGATATTACATTGGTAGGTAGCCACCCTACTTATAAAACCGCAGTTGAATTTAGCATCAATAATTCAGATGCCGTTACGGTGGTATCAAATGATTTAAAGGAAGATACACTGCGTCTATTTAATATCAATACCGACATTGAAGTAATTTATAATTTCATCGATTTAAAGCAATACCCAAAGGAAACAAGTATAGAATGTGACAGATCGGCGCTTGCAAAGAGTGATGAGCGAATAGTTACACATATTAGTAATATGAGGTCTGTAAAAAGACCTTTAGATGTTATTGAAATATTTTATAGAATTCAGAAAAAACTACCTGCTAAATTATTGTTGGTAGGAGAAGGGCCAGAAATAGAAAAAGTAGAGAATAGAGTAAAAGAATTAGGTATTTATGACAAGGTCTTGTTTCTAGGAAATAGCAATGATGTAAAAAAAGTACTGTGTTATTCTGATTTGTTTTTATTGCCTTCTATGACAGAAAGTTTTGGATTAGCGGCTTTAGAAGCTATGGCTGCTGAAACTCCAGTTATATCTACAAATACTGGAGGATTACCTGAGGTTAATATTCAAAATAATACCGGTTTTTTAAGTAATTTAGGGGATGTGGATGACATGGCAGAGAAGGCTATTTCTATATTAGAAGACGACAATCGACTTCTTGAATTTAAGAAAAATGCTTACAAACAAGCATCCAAATTTTCGTTAGAAAAAATATTACCTCTATACGAATCGATGTATGTGAAAGCTATAAATGGATAAGTTACTTTTTGTAAAATTCTAAACTTTCAATTAGCAAGTTTTCAGGAACTACACAATTCAATTTAAATTTCTCTAAATCCTCTAAAAGAACGAAGTTAACTTGTCCGCTATCGTTCTTTTTATCGTGTTTTAATAAGTTTAATATAGCACTATATTCTTTCGAATTGATTTCAACTTTATCAAAAATAGCAACGATACTGTTTTTTATATTATTCAGGGTTGCTTCGGGAAGTCCTAATAATTTATGAGAAAGATAGGCTTCTGTAATCATTCCAATTGCAATTGCTTCACCATGTGTAAGTGTTTCAAGGTGTTCAGATTCTAAATGATGTGATTCTATAGCATGCCCCAAGGTATGTCCAAAATTCAATATTTTTCGAAGCCCACCTTCTTTGGGATCTTCTTTTACCACTTCATTTTTTATCTCAATCGAGCGATATATTAATTTTCGTTTACTACTAATATTCAAATAGTTACATTGTATTATTTCACTCCATAATTTAACATCATATGTCAGGCCGTACTTTAGAATTTCCGCCAGGCCAGAAGTCAATTCTCTGCTAGAAACAGTTTGTAAATATAAAGTGTCAACCAATACCATTTCAGGATTTGAAAAAACACCAATTTGATTTTTTAATACGCCTAAATCTACACCAGTTTTTCCTCCAACAGATGCATCGACCATACTTAAAAGGGTTGTTGGAATATTAATAAACGAAATACCTCTTTTAAAAGTAGAAGCAACAAAACCACCCATATCAGTAATTACGCCACCCCCAACATTTATTAATAAAGATTTTCTGTCAGCACCTAAATCCGTTAATACATTCCAAAGACTAGTGCAGGTATCTAAATTTTTATTTTCTTCTCCAGATTCAATTTCAATCACTTCAATAGCGCTTGTTGTTTCTAGTTTTGCAATAAATAAAGGATAGCAATGCTCTATCGTGTTCTCATCAACAAGAACAAAAATTTTAGAAGGTTTATTTTCAGAAATATAATTATTTAATTCGGTGTAACATTTTTCATTAAAATGCACATAATAATTGTCCGAAAAGATAGAATTCATGTGTGTAAATTTGCTTCAAAAATAAGTGTAAATATTGAAAAAATACGATTAAATTTGTGAAAACATTTCTCATGAAAAATCTATTTAACAACACTAAAGTTGCATTTAATATTAAGTCTGATTCTGAATTAGAACGTGCATATTTTTTGTTTAAAATGATACAGAACGAGCCTTTAGTTCGTATTGGTACTGCGGTTACCAATTTTGCTTTGAATACAAAGTTGCCAGTTGAAAAGTTAATTCGATCTACTGTTTTTGATCATTTTTGTGGTGGAGTTACAGAAGAAGATTGCCTACCTACAATTGAGAAAATGTACTCTAAGAAAGTACATTCCGTTTTAGATTATTCTGTTGAAGGGAAGGAAAGTGAAGAACAGTTTGAGAACGCCTTAAACAAAGTTTTAAAAACAATTGAATTTGCTAAGGAAAAAGAAAGTATTCCTTTTGCAGTGTTTAAACCAACGGGATTCGGGCGATTTGCATTATATCAGAAAATTTCAGAAAAGAAAGAATTAAATACTGATGAGAAGGCAGAATGGGAGGTTGTTAAAAATAGATACCACAAAGTGTGTGCATTAGGACTCGAATTAAGCGTACCACTATTAATTGATGCCGAAGAGAGTTGGATGCAAGATGCTGCAGATGATTTGGTTGAAGAGTTAATGGCAGAATACAATAAGGAGAAAGCAATCGTATTTAATACACTTCAAATGTATCGATGGGATAGAATGGATTATTTAAAACGATTGCATAAAACTGCGCAAGAAAAAGATTTTTATATAGGGTTAAAAATTGTGCGGGGCGCATATATGGAAAAAGAAAGAGAGCGTGCTAAGGTAAATAATTATGAATCTCCTATTTGCAAAGATAAATTGGCAACGGATAAAAATTATGACGAAGCCCTTCTGTATATGGCATCCCATCCAAAGATGGCCATTTTTGCTGGAACCCATAATGAGGAGAGTTCTTACTTATTAATGGATCTAGCTGCCAAAGAAAAGTTAGATAAAAATGATGGCCGCCTTTGGTTTGGCCAGTTGTATGGTATGAGCGATCATATTAGTTTTAATTTATCTGAAAGTGGATATAATGTTGCAAAGTATTTACCGTTTGGACCAGTTAGAGATGTAATGCCATATTTAATAAGACGTGCAGAAGAGAATACGTCAGTTGCTGGACAAACAAGTAGAGAACTTAACTTGTTAAAATCAGAGAGAAAACGTAGAAAACTATAGTTTGAGATATATCGCATTATTAAGAGGAATAAACGTTGGAGGTCACAAGAAAATTTTGATGAAAGATTTGCGTGACCTGTTAGAAAAAAGCAAACTATTAAACAATGTCGAAACTTATATTCAGTCTGGTAATATCATATTTGAATCAAAAAAATCAGATATAGAGAATTTACGAGAAGAAATTTACACCTATATATATAATAAGTATCACTTTGAAGTTCCTGTTCAAATTTATAATAAAGAGGAGTGGGATTATTTTTTTAAGAACAACCCGTTTTTAGAGGAAAACAAACTTCATATAAATCGCTTATATGGAACTTTTATGGATAAATGTCCGTCTGAGCAAAATATAACGATGTTAGAAAAAGTTGATTTTTCACCTGACAAATATAAAATTGACAACAATTTGATTTATGCATATTATGTCAATGGAGCAGGGAGATCAAAAATGACGAATACTGTTTTTGAAAAAAAATTGGAAGTCTCTTCTACTAGCAGGAATTGGAAAACCATTTCTAAGATTCAAGAATTGCTAAGTAATTAAACTTCACACTTAGAATATCTTATTTATCTAAATAAAAGAAGTACTTTTGCACTTTCAAAAAATAAGATATGCAATCTATTAGAAACATCGCAATTATTGCCCACGTAGATCATGGTAAAACAACTTTGGTCGATAAAATTATTGACCAAGCAAAAATCTTGGACGAACGAAAAGAGCGTACAGATTTATTATTGGATAATAATGATTTAGAACGTGAAAGAGGAATTACTATTTTATCTAAGAATGTTTCGGTAAACTATAAAGGTGTAAAAATTAATGTAATTGATACTCCTGGCCACGCGGACTTTGGTGGAGAAGTAGAGCGTGTTTTGAAAATGGCAGATGGTGTTTTGTTATTGGTTGATGCTTTTGAAGGGCCGATGCCACAAACTAGATTTGTTTTAGGTAAAGCATTGGAATTAGGATTAACACCTATAGTTGTTGTTAATAAAGTAGATAAAGAAAACTGTACTCCTGAGTTAGTTCATGAAAAGGTTTTTGACTTGATGTTTGCATTAGATGCTACAGAAGAACAATTAGAATTTGAAACAATATACGGTTCGGCTAAAAATGGTTGGATGAATACAGATTGGCAGCAACCAACTGATAATATCATTCCTTTGTTAGATGCTGTAGTTGAACATATTCCTGAAGCACCATATAGAGAAGGTTCTCCTCAAATGCAAATTACATCGCTAGATTTCTCTTCATTTACTGGAAGAATTGCTATTGGTAGAGTTTTTAGAGGAGATTTGGAAGAAGCAAAAGATTACATGCTTTGTAAGGCTGATGGTTCTACTAAAAAAGTAAGAATAAAAGAATTGCATGTTTTTGAGGGAATGGGTAAGGCTAAAGTTTCGAAAGTAAGAAGCGGAGATATTTGCGCAATTACAGGAATTGAAGGATTTGAAATTGGCGATACTATTGCAGATATTGAAAACCCAGAAGCATTACCAAGAATTAAAGTGGATCAACCTACAATGAGTATGTTGTTTACAATTAACAATTCTCCGTTTTTTGGAAAGGAAGGAAAGTTTGTAACATCACGTCATTTACGTGATCGTTTGTTTAAGGAGTTAGAGAAAAACTTAGCACTGCGTGTTGACACTACGGATTCTGAAGATAAATTTAATGTATTTGGTCGTGGAGTTCTTCATTTGTCCGTTTTAATTGAAACGATGAGAAGAGAAGGATATGAGTTGCAAGTTGGGAGACCACAGGTTATCATAAAAGATATTGATGGTGTTAAATCGGAACCGTATGAAACATTAGTAGTTGATGTTCCGGAAGAATCATCAAGTAAAATTGTAAACTTAGTTTCTTTAAGAAAAGGAGACTTGTTAGTAATGGAGCCTAAAGGAGATTTACAACATTTAGAGTTTTCAATTCCTTCAAGAGGATTAATTGGATTAAGAAATAAAATGTTAACAGCAACATCTGGTGCTGCGATTATAAACCATAACTTTGATAAGTTTGGACCTTATAAAGGAGACTTTAATGATGTTGTAAATGGCGCTTTGATTTCTGCGGAAGCTGGTAAAGCTACTGCGTACTCAATTGACAAGCTTGGTGATAGAGGTGTATTCTTTATTGATGTCAATCAAGAGATCTATAAGGGTCAAGTAGTAGGAGAGAATAACCGCCAGGAAGACATGTCAATAAACTTAATAAAAGGTAAGAAATTGACCAATGTTCGTAAATCTGGAACAGATACAGCCATGAACATTGCTCCAAAGAGAGAGTTTTCTTTAGAAGAATGTATGGAATTTATCAAAAATGATGAATATTTAGAAGTTACTCCAGAGAGTTTAAGAATGAGAAAGATCAATTTTAGATAGACTTTTATCTAAAAAATATTTAAAAGCACTTCGAAAGAAGTGCTTTTTTTTTGGATCAAAATTAGAGTTTAGGCTCTAACTAACTTCTATAATAGAACTATAATTGATTCTTTTTACCTAGAAAACCACCCTAAAAGTGGAATAATTTTGCATAAATATGCCCCAATTTAGGCACATATTGTGCCGATATATTACCAAAATACTGTTTTTTAGGTTCAAAAAAGTGATAAAATTTACACTTTTTTAGGGTGAAATAGGCCGATTTAGGATCACAAAACAGAGTTTTGTTGTGGTATTTTCGTACTATAACCCGAAAATAACCCGCACATTAAAATCTATTTTTATTTTTTTTCAACACTCGAAATAGGGGATATAGATAGGACTATATAACCTAGAATAACGTCTTGATTAAATATATTTAAAATTCTTTAAATCAAATAGTTAAATGTAATAAGAATTGACAAGCATACTCTGTTTTAGAGTGTATTTTTACTCATAAAAACTATAACCTTTGAGTTATCGTCAAAAATAAAAAGATTAAAAAAGTTCAAAAATAATTTGGAGAACTCAAATTGTATCTTACATTTGTAACCACAATTGATGTATATACAATTGTTGTCCCCACAACAATGAAAGATGAAAAAGAAAATATTGAAAAAAAGAATTTTCCACGTGAAGTAATAAATGATGTATTACGAGCTGGAAACTGGATGCACGAGCGTGAGACTGAACATCTGAAGCAATATGCATTATCATTAGAACAGTACAATGTTCTTGTTCTTTTAAGAAAGTTAGATGGTGAAGTAGTAAATATGAGTACGATACAGGCAGGAATGATCAGTGAAATGAGTAACGCTACTAGATTGGTAGAAAAATTAAGAGTAAAAGGATATTTAACAAGAGAGCAGTCTCAAGAGAATAGAAGGAAAGTAGAAATTAAAATCACACAGAAAGGAATGTTATTATTAACTGATATCGATAAGACTCAAAAGAAACATGAAAAGAAGGTGGTTAAGAATTTAACGAGTAGAGAATTACAAACCTTAAGTAGATTGTTAAATAAAATGCAAATAGAAAAATAAAATAGCGACCCCAAAGCTAAAAAGGAGGGAGTTTAATTAACCCCAAATTAGTACTAAACGCCCTCCTTTATATAAAATTTAAGTAAGTAAGTAAGTAAGTAAGTAAGTAAGTAAGTAAGTAAGTAAGTAAGTAAGATTAGAGTTTGTGCCAAGAGTTAGTGATTAAAAAATGAGAAGCAATCCGAAAATTAATTTGAATTTTTTACGTAAGAGCTTTAAAAATCTTTTGGCACTTCTTTAAAAGTAAGATGTAAGAAAATTGTAATGATAAAGATCTAGAGGTATGTGTTAAAAGTTGTCGTCAGTGAAATTGAGAAGCAATCCGAAAATTAATTTGATTTTTCTATTGAGTAAGACTTAAAAACCTTTTAACACAACCTCTTTTAATAAAGAACAAGAATTATGAAACTAATAGTAGTAAGAATTATAGCAACCATATTATTTAGTATAGCCGTACTTAACTATATGTCTAGCAATAGTACTTTCTATAAAAGATTTGTATCAAAAGAATTTAAAATTAATAATCAACCCCAATAATAAATCAGTCGTAATCTTAAAAGAAATCGTTCCCACAGCGAAAATTGCTATGAGAGATTGCGGCTGTATTTATTAAAACAAAGAAAATAATTTAAAACCCCAGAGTCATGAAAACTTTTACTTTAAAATTAACCTACGCATTTTTATTTAGTATGTTATTTATTTCTTGTACGCAAGATGAAGATGGAATTTATGAGGAAGAATCATTAACACTTAAAGATGTGAGCGTCTCTTATACTGTTATGGAATATCAGATATTCAGCTTGGTAAATGAACATAGAGAGAGTATAGGACTGGAAAAACTAAACATTATCAATTTAATCTCAGCAGAGGCAGAAGATCATACTGATTATATGATTCAGACTGGAATACCTAGTCATGATAATTTCCCTATACGTCATCAAAACCTTGTTAAAAACGTTAAGGCTAAGAAAGTGGGTGAGAATGTAGCTTACGGGTACTCATCGGCAGAGGCAGTAGTTAAAGCATGGATTAAGAGCGATGGTCATAGACAAAACATTGAAAACCCAAATTTTACCGACTTTGGAATTTCAACAAAGAAAAATAAAGAAGGTAGAAATTATTTTACGCATATATTTATTAAAAGATAATCTAGATTAGTCCCCACAACGCTAGTTAAATTAAAAAAAAGTTCGTCCCCACAGCGATAGGTAAAACATAATAAATTAGTCCCCACAGCGATAGTTAAAATGAAAAATATCGTCCCCACAACGTTAGTCAGAATATTAGCAGTCCGTCCCCAGGATAGTAGTAAATTATAAGCACAGAAATGGTGAAAAAAAGAACAGCCGCAATAAACAATAATAGATTTTTAAGTCGTCCCCACAACGGTAGTACTATTAATGTTTTAATTATTACGACTGTATTTTGTTATCTTTAAATTCTGTGCTTATAATATTTAAGTCAATAAATCTTCAAGATTACGCTTAATTCTACTTGATTTAAGCATATTACAATAATAGTTATTTCTATCAGAACTTACAATAACTAATTTTATTTTAATTGAATAGTTAATAACATCTAATTTCTAATCTTTCATTTTTAATTACAGGAATTTGATTTGTAAGGAGTAGATGTGGAAATCAACTAATTATATGTAGGAGTAATAATTTGTATTCCTCAAAAAAAAATCTTAATTTCGTACTGCTCGTCATTTTGATGTGCGCCTCCCCACAAATTTATAGCCCCTAGAATGAGCAATGTATGTTGTTCTTGATTTAATTTTATTGAATTATGAGTTTTAAAAAAAGTTTAATTTTAGGTTTATTATTTGTAACACTATTCCTCTGTTTAGGTCTTTTAGCTTAATATAAGTTTAAGGCATTTTTTCTGTTACAACCCTTTCGTAAATTACGAATCATATTTTTTTGTGCCCAATTTTAATTATTCTATTATTGATATAATGGCACGCCATTTTCATCTGTAGTTAGCACAGAGCTCATAAAATCAAAGAATGGACGCATTGCCATAAATGTTTCAATTACCTTTTTAGGAAAATCTTGACTCAATACTTCTTTATCGCTAAATTTTTTATGAATTATAAATTGTTTTAATTGCAATAAATCCAAATCTGGATGATTTTTATCGAATCCTCTCGGTGCTGTTTTAAGACGATCCCCGTCAAGCGTTCCAAATGTTTTTATAAATGACTCAGAATTAATAATTTCTCGTAATTCTATGGCATCATTTGCTAATTCTTTTCTGATTCTTAGAAGGTCTTTTGCGTTAGGTCCCCAAAATCCTCCTCCAATAAATGAGTTACCAGGTTCTATATGGTAGTAGTATCCACCTCTTAATTGTTCTGTGGCTCTTTTAAAAGATCCACTAAAATGTGTTTTATAGGGTGTTTTGTCTTTTGAAAACCGTACATCTCTGTATATTCTAAAAACACTTTTTTTACCAGATACTGTTTCTATATTGTCAATTTTATTCATTTCAACTAATAAGTCATCCGCAAAATTGACAAACTTAATTTGCTCTTCTTGAAACGCAGTTTTGTTATCTGTAAACCAATCTCTATTATTGTTCTTGTTTAATTTTTTAAGAAAATCTAAAGTAGATGATTGAATTGCTTTCATAATAATTTTGTTTAGTTGATTTACTTCCGTCACATTTTTATTAGTAGAGTTTAGATAAACCTAATTTCACGGAACTGAATGTCAAATTTATGGATTCTTAATATACTTTTAAAAAAATATGGAATTATAAATAAAAAGGCTGTCTATTATTAAAACTCAAATGATTTGTCGTAAAGAAATATGTAAATTACATCCCCTTAAAAAAGATAGAATTTTATGATCTATATAGTGTTCGGTGTTTCTGGTATTGGTAAAACAACTGTTGGTGAATTATTAAGTAATTCACTAAATATTCCTTTTTATGATGCTGACGATTTTCATCCATCTGAGAATATTGATAAAATGAGTAGTGGACAGCCGTTAAATGATGAGGATAGGTTGCCATGGCTTAAAATACTTAGTAAGAATATCGTAAAATGGAATGCAAATGGTGGGGGAGTATTAGCTTGTTCTGCCTTAAAAGAGTCGTATCGAAAGGAGTTACAATCTATAAAAGAATCAGAGTTAAAATGGGTGTTTTTAAATGCAGAATATGAGGTGGTTTTAGAACGTCTAAAAAAAAGAAAAGGACACTTTTTAAACCATCAATTATTAAAATCTCAATTCGACGCTTTAGAAATACCTAACTATGGTGTTCATATTGATGCAAGTGAAGATTCGGAACATATTTTAAGCGAAATACATAAAAAAACGATGAAGAATTCAGCAGAATTTGGTCTAATAGGATTAGGAGTGATGGGGAAAAGTTTAGCAATTAATATTGCTGACAAGGGGACGGAATTGGCCGTTTATAACAGACAAGTTCCGGAAAAAGAAGTTGATATTGCTAAAAATTTTGAAAATAGCAACCCGAATCTGCCAATAACGGGATATGATGATATTGGTGCATTTGTAAAAGGTCTTCAGAGCCCAAGAAGTATTTTATTAATGGTGAATGCAGGGAAACCTGTAGATATGGTAATTGATACCTTAATTCCTTTTTTAGAACCTGGTGATTTAATTATAGATGGAGGAAACTCACATTTTAAGAATACCAAAAAAAGGTTAGATAAGTTAAAAGCACATGGAATTGACTTTATAGGCATGGGCGTTTCTGGAGGTGAAGAAGGTGCTTTAAAAGGACCTTCAATAATGCCAAGCGGGCCCAAGGCTGCCTATGAAAGAATATCGCATATTCTGGAAGGTATTTCAGCAAAAGATATAAACGGTAAAGATTGTTGCGCTTATATTGGGCCTGAAGGGTCTGGTCAGTTTATTAAAATGATTCATAACGGAATTGAATATGGTGAAATGCAAATTATTGCCGAAGTATATCATTTGTTACGTTTCCATGGAAATAAATCACCTGAGGAAATTGCAACTATTTTTGAAAATTGGAAGCAAAGTGGATTGAATAGTTTTCTACTTGAAATATCTATAGACATCTTAAAAAAGAAGGAAGATGGCGATGTGTTATTAGATAAAATATTGGACCAAGCGTCTCAGAAGGGGACAGGGGGATGGAGTACCAATGCTGCACTAGAATTGGGAAAGCCTTTAAATACTATTTCAGATTCCGTTATGGCACGTTATATTTCAGCAATGAAATCAGTACGTGTAAGAGCCTCAAAACTTTACAAGTCGTCCATTAGAGAAACAACAACTGTTAATAATGAAAAACTTAAAGCAGCATATACATCAGCTAGAATTATTAACCACGCTATAGGATTTGATACAATTCAAGAAGCATCATTTCAATACAATTGGAACCTAAATCTTTCTGAAATTGCACGGATTTGGACCAATGGATGTATTATCCGATCTGAATTAATGGAAGAGTTGGTTAGTTTATTTAAATCTTCTAATGAGCATCTGTTGCTTCATCCCTTAATTGTAGATCGTTTAGAGTTGAATGCGTTGGGGTATAGGGAGACAGTAGCGAACGGATTGTTGGCAGGTTGCTCTATGCCTGTACTTTCTTCTGGCTTAAATTATATGCTAGGTTTCATTTCAGAGCAATCGTCGGCAAATATGATTCAGGCGCAACGCGATTATTTCGGAGCCCATACCTATAAAAGAATAGATAGGCCCTTTGAAGAATCATTTCATACAAATTGGAAAGACTAAATAAATGAGCCTTGATATATTTTAAAATAGTTGGCTATCGTAAAAATAGAATATTCAAAAATCTGCGTTAAAGTCAGTGCTGTATTGATAAAAAGTTGGTTTTAGTCGATTCAATTAGCAATCTTGTAAAAATGATGACTATCGTAGCAATACCGCTTGCATATGCGAGTTTTGACACTTGATTTTTTTAAATTTGTTCGCTTGCAATTTAATTTGTTGAGATTTAAATAAACGAATTAGAAATTAAAATATTAATATGAGTAAAACATTGTTTGATAAGGTATGGGATTCTCATGTAGTGAGAAAAATTGAAGATGGACCTGATGTATTTTTCATCGACCGTCATTTAATTCATGAAGTAACAAGTCCTGTAGCATTTTTAGGTTTAAAAACCAGAGGAATTAATGTATTATATCCAGAGCGTACGTTCGCAACTGCAGATCATAATACGCCAACTATAGATCAACATTTACCTGTAAAAGATCCACTTTCAGCGAATCAATTAAAAGCTTTAGAAGACAATTCTAAAGAGCATGGGATTAGCCATTGGGGATTAGGGCATAGAAACAACGGTATTGTGCATGTTGTTGGACCTGAGAACGGAATTACATTACCTGGAGCAACCATAGTTTGTGGTGATTCACATACATCTACACACGGTGCATTTGGTGCTATTGCTTTTGGTATTGGAACTTCGGAGGTTGAAATGGTACTTTCTACTCAATGTATTATGCAGCCAAAGCCTAAGAAAATGCGTATTAATGTAAATGGTAAGTTAGGCGCAGGGGTTTCTCCTAAAGATGTTGGTTTGTATATCATTTCTCAATTAACAACTTCTGGTGCAACAGGTTACTTTGTTGAGTATGCTGGAGATGTATTTGAAGATATGACTATGGAAGGTCGTATGACGGTGTGTAACCTAAGTATTGAAATGGGTGCACGTGGTGGAATGATCGCTCCTGATGATAAGACTTTCAACTATATTCAAGGACGGTCAATGACTCCAAAAGGAGCAGATTGGGATAAAGCGATGGAGTATTGGTCTACCTTAAAAACTGATGATGGTGCTGAATTTGATAAAGAATTCAATTTTGAAGCCTCAGACATTGAACCAATGATTACATATGGTACCAATCCTGGAATGGGAATTGGAATCTCAAAAAATATTCCATCTGCAGAAAGTGTAGAAGGAGGAAAAGCGACATATGATAAGTCTTTAGCCTATATGGGTTATGGAGAAAATGAACCTATGATTGGTAAGAAGATTGATTATGTGTTTGTTGGAAGTTGTACAAATGGTAGAATTGAAGATTTTAGAGCATTTGCATCGATTGTAAAAGGGAAGAAAAAAGCAGACAATGTTACCGCTTGGTTAGTTCCTGGATCTCACATAGTTGAAGATAAGATTAAAGAAGAAGGAATTTTAGATATTCTAACAGATGCCGGGTTTGCATTAAGACAACCTGGATGTTCTGCTTGTTTAGCTATGAACGATGATAAGGTGCCTGCTGGTAAATATGCAGTGAGTACTTCAAATAGAAACTTTGAAGGACGACAAGGCCCTGGTTCTAGAACATTACTAGCGAGTCCTTTAGTTGCTGCAGCAGCCGCTGTAACCGGAGTTGTAACTGACCCAAGAACATTAATTTAATCAATTGTTCACATTTTAATTAGAAAAAATTATGGCTTACGATAAATTTACAACATTAACATCTACAGCAGTTCCATTGCCAATTGAGAACGTAGATACAGATCAAATAATTCCAGCTCGTTTCTTAAAAGCAACAGAGCGTAAGGGGTTTGGAGATAATTTATTCAGAGATTGGAGATACAATGGAGACAATACTCCAAAAGAAGATTTTGTATTAAACAATCCAATTTATAGTGGAAAAATACTAGTAGGAGGGATGAACTTTGGTTCTGGTTCTTCTAGAGAACACGCTGCTTGGTCGGTATATGATTACGGATTTAGATGTGTTGTTTCATCATTTTTTGCAGATATTTTTAAAAATAACTGTTTGAATGTTGGTGTATTACCAGTTCAAGTTTCACCTGAATTTGCAGATGAAATTTTTAAATCTATTTATGACAATCCAAATACGGAGTTGACAATTGATTTAGAAGCGCAAACAATAACAAATTCCGCTACAGGTAACAGTGAATCTTTTGATATAAACGGATATAAAAAAGAGAACATGTTAAACGGATTTGATGATATTGACTATTTGCAAAATATAAAATCAGATATAGAAGATTTTGCTACAACACGTCCGTTCTAAACTAATTTTATGGGTGTGAAGAGTATAGAAATTATGGATACGACACTGCGCGATGGTGAACAAACCTCGGGTGTGTCGTTTTCTGCTTCAGAAAAGTTAACAATTGCGAAACTTTTATTAGAAGAATTAAAAGTTGATCGGATAGAGATTGCTTCTGCAAGAGTATCAGAAGGCGAGTTTCAAGCAGTTAAAAGTGTAACTGATTGGGCTGCTGAAAATGATTTTTTAGAGGCTATTGAAGTATTGACTTTTGTGGATAACGGCATTTCTATTGATTGGATGAAAAGGGCAGGAGCGAAGGTTCAGAACCTGCTTACAAAAGGTTCATTAAATCATTTAACTCACCAACTTAAAAAGACTAAAGAACAGCACTTTAAAGAAATAGAAAAGTCAATTACAGAGGCTTCAAAAAACGGAATTGACACCAATGTATATTTAGAAGATTGGAGTAACGGAATGCGTAATTCGAAGGAATATGTTTTTGATTTTTTAGCTTTCTTAGCAACGCAACCTGTAAAGCGCATAATGTTACCCGATACGCTGGGTGTATTGGCACCGGCGGAATCTTTGGCTTTTGTTTCAGAAATCAGAGCAAAGTACCCTGAATTGCATTTCGACTTTCATGCACATAATGATTATGATTTAAGTGTAGCCAATGCGATCAATGCTGTAGAAGCAGGTATAGATGGATTACACTTAACTATTAACGGTATGGGAGAACGTGCAGGTAACGCTCCATTAGCAAGCGTTGTTGCAGTTTTAAAAGACTTTATGCCAGAAGTTGAGATTGGTGTCAATGAAAAGGCGTTAAATACGGTAAGTAAATTGGTAGAAACGTTCTCTGGATTTAGAATACCGGTTAACAAACCTGTAGTTGGTGATAATGTGTTTACGCAAACCGCAGGAATACATGCTGATGGAGACAATAAAAACAACCTTTATTTTAACGATTTACTTCCAGAGCGATTTGGCAGAAAACGTAAATATGCATTAGGGAAGTCTTCAGGTAAAGCAAATATTCAAAAAAACTTACAAGAATTAGGACTTCATTTAAACGATGATGATTTAAAAAAAGTTACACAACGAATTATAGAATTAGGAGATAAAAAACAGCTTGTTACTAAAGAAGACTTGCCTTATATCATTTCTGATGTTTTAGACAGCAGTTTAATAAAAGAAACTGTATTTATAAATTCATATGTGTTAACGCATTCTAAAGGTTTAAATCCTTCTACAACGGTGTCTATTACTATTGATGGAGAATCATTTGAAGAACATGCACAAGGAGATGGACAATTTGATGCCTTTATGAATGCAATAAAAAAAGTGTATAAGCGTAAAGATTTGGAGTTACCTAAACTGATAGATTATGCGGTTAGAATACCACCAGGTAGTAGTTCGGATGCTTTATGTGAAACTATTATCACTTGGCAAAACGGAGAACAATTTAAAACACGTGGCTTAGATTCAGATCAAACGGTATCTGCAATAAAGGCCACAGAGAAAATGTTGAACATTATATAATAAAATATTAAAGATGAAATTAAATATTGCCCTTTTAGCGGGAGACGGAATAGGACCAGAGGTTATTGATCAGGCTGTAAAAGTGAGTGATGCAGTAGCTTCAAAATTTGGACATGAAATTACATGGAAACCTGCTTTAACAGGTGCTGCTGCTATTGATGCAGTGGGGGAGCCATATCCAGATGAAACACATGAAGTTTGTGCAAATGCAGATGCTGTATTGTTTGGTGCTATAGGACACCCAAAATTTGATAATGACCCTAGCGCAAAGGTAAGACCAGAACAAGGATTGCTTAAAATGCGTAAGAAACTAGGTTTGTTTGCCAATGTAAGACCAACATTTACTTTCCCTTCATTATTAGATAAATCTCCTTTAAAAAGAGATCGAATAGAAGGAACGGATTTAGTGTTTTTACGTGAATTAACAGGTGGAATCTACTTTGGAGAAAAGGGGAGAAGAGACGGTGGAGAAACAGCCTTTGATAATTGTGTGTACACAAGGGCAGAAGTTCAGCGTTTGGCTAAAAAAGGATTTGAATTGGCTATGACACGTTCAAAGAAATTGTGTTGTGTAGATAAAGCAAATGTATTGGAAACTTCAAGATTGTGGAGAGAAACGGTGCAAGCAATGGAAAAAGACTATCCTGAAGTGGAAGTATCTTATGAGTTTGTAGATGCTGTTGCTATGCGTTTAGTACAATGGCCAAATTCTTATGATGTACTGATCACTGAGAATTTATTTGGAGATATTTTAACCGATGAGGCTTCTGTTATTTCTGGATCTATGGGATTAATGCCTTCAGCGTCAATGGGTGCTGATATTGCTTTATTTGAGCCTATTCATGGATCTTACCCACAGGCAACAGGATTAAATATTGCAAACCCTATGGCTACAGTACTATCTGCAGCAATGATGTTTGAGAACTTTGGTTTACAAGCAGAAGGAAAAGCGATAAGAGAGGCTGTTAATGCAGCCCTTGCAGCTGGACATGTTACGGAAGATTTAGCCGAAGGAGGAAAGTCTTATGGTACTTCTGAAGTAGGTGATTGGTTGGCTTCTAATATCTAAACAATATTAGATTTATAAAAAAAAGGATTTAGTACATTTGTACTAAATCCTTTTCTAATGAATAAATTAATTCTAACAATAATAATAATTACTTCTATAAGTAGTTGTTCAAGTCAAAACCTTACAAAAAAAATGGAACAAGGCAGTTTTGCACATGTAGTTTACTTCTGGCTTAACAACCCAGAGAACCAAAAAGAAAGAGCGGAATTTGAGAAATCATTGACCACTTTTATCAATAATTCTGAGTTTATTCAGACAAAACATCTGGGTACGCCAGCGGCTACAGACCGCGGTGTTATTGATAATTCTTACACTTATTGTTTAATGCTGACTTTTGAAAATAAGGAAATGCAAGACAAATACCAGGTAGAAGAAGGGCATCTAAAATTTATAGAAGAATCATCGAAACTTTGGGAAAAAGTAGTGGTGTACGACTCTGAAAATATTTTAAAATAATTTTCTTCAAATAGAAAATTTAGCAAATAAAACAAAGAAGCAATCCACAAAGGGTTGCTTTTTTTAAATAGGTTTTTTAAAGGCTCCTAAATAAAAAAGAATCCCAGTCGAAATAAGGCTAAAAATGAAAAATCCGATAAACAAAGGCATGACTGAGTCAATTACAAACATGCCAATAAGTGCGCTAATTGGTACTGCCATCATTGTAGATATAAATCCGGTAATTGCAGCAGCAATCCCTGCAATATGACCAACAGGTTGCATTGCTAAAGAACGCAGGTTTCCAAATAAAAAACCTATTGCAAAGAATTGTAAACCGAAGAATGTTAAAACTACTTCAATTGGTGGATTCTGCTTACCGAAGAAAATGATAACATATAACAATGAAATACCTAAAAAGCCGAGCATGGCCCAGTTTACCAGCCTACGCATCCCAAATTTAAGTACCCAAGTACCGTTTAAAAATGTTGCCAAACCTACAGAAATAGCCAAACCTGCGAAGATATACGGAAACTCTTCAGATAAGCCATATTGCAATTCAAATATTTGTTGCGATGTACTTAAATACACCATAAAAGAGCCTGTTATAAAACCAGAAATTAAAGTATAGCCAATAGTAGTTTTAAATTTTATCAATTCTTTTGTGCCTTCAACGAATAGCGAAGTTGTAAATCGAATTCTATTGGGTTTGTTTAGTGTTTCTTCCTGCCGTTTATAAAACCAAATCCCGGCGAGTAAGGCAAATACAATTTGTACATAGAAAATGGCTTCCCAGTTATAAAGATCAAGAATAAACTTTCCAAAAGCAGGAGCCACAATAGGAATTAATAAAAATATTACAGTTACAAACGACATGATACGGGCCATATAATCACCCTCATAACTATCTCTAATTATAGCTATACTTATAGTTCTGGGAGCGGAAAGAGCGATACCTTGTAGAATTCTACCAAAAACCATTGTGTTCAAATCTTCTGCATAGATGCAAATGATACTGGCCATGACAAAAAGTCCTAATCCGACATAAACAATGGGTTTTCGTCCAAGGCTATCAGACAGAGGACCAAAAATTAAGGATCCAACACCTAAACCAAGAAATATCATGGTAATCAATAACTGATTATCACTTAATGAAGTAGTTCCAATATCTTTTCCAATGATGTCTAAAGCGGGTAATAATGCATCAATTGCTAAAGCAACAATAGCCATTAGTGATGCCATTAAAGCGATAAATTCGAATTGAGAACTTTTAGATTTTTGCATACAGCAAAAATAGACTATTGTAAATTGTTGTTGGAGTAGTATGAAATGTATTAATCAATACCTGCATTAAAAAACTCTATTTAACATAATATAAATTATAGTACAAATACATAGTAATTGCTGTATAGCCGTATTTCAGGCTATTTATACATAATTGTAGATATAGTGCCTTTAGGTCAATATCGTCAACAATTATGTTAAAAGCAATTACGGCTTTGAAGTTTCCGTTTCTATTTAATAGCTATAATTCTATATTATGTGTGAATATCCCAGAGGCTTTATTCATTCATATAGAAATGCAGTACTTGGGTTATTTAAAATTCCTAAAAAAGTAAAATTTAGACATTCGTATAAAATCAATATTACGTACAACTATCAATAAAATTTCAAATACGCGATTTATCGCGCCTTGGTTATTTTATTACGTGCTCAAGAATGTAAAATTATTTGCTCTTTATCAGTCGCTAATGATTTCACATTTCTCAGCGATTAGAGATTTTAGTTCAAAATCATTTGTACCTATAATTAGTCATTATAATATAAACATATGGAACAACTAGTATTCTTCTATAAGCCTTTAGAGAATACAATATTTTCATATGGCACTCCATTTACTTTAAAATTTAGACTTCCAACATTTTCAAATTCATTTTTCTCGTAGAATCTAATGGCTCTTTTATTTTTTACATAAACAGAAAGCCAGATGGTATCCAATTTTAGTTCTTTGGCTCTTTCTTGAATAAAAAATAGCAGTTGTTGTCCAATTTTTAACGGAATAAATTCTTTTTGAATGAAGATCCTTTCAAGGTGACAATTGTTATTTGAGGCAATATTTTCTTGGTTTTCATTTACAATTATTTTTGCATATCCAGCAGGAATTTCATCAGCATAAATTATATAGAAAAATTTCTTAGGGTTTTGTATCTCTTGCTTCGTTTTAGAAACTGAAAAGTTCTTATCAAGGTATTCTAACAGATTGTTTTTATCGTCTATATATTGACCATGAGATTCTTCCCATGTTACTCTTCCTAACTGTGCTAGAACTGTTGTATCTAATAGTGTGGCCAATTTAATTTTAATCATTGAACTATTTTTAAGAAAAAAAAATAACATTTAAAAGATTAAACTTCTTTTCTTAGTACTTCTAATGGCGGACTGCTTAACACACTTCTTATGTTAAAGAGTCCAATCATTAATACCAGTAACGTAATTCCTGGTAAAAACACCAAGAATGGGATACCAGAAGGTACAAAGGGCTCATTAAAAAGAAATGTAGCTAATAATTGACTTCCAATAAGTGATAATAAGATACCCATTAGACTGCCTAAAATACCTAAATAGAAATATTCAAGCGCAGAAATTTTAAGAATTTGAGGGCTTTTAGCGCCCATAGTCCGAAGCAATACACTCTCTTTAATACGCTGATATTTGCTAGTGCGAACAGAACCAATAAGAACAATAATACCTGTTAGAATGCTAAAAAATGCCATGAAATTAATAACCCAAGACACCTTGGTTAATACATCTTCTATAACGCTATAGATTTGACGTAAATCAATGACCGAAACATTAGGAAACGAAGCCACCAAATCGCGTTGTAACGAAGCAGAACTTTCTGCATCTGGCACATATGCGGTTATTACATGAAATTGCGGGGCTTTTTCCAAAACGCCTGCAGGAAAAACAACCATAAAATTAAGTTGCATACGTGCCCAATCTACTTGGCGTATACTTCCAACAGTTGTTTCCATAAGTACGCCTTGTACATTAAAAACAATTTTATCATTGATGCTTAAATTTGCGTTTTCTGCCAAATCTTCTGAAATAGAAATGATAACATCTTCACCACTTTCTAGTGTAGGTTGCCACTCCCCTTCTACAATTGTTTCCGAGGCAATTAGTGAGTCTCTATACGTAGTTCGGAACTCATGGTTCAAAACCCATTGATTTACAGTTGAAGCTGTATCTTTTCTAATATCATTGGATAATATTCCATTAATGCTCTGTATGCGCATTGTTACCAATGAGAGTTTGTCAATAACCTTTAGATCTTGATTCGCAACAGACTGCACGACCGCCTCCTTTTGCTCTGTTTGTACATCGAGCAGAATAATATTGGCATTGTTACCTGTACTTGACAATTGGGTTTTAGATAACAGTATATCCTTGGTAAAATATAAAGTGCTTATTAAAAATGTACCTAAGCCTATCGACAGCAGTAATACCATTGTCTGATTATTAGGCCTAAATAAATTTAAAAGACTTTGACGAGACGTAAAACCCCATTGAGTTGGAAAAAAGCGTTTGATAATTTTCATTGAAAGTATGGCAATACCAGCTAGAATAGAAAATGTAATAACCACAGCCATTATAAAACCTAAGGCTTGTGTAGAATTTCGTAACAATAAAAATGAGAACCCATAAACAAAAACCAATATTGCAGTGAAGGTATATATTCTAGCTCTTTTCGGTTTTTTGGTACCATTATTACTCATACGTAACACTTCTAACGGCGTCACATACCAAGTATTCAATAATGGTAAAAGTGCAAATAAAATAGACATAAGTACACCTAAAAGAACACCGGTAATTAATGGTAGTGCGGTTATACTAACTTCTACATCAAACGGCAGGAATTCCTTTAAAATATATGGAAAGGTTTCCTGTAGTAACACACCTAACACAGTACCAATAATACCACCCAAAAGCCCCATGCCTATGACTTGTGTCAAGAATATGAAGAAGGTTTGTTTTCTTGAAGCACCAATGCATTTTAATACAGCAACTGATGCCAATTTTTCTTTTATGTAAATATGCACAGAACTGGCAATACCTATACAACCAAGCAGTAATGCAATAAAGGCGGCTAGGTTTAAAAATTTACCAAAGTTATCATATCTTCTTCCTAATTGTCTACTTGTACTTTCGTGCGTATCAATATCCGCATTTTCAGCATCTAAAATAGGATCTACGTTCTTGTCTAGTAGTTTGAGATCTACGTCTGGTGCTTTAAAATAATATTGATATTCCTTGCGACTACCCATTTGTAACAATTCTGTTTCTGGAATCAAATCAAAAGGAACTAGTACAGAAGGTGCTACCGCACTTGTTATTGCTGAAGAGCCTGGAATTGCTATCAATTTCCCTACAATAGGTAAGGTAATTTTTCCAATTTTAATGGAGTCACCAATGTCGATATTAAATTGCAAAAGCATAGTGGCGTCAATCACTGCACCTCCAGAAGATTGATAAGTGCTCCCTGCAGATTCGGGTTCAGTCGTTAAATCACCATATAAAGGGAAACCACCTTGAAGACCACGTACTCGGACCAATCTTGCGCTCCCATTTTTAGGAAATGCAGCCATAGATGAAAATGTAACCTCCGTGGCATCAGCGCCTCCTAATGAATCTATAATAGCTTTTACGCGCTCGGTTGGTTTGTCATTTGAATCTATTAAAAAATCGGCACCCATTAAGGACTTAGACTGCCGTTGGATATTATCTTTAAGATTACTGCTGAACAACTGAATGGAAACCACAGCGGCTATACCCAAAATAATAGAGGCCATAAATAAAAGAAGCCTTCCACTACTCGCCTTTCCATCTCTCCAGGCCATTTTAAGAATCCAAGCCATTCCTACTTTTGGTTGTGATTTTTTGGATTTCAAACTACTCCGGTTTTTTCATTACTTAATATCTTCCCTCCTTTTAATCGCAAAATCCGTTGTGTTTTATTGGCTAATTCCAAATCATGTGAAATTATGATTAATGTAGTTCCTGCTTCTTTATTCAATTCAAATAGTAATTGAATCACCTTTTCACCGGTTTCTTCGTCTAGATTCCCGGTAGGTTCGTCAGCAAATAAAATATTTGGTTTATTTGAAAATGCTCGGGCCAATGCTACACGTTGTTGTTCACCACCTGATAATTGCGATGGATAATGATCTACACGATCTTTAAGCCCAACTTTTTCTAATAACTCTAGAGACACGTCTTTCGCATTCTTGTCTCCTTGTAATTCCAAAGGTACCATCACATTCTCAAGAGCTGTTAGTGTAGGCAGTAATTGAAAATTTTGAAAAATAAATCCAACGTGCTCGTTCCGTAAACTAGCGCGCTCATCTTCATTTAAATCCTGCAATTGTTGCCCACATAGTTTTACGGTACCTTCACCTGGGTAATCCAAACCTGCACATAGACCTAGTAACGTTGTTTTACCACTTCCAGAGGGACCAATTATGGCAAAGGTTTCACCTTGCTCCACTTCAAATGAAATATCTTGTAATACTGTAATAGTTTTTGAGCCACTTTTATAAGTTTTTTCTAGCCCATTAATCTTTAATATCTTTGACATGTTATTTTTTGAAATATAAAAGAACCAAATTAAGCAAATGAATTCGATTTTAAAGTATCCTAAGTTCCCAATTATGTTAATGTGTCGTTATTTTTTGATACTTGTATTACTGATCTCTTGTGGTGGTGAAAGCTCAAAAAAGACAGAACCAACTAATTCAGAGGCAACTGAAAATAAAACCTCAGTTGAAACAGAAGAGACAAACAAAACCATCTTATTTTTTGGTGATAGTTTAACTGCAGGTTTTGGCCTTGATGACTCGAATAATGCTTTTCCAGCAATTATTCAATCTAAGATAGATTCTTTAGGATTAAGTTATAAGGTTATTAATTCTGGAGTAAGCGGAGAAACATCATCAGGTGGATTAGGCCGAATTGAATGGGTTTTAAATCAAAAAGTTGATGTTTTTGTACTTGAGTTAGGTGCGAATGATGGTTTAAGAGGAATTCAACTAAAGCAGACACGAGAGAATTTGCAGACCATTATTAATACGGTTCGTAAAACCTATCCTAAAGCTTCAATTATTTTGGCAGGGATGCAATTACCGCCTAATTTAGGACAAGATTATACAGAAGAATTTAGAACTATGTTTAATGAATTGGCAGAAATTAATAAAGTCGAATTGATTCCTTTTCTATTGAAAGATGTTGGTGGTATTGCTGAATTAAATCTTGGAGACGGTATACATCCAAATATTGAAGGGCAAAAAATTGTAGCAAATAATGTTTGGGAAATTTTAGAAACAGTTTTAGTTCGTTAAATTAAGATTGCTTTATCGACATTCATTTTTCAGAACTATATTATGGTTTAAACCTTTAACCAAAGCCAAGTATTTATAGAACCTCCAAGTTAGACTACAAATACATTGCTATAATGGAATAGTCATATTACAGACTATTTATAATTTTCTCTCCAAATAGGTAAAGAAATACTGCTGTTTCCAGTAAACTTAATTTCTAAAGGAATGTTGGCATCTTTGATAGATTCTGAATTGACATCTTCACCTGTTCCGTAATTAATTTGGGCATTGTTATTTTTGTTTACATTAACTACCACAATAATTCGACTTCCTTTCTGTATTTTTTTACTAATCAATTTTGAGTTTTCCAAATGTACCTTATTAGTTTGATTGGGTTTTAATAACATTCTTTGCTCTTTATTCTGAGCGTAACTTGCTCTACCGATATAGTAACTCAGATGAAAATAATTACCTTCTGGAGTCAATTGATATAGAATTACTGAAAGATCAACATCTTTTTTGTTTAAAGTAAATTCTAAATCACCTAAAAAAGATCCATTTATAATCACATCTTCTTCTAACACATTCGATTTAAATAGTAAACCATCTTTTAAATTGATGTTTGCTTTTTCTAAAGGCCATGGATAATACTCAGTATTATTCATTGATTCTCTATTTTTAAAATCAACAGTCAATACAATTTCTGATGAATTTGGATTCGATTTTAATGTATACAGATCATTACTTTTCTCATCGCTTAAATGAAATTTGAGTGTGTCATTTGTCATTGCACTTAGACTCGGTTTATGCATCCAAGTATCTGTATCCATTACCTGAAAGTTTACTTTATCGTTTAAAATACTAGGCTTCTTCTTTCCTTTTAAAACATAATCAAGCCATTGGTACAAAATATCTTCTTCAATATTTATCAATGCTGAAGGGGCTAGTTCGTAGTTTCGTAAACTTTCAACCGGTTTTGTCTGTGCCGTCCAATGATCATAAGGCCCCATAAGCAAATAATGATTAGCATTTTGTAGATATTTATTGTGCTCATTGAAATAATACATGGCTCCTCTTTGCGAATCGTCATAATACCCAGTAATTGTTAAAATTGGAATGTCAATTTTTGCAAATTCTTGTTTGTATGGAATCATCTTTTTCCAATAAGTATCATAGTTAGGATGTGCCATATAGGTATTCCATAATTTATTTACTTGACCATCTAAACTATCTAACTTATTAAAAGCAACTCCAGATTTGTACCAAGTGTTTTTTAAGGTATTCCAACGATTATAATCTCCGGATGCTTCAAAGTCTAAATACTTGTTATTGGTTACATAAAAATTCCATGAGTATGAGAAATTGTGTAATACGTTGTTTTCCATTGGATACTCAATACCCGGAGCAATAGAAACCATCGGAACAATTGTTTTTAATGCAGGATGCACTTTGTGCTTCATGGAGGCCCATTGCGTAAACCCATTATAACTTCCCCCAAACATGGCTACTTTTTGGTTTGACCAAGATTGTTTGCTAATCCAATCAATGACTTCATAAACATCTGTATGTTCATGTTCAAAAGGTATTATTGGGCTCTTGCTTAGTCTTTTGCCTCTTGTATTGGTGATCACTCCATGATACCCCTTAGATGCCGCTAACATAGCACCAGTTTCATTAGAGCCTGCGTAAATAGACGACACTAGGATTGCGGCTTTTTTAGTGGTTGATTGCCCTCTTTTCTGCACCAAGACTACAGATACTTCTGCCCCATCTTTCATAGATATAACTATACTATCATTTATGATATATCTCCTTTTATGATCATGTCTAATTTCATCAAAATAAAGAGTTCTAGTAGATGAGAATACTGTCTTTAGAAAATATTTTTTGATTAAGTCTTGAGCTTTATCAATTGAAATTCTATCTGATGAAATGCTGCTATATGATTCATTAAAATCAGAAATATAATAATCCGTAGCGTCTCTAAGTATCAATGTTTTGTCCAGATTAATTACATGAATATCACTAGATTCCTCTAAATAGTTCTTATAAGAATTTATAAAAGTTTCTTTAAAATTTTTCGAAAGCTTGGCCTCAACATACTGTAAGTATACATCTAAATATTGTCTTTCTTCTTTGGGTGTTTCTTTTATTCTTTTTTTAATTGTGACCAGTGCATCGATGTAATTACCACGAATCAATTGAATTCTAAATAAATCCAATTCTGATACATTTTCAGTATTACATAATTTTGCCAATTGCTGCATTTGATTTGCAATTGCGACTGAATCTGATATTGCTATTTTCTTAAATGATAACTCTTGACCAAAAAAACAAATACTATTTGCAATTAGAAATATGAGCAGAAATGATTTTTTCATTGTTTCTTGTTTTAATATAGAATGCAAACGTTTTTATTTTTTATTAGGGCTTGAGTACTCAATTAACTCCTCATAGTAAGAAAATCCATCTTGAACTTGAGTCATTTTAATGAAATTTTTAATTTCTGGAGCATACACAATAATATCATCCGTCTTTGAAAACGATCCGTTTGACATTGTTATACCTCCTTTGTATTGAATGGTATACGCCATAAAGCTCCCAGCTTCTACAGTTTCTTTTCTATAAGAAATCACCTCAGCATCTTGACTATATATCCCCGTATTTGAGCCATCTGCACTTGTGAAACTAGTCTCATATTTCCACTTTTTACCAACCTCTAAAGGCCATTTAAATCTTGGAGTTTCGCTTGTAATTGGCTTCAAAATATTTGATACAAGAATTGTATCATTGCCTGATGTCAAGGCCAACTCTCCTTTCTTGCTTACTATTTCTTTGATATCTACTCCATCTGATCTAACTTCACCTTCTCCTGACACCCCTTTAAATTCCCAAGCCCATCTTTCACCAATAACGTAGTCCTTAATGGTGGGTCTAATCGTTACTTTTTCGTGTTGCTTAAAACAAGAAGTCATCATTAACGCCATAATAATCATTAAAAATTTTGAACAGAGGTATTTACTTTTTAAATAATTCATTTTAATACTTTTAGTTAATTACACTTATGTGTACTGCAAAGAAATGTATTGTGTAATTGGTTCAAAAGAGAAAGTACAGGAGCGCGACTATTAATTGATGAACGTAAATAAACTTTTGAATAACTCCTTATAAACTATTCCAGTTTTTAAACTTAACCGACTGTCGGCTAGAAACTTCTATCTTTTCACCAGAAATTAGTGTAATTTGGAGCCTATTATTAAAATATGGATGAATTTCTTTGATGAATTGTGTATTGATAATTTGACTTCTGTTGGCCCTAAAAAATACGGTTGGATCTAATTTGTTTTCTAAGAGATTTAGCGATCGTTTAAGCATAGCTCTTTTATTGCCAAAATATAAACGGGCATAGTTCTCCATAGATTCAATAAAATGGATTTCAGAAATTGGAACAAAAAAACAATTTTCACCATCTTTAATGAAAATCTTTCGATGCATTGGTAAAACTTCCGTTTTAACTTTGTTCGAAGATTCAAATTCCGCCTTTATTTTTTCAATAGTCTTCGAAAATCGTTCTTCGCGCAATGGTTTAACTAAATAATCCAACGCGTTTAACTCAAAAGCTTTTACAGCGTATTGATCATATGCTGTAGTAAAAACAACCATAGGAACAATAGTTAATTCTTCCAATAGTTCAAAGCCTGTTTTTTCTGGCATATGAATATCTAAGAAAATAATATCAGGTTTTAATCCTTCTATAAGCATAATGGCCTCGTCAACATAACTTGCCTCTCCTATAATCTCAAAATCAGTATGCTTGTTTAACGCTCTTTTGACTTCCTCTCTTGCTAAACGCTCATCATCTATAATTATGGTTTTAAACATTTTTTTTAGTGGTGTTAATTGGAATTATTATTTCAGCAACAACTTGATCTAATTCTTTTTCTTTTAAACTAAAACTTGCGCTGCCTTTGTATTGAATCTCCAAGCGTTGTTTTAAATTTTCTAATCCTAAACCTGATGTATTAGACATTTTTATAGTTCCAGGATTAACTACTGAAATTGATAACTTACTATCAATTTGTTTGACAGTCAATAAAACAAGTCCTCCTCCTATCTTAAGATCTATACCATGTTTAATCGCATTTTCAATTAATAACTGAATACTTAAAGTAGGTATTTTAAAATTCAATAAAGAATCATCAATTTCAATTTCTAGTTGTAATCTTTCTTCAAATCGCAATTTTTCTAATTCTATATAGTCATTTATCAGCGATAATTCTTGCTTAATTGTTATTAAGTCTTTGTCTTTCTCATACAGTGATGAACGCAGCAAATCAGAGAGTAAATCAATAGCTCTTCTTGCCACATTCGGATTTTCAATGACCAAGGATTTTATAGAGTTCAATGAATTAAATAAGAAATGAGGGTTTAATTGAGCCGATAAGTTATCCAATTGCGCTTGTTTCGCAATTATGGATAATCGGGCATTGTCTCTTGCGGTTACAACTTCTTTCTGGTAGTAATGATATAAATGATAGGCCAATAACCAAATTGACATTAAACGAAGTCCTGTTAATAATATAGGATCCCAATAAAGTATAGCGTCAATAAAACTCGTGTTTCCCTCCAATACATATATTCTAAAGAGATACCATTTAATATTACAAATGATCACATATAGAATTGCTAATATTAGAATACTGGGGATCACCCTTTTTAGTAATTGCTTAATAGATAAGAGTTTCCATTTACCTTTTATCGCAACATACCTGTACATATGAGTCAAGAATATACCGATTGAGATATCAAAAACATAATTTAATAATGTGTAAAATAAACCGTAATTATCACGCGAATAAACTATGTAGGCCCAATAAATAGAGACAAAGCTCCATCCTATTAATTGACATTTCCAATATAGAGATATGTTGATATTACGCTTATTTGCTTTTTTGTTGCTAGCCATTCTAAGCAAAACAACGAAATAGTTTTAAATACTAAAAGAAAAAGTACAGGAACGTAAGAAATAAGGTTTAAGTGTATAATTTATTCCGATAAATTTATAAAAAAAAGAATTTCAAATTCATTATTGCAATTTTGCAAAAATAGCACTCAAGTCATTCTTATATATTTCTAAATTCTGCGGTTGTAAACTTTTAATTAGTTGAATAGTTTCTCCAAATCTTGCAACACTCAAAGGCTTTCCGTTAATGACAAATACATTCGAAGTCCAATCGTTTAGATCATAGACTTCTGTTTTAACCTCTTGCTTTGCTGCATATTCTTTTACTAAATTGTTATAATGAAACGTACAATCTGTAGATGATTTATGTTTAATAATTTCTACTTTGTAGGTTCTAGAAGCAATATGAATTATTTTGGAAGACATTTTGATCGTATAAAAAGAGAATCGTTTTAAGGAATTTGGAAAGTTAATCTACGGCTATAAATTGCTTGTATTGTCCGTACCTATCCATTATTTGATTTACATAATTCACAGGTTCAGTTCCACGTACATACCCATGCTTTATATACTCTTTTTTATAATTTGATGGATAACTAAGCGCTAACAACATTTCATCTACATTTCCATGCCAAGTAAAGGGATCTAAATCATTTGCTTCTGCCAATTTTTGGGCATCTGTAATATGTCCGAAGCCACAATTATAAGCCGCCATCGTTAATTTTATTCTGTTTATAGAATCCGGGATATGCTCAAATTGATCGTATAATTTCTTTAGATATGTAGTACCCGCTCTTAAACTTTCTTCTGGAATAGTTGGATCTTTAACATCTAATGATTCTGCAGTTCTTGGCATTAATTGCATTAAACCCTGTGCGCCAGTCCATGATGTTGCTTTTGGATCGAATTTAGATTCTTGATATACCTGTGACGCTAACAATCGCCAATCCCAATCTAGTTTCTTTGCATGCGATTTAATGTATTTGTCATAAGCACTAATTTGGTTGTTAGCCAGACTATAATAATCACTTTTACTCCTATTCTTGAACGTTCTTTTATTTTTAAAATACTTATTATAAATGACATTAAAATCAGTCGTCTTTCGTTGTGAAAGTATCCAAGAATCGAGTAGTTTTTTAAATTCTGGAGATTTTTTTCGTGTTACCCATGAAATCCGTTGTGAAAACGAAATAGGAACATTGATGTCCAAATTTATTCGATCAGAAGCATTTATTCTTGCTAAATTTTCATCTGCTATGGTGTATTTGATTTTTCCATCAGATACCATATGTATTATTTCACCTGTGCTTAAAGAACTGTCTAAACTGTCAATAATTATATCTCCTCCAATTTCATTAGAAAGGCTTTGTAAACGCTCATAGTACGCAGAGTTTTTTCGAATAGAAATGGTATCGTTAATCAATTCTATTGGATCATGAATCAATGAATTTTCTAATTCTTTCCATGAGATTTGCAGAAAATTATCAGGTTTTTTTTGAACAAGTACTTGCTTTGTCAGGTAAAGATATTCCGTAAAATCAACTTCCCATTGGCGTTGTTTTGTTACAGTCATTCCATGCGCAATTAAATCAACATCACCTCTATTTAGAACTTCAAATTCAGCATCTAAATCTTTAGAAACGATCAACTCTAGTTCTAAATCTAATTCTTTCGCTAAGCGCTGAAGTAACTCGTATTCAAAGCCCATGGGCTCACCTTTGTAGAGGAAGTAACTGGTGCTGCTGTACACTACCATAGCACGAAGAATCCCATCTTCTTTAATTTCATCCCAATCTCTATCAACAGAATTGGCAACAAATGGATTGTAGGTCTCATCTTTTCCTGCCATATAAGATGATCCTGATTTTTTACAAGATAAAAGCAATAATAGGGTTGCTAGAAGAACGGGAATATATTTGTTTAGAATTTTCAAGTTACTCAAATATAGCAATATTTCATTAATTAGGATTTCTTATAAATCAGAACTCACACAAAACCTAGCGTCCTTGCATTCTTTTCCAAAGATTGGGCATTAAAAATTTGAAATCTGCTTCATCTTTTGGTGTTTCTGTAGCAATGATTCTATTGTTTTCTTGTTTGAGTTTATATGAAAAAGTGAAGACTGTAGTTCCATCTTTTTTCGGCATTGTACCAAAACGTAAATCATTAAAAATCCATTCGTTGTCTTTTTGTTCCAATATATACCATCCTTGGCTGATTTCAATCATTCTATTTACATCTGGGTATTTCAGCATTTCATTTGAAAACACTCTGTTTTTTGGAAAATGTTTAAACTGGATTGGTTGTGTGTCTAAAAATGAATAATCGGCAATTAAATAGCCTGCTGGTGTATCAATATTTGCATTCCAAAGAATGGTATTAAATGGAGCAGGTCTGGTACTTATTTTAGTATATTGAACATTTTGATCGTCTAGCGCTTTTTTAAACTGCTCTGTTGCCAAGTACTTGATAAATAAAGTTGAAATTAGATATAAGGTTGATATTTTTAAGCCAAATCTATTGATAGATTGTCGCTTAGGAGAGGTTCGTTTATAAAACAATACCAGAATCGTACATGTTAAGAATGGCAATGTGTATAACGGATCAATGACAAATATAGAATTGAAGGCTATTCTAGCATTAAAGGGCCAAAACAATTGTGTACCCCAAGTTGTGAATGCATCTAATAGTGCATGTGTTATTAAGCCCCAAAAGAACAAAGCAGCCCAAGTTTTCCAACCCAGATTTAATTTCCTCTCAAATTGGTTTACTAGCCAACCTAAAATGGGAGCCATAAGAATACTAAAAATTATAGAATGGCTAAAACCTCTATGCCATTCTATAATTGTTATAGTATCTGTAAAATTTCCTAGTATTACATCTAAGTCGGGTATGGTGCCTGCAATGGCACCATAAAGCAACGCTTTATTCCCTACTCTTTTTCCTAGTACAGCTTCTCCTACTGCTGCACCTAAAACTATTTGCGTTAGTGAATCCAAATTAGACTATATGACGTAATAATTATGGATTCATTACTTTATCATTGGTATTTCTATTTTTGATGGATATTTAGAACTATGATGCACTTTGTTATGTGCGGTTACGGCGTCTTTTTCATCATAATTATTTCCACCTGTATTTAAGTTTCTCGCAAATCTTGGAAAGTTACTACTCGAAACTTCAATTCTAATTTTATGACCTTTTTTAAAATAATTACTTGTACTCATTGGTGTTAATTTCACTTCATATACTTCACCATTTTCCATAAACACCTCTTTGTCATAACCTTCTCTATAGCGAACACGTTGAATAGTTTCGTCTAAATTATAAGCCGTACCATCTGGATATACATCAATTAGTTTAACTGTAAAATCAGTGTCCTTTGCATCGGAAGAAACATATAGTGTTGTATTGATAAATCCAGAAACTTCCACACCTTCTTCAAGTGTGTCTGTGGTATAAACTAAAATATCATTTCTCATTTCCATCCCTTGTTGGTCAAAGGAACCCCCTTCAACCGCATTACCAGTGCAACAAACGTTTCCTCCATAAGAACCTACAGGATTCAAAGGATCATAAAAGAAACCATCAGGATTGTCTTGTTTTGCTTTTTTTGATGCTAAAACTCCATCTCCATGCAAAGTATTTGCATTTCCATTACTGTTTAAATAAAAAGTAGTCATTTCAGTTTCCGCTGGCGGCCAAGACTCCGAAGATTTCCATTCATTTTTACCCATTAAATAGTATTGCACTCTTGGTGTTTTTTCTTTAAAATCATTTGATTCCCCTTTTAGCCATAGATCAAACCAAGCGGTTATTTGTTCATCATAGTTCAATCTGGCATCTCCAACACTACGCTCACCAACTATTGTATTCTCCGTTGCTCTCGTATATCTACAATGTAAAGTGGGTGCAATCACTAAATATTGATTGTCTCTTATTTTAGGGTCTGAGTGATTTCTCATATGGTTAAACAATGCCAAATTTGGACTGATAGAGACGTCATACCACGATGCGAACCAAAAACTTGGTACATTTATTTCTTTGTCATCATGATACAATCCCCCATTAAACCAATCTGGATGATTTGGTTTTCTGCGAACCATTTTGTCGAATACTTCTTTTTTACCGTTTATATTCTTAAGCATATCCTGAATAGGAAGATGACTTAATGCTTCCGACATATCTACCGATGGATTTTCTGGTGCTAAATCGTAAAATCTAGAAATACGGATTAAATCTTCTTGTGTGGCACCTGCAGGTATACGAGGTTTAAACTTATCGTGTTCCACACCATATAACCAAGAGAAAAACAACAACTGTTCTGCTCCTCCTCTATACCAATTACCTTGCTCGTAAAATTCACCTACGCGTCCAACCCCTGCTCCAAATGCTTGAGGAACCATTGCAGCATGAGAAGGATGATCTAGGGCTCCAACAGCCATTTGCCATTCTGCTGTAGAAGAACACCCAATTGTTCCAATCTTACCATTAGACCAATCTTGGTCTTTCATCCAACTAAAGGCGTCGTAACCATCTGTTAAAGGCACTCCTAATATATCCCATTCGCCTTCTGAAAAATAACGTCCACGCTCATTTTGGACAACATAAGCATAACCCTTAGCAACCCAATCATAAGCTCTTTGCATAGTTCTTGTGCGCTCTTCTCCATCTCCCCAAGAATTAAAATTATATGGCGTTCTTGAAAAAATTATAGGAACAGGTTTGTCTGTTTTTGGTCTGTAAATATCAGTTGCAAGCCGAATACCGTCTCGCATAGGCATCATTACTTTTTGATCTACAATAGCGATTTCGTTCAATTTTTCATGAATATCAGACTGCGCTTGTAGCGGTATAATAACAAAACATAAAAAAGAAAAAAATAGAAGTTTTAAGAATACATTTTTTTTCATCTGGAAAAGAATTAAGTGGTTAGTTTAAAGTTGCTTAAAAACATTATAAATATAGTCAATTCACATAAATTAGCATTATAAATTATTAGGATAGATTTTTAGTACTTATGAAGGCTCAAACATTTTTAGAATTTAAAGAAACTTTAAAATTAGAAGCACCAAATGCTAATTGGTCAGAAGCATTGAAGTCTTTATGGTATGAAGCCAATGGAGATTGGAATGCATCTCACAATATTGCTCAAGATTTACATACTGAAATGGGGAGTTGGATTCACGCCTATTTACATAGAAAAGAAGGCGATGACTGGAATGCTGGATATTGGTATAGGCAAGCTAATAAAAGTTTTCCGGAATCTACTTTAGAAGAAGAATTGAAAGCAATGATCGAGTATGCACTAAATCATTAATAGTATCAAATTTAGAAACTAATCCATTCACAATTACGGTGGGGATAGATACTTTAATCACTCAATAATTCAGAAATTTCATTGACAGTTTGTCTTGCTGTTTTCCCAACACCATAGATTGTTGCCGAAGCAAACCCTGTCCAACTCCCATAACCTACCAACCATAGATTTGGTTCTTTTATGGCTCGTGTATAATTGGTTTTTATCCTATTATTTTCAATGATATTTAAAGAGGTTAAATGATCCAAGTTTCCTCTAAAACCTGTACACCAAATCACTGCATCAATAGGTTCTTTCGTGCCATCATTCCATATAATACCCGTTTCATAAAAAGATGTGAAAGGACGCTTAGAATGCAAAACGCCTCTGCTTCTAGCCTCTTTTACAGAATCAATCATAACAATATTGCTTAAGGAATTTTTAGACCCAGCGATCGTGCCACTTGTTTTGCCGTAAAATTTTTGCGTCGCAGCATTGAATAAATAACGACCATCTATATCATCGGGCATCATATACGGTTCTTCTAGTGTAACCCATTGCGTTGCTGCAACCTTTGACACTTCTGCTAAAATTTGTGCACCAGAATTACCACCACCAACAATAAGCACTTTTTTACCTGCTAAATTTAAATTGTTTCGATAATCCACGGAATGTATTTGAAATCCGTTAAAAATTTCTTGTTGTGGATATTTAGGAATAAAAGGTTGTTGCGCAGTTCCCGTAGCACTTACCAAGGTTTTACAATACAATACACCTTGATTGGTTTCCACTTTAAACCGTTCATTTTCTTTTAGAACCGAAATTACACGTGTATTACGTTGTACAGGAATTTCATACCTATCTTCATACTGATTGAGGTAAGAAATAAATTCATCTTTTAAAGGATACTCGTTTTCACTCTTGGGCATTCCCCATCCAGATAAGGAACTGTATTCCGTTGGTGAAAATAACTTTAAACTATCCCATGTTTTTAACCATGCTCCTCCGGATTTGTCTTGATCATCTAAAACAAGATATTCCAATTTTTTACGACGCAAAAAATAAGCAACCGATAAGCCTGCCTGGCCTCCACCAATTACCAAAGTATCATAGATTCTCATCGATTTCAGTATTAAAGAGTGAATTTGATTTCTTAAATTTCATTAAGCCTTTTTTGCATTAATGACAGCCTTTATTATTTAAATAATGTTCAAGCGTACCTTTTTCTTTTTCAATCGGGTATTGTTTAACCTAGACACCAAATCTTGCGCAATGGCTGCTGGTACTGCAACAAAAGCACAATCTTGTTTTAATTCGATCAAGCCTAATTGATCTTTTGATAGCCCTCCTTGCTTTAAAAACAAACCGGCAATATCACCTTTCGAAATTTTATCTTTCCTTCCTCCCGAAACAAACACCGTTACCCAAAATATGTGTTTACGATTTGCTTGCTTGGAAATATCTTGAACTGGTGCATTTTTTATAAATTCCGGTAAGGCTTCATTCTTCCATTTAATAACATAGGCCGTGCCCTCGGCTGCAACTCTAGCAGTTCGTCCATTTCTATGAATAAATTCCTCTTGAAACATTGGCAATTCATAATGAATAATGAATTTCATTTCAGGAACATCTATTCCTCTTGCAGCCAAATCTGTTGCAATTAATAATTGATTGGTTCCATTTCTAAATTTTATTAAGGAACGCTCTCTATCTTTTTGCTCCATACCTCCATTGAAGCAACCATGATTTATGCTTTTGCTTGTCAAAAAGTTACTCACACCTTGTATACTATCTTTTAAATTACAAAAGATAATTCCCTGTTCCTGGCCAATATGGCTTAACAATTTCAGCAGGGTTTCTAGTTTGTTTCTTGTAGGAGATACAACTGTTCTGACAGCCAACTTCGAAGTAGTTGTTCCTAAATAATTGATTGTTTTTGGGTTACTCAGTTTGACAAAATCAGGAATTTCAACTCCTTGTGTTGCAGAAGTTAAAATACGTTTAGTTAAAGAAGGTAATTGGTTGATTATCCCTCTCATTTCATATTCAAATCCGGTTTCTAAGGATTTATCAAACTCGTCCAAGATTAAAGTTTTTATTGCATCTTTAGAAAAACGGTTGTTGCTAAAATGGTCTGCAATTCTACCAGGAGTACCAATTAAAATAGCAGGTTCATGTTTCAACTCAATTTTATCTTTAGACATTGGTCTTCCTCCGTAAACGGCATTTACTTTATAACCCGAACCCATAGAACGAATTACTTGTTCTATTTGAATGGCCAATTCGCGCGAAGGCACTAATATCAAGGCTTGAATTTCTTCCACATCCCTCTTTAAAATGTTAATTAAAGGAAGTGAAAACGCTAAGGTTTTCCCAGTACCTGTTGGTGATAGTAGAATGGTATCTGCATTGGAACTAATCGTTGTCAAAGCCTCTTCCTGCATAGGATTCAGCGCTTTAATTTTTAACTTTTGAAGTATTTCTTCTTGTCCTTTTTGCTGATTTGCCATGTCCTTTAGATTATACCAAGATTTTATTACACATGTAATAATGAAGGTAATTAGATGACAAAAATAGACTTAATAATCTGTAATGATTATTGTTTATAAAAAAGAATAGAAGATATGATCCTGAACAAACAACAATTAACTCTGCTCTTTTTTTAGAATCTCAGCAACTGCTGCTCTATATTTTTTTGGGTTTCCAGCCTTTTTTATCATTTTAAAAGTTTTTTGCGGGTTGGAAAATGATTGAGAAAAATACTCCCAGAAGCCTTGCATTTTCATTTTAATAGGTGTTGGGCCTGATAAGGCTGCATCGTACTGCTCGTATATGGTGTCATGAAACTCGGAAAAAATTTCCCATCGATTTGTTGGATACACATTAGTATCGTTCTTAATCATACTTGGTAAAAAAGGATCAGCAATTAAGCCTCTTCCAATCATAAAATGATCTATTGATGTAAAACGGGCTTGCATCTCTTTATATTTTGAAACACTGGTAATATCTCCATTGTAATACAATTTGTGCTTGGTACTAGTTATGCAGCGTTCAAAACCGTCCAAATTTACACCTCCTTTATACAATTGTTTTCCGATACGTGCATGTATGGCCACATTTTTAAGTGGGTATTTATCTAATATAGAAAAGGTATTCAAGATCTCTTCTGCATGTTCATAACCCAAACGCATTTTCATGGAAACTAGAATGTCAGTTTCGGAATGAACACGATCTAGAATATGGTTTATTTTTTCAGGCTCACAAATTAATCCAGAACCCATACCTCGTTTGGTAACCATAGGGTACGGACAACCTAAATTCCAGTTCATTTCTTTATAACCCAAATCTTGAATGTACTTAACAGCAAACAGAAACTCCTCTGCATCATTGGTCATGATTTGCGGAATCAGTTCTAGTTCGGTATTATTCTCTGGCTTTAAATCTCGTCGATAATTGTTTTTAATCACTAACTTACCGTTCATACGAATGTACGGGGCATAATAGGTGTCAATTCCACCAAAATACTTATTGATAGCATTTCTGAATCGAAAATCTGTAAACCCTTGTAATGGTGAAGATAAAAGCGTAACCGACATTTAAATTGGTTTGTTGAACTAAATTAAGCTACAATATCAGCTTTCTTAATTTTTCTATACGTAAACGAATTAAAAATTTTTCTTTTACCAAAGTTACTTAACGATTTGCTTCCTGCGAACTTATTAAAAAGTTTCTGGTTTACACCAAAGTATTCATAGGTGTCGCCATTTGTAAAAGTAATTTCTAAACGCATACTTTTATGCTGAAAATCGGCTACTTGTGCTTGTGAAATTGTGGTCGCATATTCTTCAGAATTGGCTTCTTTTGTTTCAGGAGCTATACTCACTAAAAAATGATATCCATCAATAATTTCTAAACTTTTAACACCTGCCTTTTCTTTTTCTTCTTCATCTTGAAATTTATCAGGGTGATATTCTTTTACCAAACCTCTATAAGTTTTCTTCAATTCTTTCAAATCTAAAGCTCCTTCTACCTTAAATAGTTTTTTGTATTGATTGATGCGCTTCATATAACAGTGTTTTAAATCGGGCGCAAAAGTACTCTTAATCCGTGACTTGTATCACGAAAATTGATTAATATCTGAATATTTTCTAAAAAGTTATAAGTGAATTACCAAATCTTGATACGCTCTTCCTCTGTTTTATAATTCGCTTCTCCAGGTTTTAGATCAAAAGCCTCATAGAAAGGCGTAAAGTTCATTAGCGGACCATTGACACGCCAAATTGGTGGCGAATGAGGATCTGTTGCAACATAGTTGCGCAAATACTCATCACGTGTTTTTACTTTCCAAATATTAGCAACGGATAAAAAGAAACGTTGATTTGGTGTGAATCCGTCTATTTCTTTAAGTCCTTTCCCTTGGTCCGTCATTTTAAAAGCATCAAATGCAATAGCGATTCCTCCGTTATCAGCGGTGTTCTCTCCAACGGTCAACGCACCTTTTAAATGGACACTGTCTAATACGGTAAACGAACTGTATTGATCAATTATCTGTTGTGTTTTTTCCTTGAATTTTGTGTAATCAGATTCTGCCCACCAATTACTAACATTACCATTTTTATCATATTGTGCACCTTGATCATCAAAAGCATGTGTAAACTCGTGACCAATTACCATTCCAATTCCTCCATAATTTAAGGCATCATCAGCAGACAAGTCAAAATAAGGTGCTTGCAAAATCCCAGCTGGGAAAACGATCTCATTTAATGATGGATTGTAATATGCAGTAACCGTTGATGGAGTGGTATGCCATTCGTCTCTGTTTGGAGCTTTGTTCAATTGATTTAATTCATATTGGTATGCATCCTTGCTTAAACTCACAATATTTTTAAAGAAATCATCTCTTTCAATAGTTACATTGTATGTTCTCCAAACATCAGGGTATCCAATTTTTTTGTTGATTGCGAACAATTTCTCTTTTGCTTTTACTTTGGTACTATCACTCATCCATTCTAAATTATCAATTCTGACTTCTAAAGCCAATTGAAAATTATTTACCAAATCCAAGGCTCTTTTTTTAGCCTCTTCATTAAAATAGCGCTTTACATACAATTGGCCTAATGCGAATCCGATCTGTCTATCAACTCTACGAACCATTTGTTTTGTTCTTGATTGTTGCACGGATTGGCCAGACAATACTTTAGAATATTCAAATGAAACATCTTGAAAAGGAGTGCTCAAAATACTAGCATAGGTACCGATTGAGTTTGCTTTCAAATACAATTTCCAGTCATCGATAGATGTTGTTTTTAGCATTTTATTTAATGTATCATAATATGCAGGTTGCGCAATGTTTAATGAATCTATATCTGCTCCAAGTGTTTCAAATACGCTCACCCAATTAATATTATCATGTGATTTGTTTAATTCAGAAACAGCCATTTTATGGTAATTCTCTCTTATAACTCTACGCTGAATTCTAGTTTTATGAGACTGCGCTAATTCCTTTTCTATTTTGTACACCACCGCTGCTTTTTTAGAAGTTTCTAGTTCTCCGACCAATTCAAAGATGCTTTCTAAATATGTTTTATAGGCTGCTTGAATCTTTGAAACAGATGGGTCTTCCTTAAAGTAGTAATCACGATCTGGCAAACCCAATCCAGTTTGGGATAAATGCAAAATATTATTAGTGCTGTTTTTCTGATCTGCAGAAACATAAGCACTTAGCATTGAATAATCTCCTACAGTAATTTGATTCGTTACAAATGCTAATAATTGCTCCGTTGTTTCAATGGCATCAATTCTATTCAATAATGGTTTTATTGGTTCTGAACCTAATTTATTGATTGTTACCGTATCCATTCCAGAAGCATAAAAATCTCCAACCAATTGCTCTACACTTCCATTCGGATGTACATTTTGAGATACTTCTTCTAAAATATTTTTTAATTTTTCTTGCTGTGGAATGTTTAAGAAACGATAGGCTCCTACTCCAACCTGATCATCGGCAATAACCGCAGTTTCCATCCATGTTTTATTTACATGATTAAAGAAGTCATCTCCTGGTTTAATAGATTGATCAATATCCATGAATTGATACCTTCCTTTGTTAGTTTCATCTATAGTAATACACGATACAGCAAATAATGATGCAAGAATTATGGTTAAAATATGTTTCATAAGATTTGGATGGTTAGTTTTCTCAAAGATATGGATTTATAATTCAGATAATAGTATTAAAAGTTATCTTCGCAAATATGGGTGTAAATGAAGATAAATTACAATTACAATACAAAGGGTATAGAGATACACCACCTCTTTGGAAATCGTCTGAATTGTTGGGTTTGTCACAGTTTTCAATTCCCTTTACGCCTTCCATTGCGCTCAATAGAGCCATTGAGAAAAGGCTACGCTTAGGAAAATTGGTAGAACAATTTGTTTTCTTTGAACTGGAACAACTAGATAATTTAAAAGTTCTAGTAGAGAATGAACAAATAAAAAATGAGAAAATTACAATTGGAGAGATCGATGCCTTATTCTTATTTAATGATAGTCCCATTCATTTAGAAATAGTTTACAAGTTTTATTTATACGATCCTTCAATTGGAAATACGGAAATTGAAAAATGGATTGGTCCCAATAGAAATGATTCTCTTCTCAAAAAATTAACGAAATTAAAAGATAAACAACTCCCTCTGCTTTACAAACCTCAAACCGATGTATTGCTAAAAGATTTGAATATAGATAAAAGTAAAATCCTACAAAAAGTTTTGTTTAAAGCCCAATTGTTCATTCCATATGGTGCTACTATGAATACAACTTTCTTAAACAATAACTGTATAGTTGGTTTCTATATCCAGTTTTTGGAAATCCAACAATTTTCTAATTGTAAATTTATAATTCCAGAAAAGACAGATTGGCTTATTAAAGCTTATGCACATGTTAGTTGGTTAGATTTTACAGATTTTAAATCTAGAGTTTCTGAATTTATTAAAGTACAAAGTTCACCTCTTTGCTGGATAAAGTTTCCAAATGGAACTCTTCAAAAGTTCTTTGTAGTTTGGTGGAATTAATTCGATTTAAATATTAGAAAAAAAAGCACCATACTGATCTTTAAACGAATATCCGTTATCAATTCGGTGTCTATCTAATTTGTTATATGATACTAAAGCCCAAAGTATTAATTCCTTTATAAACGGAATATCATTCAATTCGACATTGCCCATGTATTTAGCAATTAGGTTGTCTAAGGGTTCTATTTTATTTAAACCTTCATAATATTCTTCTTCTGAACTATCATCTAATAAATCAAAAGAAGTTTCATTAAAAAACCAATTTATCAGTTCATCATAGGGTCCAACTTCGTCTTCATTTTCTATTTTCTTAATTTTTGGGAAATACTTATTAAACAGCGTTTGAGCAGCATTGTTAATGAGCATTTCCGCAACAAATATTGCTCCCTCCTGTTCCCCTTCATAGACCAACTCAATTTTCCCTGTAATTGAAGGAATCATTCCTAGTATATCCGTAAACCTAATTGATGTCTCTTTTGAATTAGAAATTACACATCGGTGTTCTGTTGTACTTAATAAATTTTCGTAGGCCGTAATACTCATTCTTGCACTGATACCGCTTTTTGCATCTACATACTCACTTTTCCTAGCTTCAAAACCAATTTGCTCAACTAAATCCTTAGCCAATTGAGGAATATGTATATCACAAATTCTTGATTCTTGTAACTTTGCCTCTTGATTTGTAATCGTTTGGGCTATTTCAATAGTTTTTGGATAGTGGGTCAGAATTTGAGAACCAATTCTATCTTTTAGAGGTGTAACTATACTTCCTCTATTTGTATAATCTTCTGGATTAGCTGTAAATACGAACTGCAAATCTAATTGAAGTCTTAATTGAAAACCTCTAATTTGTATATCCCCTTCTTCCAATATATTAAATAGTGCTACCTGAATACGTGCTTGTAAATCTGGTAATTCATTTATTACAAAAATGCTTCTATGAGCTCTTGGGATCATTCCAAAATGAATGATACGCTCATTGGAATAATCCAATTTTAAATTCGCTGCTTTTATTGGGTCAATATCTCCTATTAAATCAGAAATAGTTACATCAGGAGTAGCAAGTTTCTCAAAAAATCGCTCATTTCTATGAATCCATTTAATTGGTGTATCGTTACCTAATAGACTTATTTGATTCTTACCATATGAACTAATAGGATTTAAAGGATCATCATTAATATCTGAGCCCTCTATAGCCGGAATGTATTCATCTAATAATTGGACCATCAATCTTGCCAATCTTGTTTTTGCCTGACCACGTAAGCCCAATAGATTTATATTGTGCTGAGATAAAATGGCACGTTCTAATTGTGGAATTACCGAATCTTCGTAACCATGAATACCTGAAAAAGAGCTTTTCTTATTTCTAATATTTTCGATTAAGTTCTCTCTTAATTCCGTTTTTATACTTCTCGATTTATAGTTTGCCTTAATTAGCTCGCCTAAATTTTTAATTTCTGTATTCATAATTTAGCGTATATTTTTCTTTCTATTTGTTGCGTAATCTTTAAAAATCATTTCTCCAAGTCCCTTAAGTCCTGTATAAAAAGCTTTACCCTTATTACATTCTGTAAACTTCTCAACAAATGATTGCAAATATGGGTCTTGAGCAATCATAAATGTTGTGATAGGTATGTGTAATTTTCGGGCATAAGCGGCCATGTTATAACATTTTTCTACGATATATTCATCTAAGCCATTACTGTTTTTATAGTACCTACCATCTGGAAGTTTTATACAACTTGGCTTACCATCGGTTATCATAAATATATTCTTATTCGTATTTCTTTTTCTACGTAATATATCCATAGCTAATTCTAACCCTGCAACGGTATTGGTGTGATAAGGACCCACTTGCAAATATGGTAGGTCTTTAATTTTTATGATCCAAGAATCATTACCAAACACAATGATATCCAAGGAGTCTTTTGGGTATCGCGTCTTTATTAATTCAGATAATGCCATTGCAACTTTTTTTGCAGGGGTAATTCTGTCTTCTCCATATAAAATCATACTGTGACTAATATCTATCATTAAAACAGTACTCATTTGTGATTTATGATTGGTATTTTCTACAACTAGATCATTTTCAGACAGTTTAAACTCTCCTAAACCATTATTAATTTGAGCATTTCTAAGGCTTTGAGTAACCATAATGTTTTCTAATTTATCACCAAATTGATAATCTTTAAATTCTCCTGTCAATTCATCCCCAATTCCATTTTTATTGGTTTTATGATTTCCTAGCCCTTGTTTTTTTAATTTCCCAAAAATCTGAATTAAAGCATTATTTCTAATGGATCGCTCCATCTTTGCTGAGATCTTTGTTTTTGATTTCCCCTTCGTGTCAATTTTTTCTCTTAAATATCCTTTATCTTTTAAATCTTGGACAAAATCATCTAAGGAATAATTATCATCTGTAAGCTGGTATTTTTCATCTAATGTTTTTAGCCAATCCATGGCTTCATCAAAATCACCTGAAGTATGAACAATAAGTTCCTGAAAAATATCAAACAATTTTTCAAATGGAGTCTCTTGCTTTTTATTGTGCAATGTGAATTTAAATCCGCTTCGATTCTTTAGCATCCTAACATTTTTTTATTCAAAATTTTTCAATTTAGGTTTTCAATCCTAACCATTATTTCTTCTGCATCAAATATCTTCTGATCGCTCAACCTTCTATTTGTTTTTGACAATTTATGTGCCTCTTGAAGTAACTTGTTATACTGGTCATATAACTTTTCTCTTTCTGATTTCTTTTTAAATATATTGAACATAATTAATGTTTTAAGTTTTTTCTAAATTAAAATTTGGCACTTCATGAACTCTAGCATATGGAAGTCTATCTAATAATTTTAATCCGTAATAACTATTAAGACCAGAAATTCCTACACCATTAATTTCTGACAAATCAATTTCATTGTTGTCAAATTGATCCGGAATATTTATATAATGTACTTCACCGATCACTAAAATTGTATTATTTTTTTTGATCTCAATGCGCTCCTCAAATTTTAATCCAATTTTAAATGAACTTTCCTTTACAAAAGGGGCTAAAAAATTAGCTTCATACGATTCGGTTAGTCCACAACTGTCAAATTCTGAAATGGATTCTGGAAATTTTGCGGAGGTATAATGTGCATTTCTATAAAAAGATGAATTGATATGATTGATAGTGAAGTATTCAGTTTCGCAAATATTTGCGTATGTGTGCCTCGGTACTTCTGAAGTTGGACGAACAATGAATCCCATTAATGCGGGATTACTTCCTAAATGGAACACAGAACTGAATACTGCTAAATTTGGCCTTCCCGTTTTCGAAACAGTCCCTATTAAATTTGCAGGTTTTATCCCTGAGATTGCATTGATTAATTTTAATCTTTTTACTCTTGGTAGTTTTTCAATTTCATATTTAGAATACACCATTCTTAAATCTTTTATTATATGTTTTTTACAATTTTAGAACTCATGGGTTTTGTAATTGAATAGTAAACATCAATTAAATTCCCTTCTTCATCTATTAAATACTTCTGAAAATTCCATTTTACGGAAGAACTTTTAACTCCATTTAATTCTTTATCAGTTAGCCACTTGTATAAAGGATGTTTGTCTTTTCCTTTCACTTTAATTTTCTCTGTCAATAAAAAAGTGACTCCATAATTAATCTCACAGAATGATTCAATTTCATTTGCACTTCCTGGCTCTTGACTAGCGAACTGATTACATGGAACACCTATAATAACAAGTTTATCTCCATATTTCTCGTGCAGTTCTTGCAATCCTTTATATTGTTTGGTAAAGCCACATTTAGAAGCGGTATTCACAATTAATATTTTCTTGCCTTTAAATTTATTGAAATCAATTTTTTCATTTGATAAACTATTAATTTCGATTGAATAAAGATTTGTTTTTATATTCATGGTTTGCTTGTTTATAGATTCTATAGAAAATGCTGTTAATAAAAACAGGGGAATGATAATGGTACTAATTTTAAGTTTCATAATTAAACTTTCTATTAATTGTTAAAATAGATATATGCATTCAAACTAATTGCAACCATCATCCATAGAATATAGGGTATGATTAACAGCGATTGATAACGTCCTTTTCTGAAAGACATTTTTAATATTTTTAATAGTGTTAGAATTAACAGAAGTAAAACAAGAAGGCCTATAAATATTTCATGCAAATTGAAAAAGAATAAGTTCCAAGAAATATTTAAAATCCATTGAATCCCAAAAAGAATTAAAAATGTTTTATTTGATTTAAATAAATAATAAAAATGCATCATGAAAAATGAATAACACAACATAATAGTAAACCAGGCCGCACCAAATACCCAACCAGGCGGCGTCCATGGTGCTTTATTTAGAGCCAAGTACCATAAGTCATTTGGCCCATTATCCATAAAATAAGTTCCAATACCTAATGCTCCGAAATTAAGTATTGCAAAAAGAATTAATATTCCTATCCGTTTAGTTTTCATTTATTAAATTTTACAAGATTTGAACCCATTCCATTGAAAATAAAATGATGGAAAGGAATTAGAATATACCAATACAATCTTCCTGATAGCCCTCTTGGTCTAAAGGTAGCTTGCTGAATTAATTGGTTGTTTTCAATTTTAAACTCTAGCCATGCTTCTCCAGGTAATTTCATTTCAGCATACAATAATAATCTCTTATTTTCCTTATCCGCAACCAATACTCTCCAAAAATCTAAGGCATCTCCCGCATGAATTGTCGTTTTATTGGTCCTCCCCCTTCTAAGCCCTATTCCGCCAATTAATTTGTCTATTGCTCCTCGTATTTTCCATAACCAAGTTCCATAGTACCATCCTCTTTCACCACCAATTGACCAAATATTTGAAAGTGTAGACTTTTCCTTATCATTAGGGATTGCAAAATTTCTTTTATCAACATAGCATCCATTTTTTGGAAATTGAATATGTTTTTTCCAATACACTTCTCTATTGCTAGAAGATAAAGCGTCTTTCCAACTAGAAACGACCATGTTTTGATCTATTTTACCAAAAGCCATAGCAACAGATTCTTTATAAGGAATGAGCGGTTCATCAATTATTTTTTGAATTTCATTATTTTCACATACAACTTTAATTTTCATACTGTTCACTAGGTTTACAGCCAATGAGTAATTGGTAGCGGTAATAAAGTATAGCCAATAGGACGACAATCTAGGGGTCATTACAGGTATTGTATAAATGTGTCTTTTTAAGCCTCTAACCTCTGCAAATTGGAGCATCATTTGTTTGTAAGTTAAAATATCTCGCCCTCCAATATCATATGTATTATTAAAAGTTTCCTTTTTTAGGATAACACCTTTAAGATAGTTGATTACATTTCTGACGCCAATTGGTTGGCATTTAGTGTTCACCCATTTTGGTGTGACCATAACTGGTAATTTCTCTACTAAATCTCTAATAATTTCAAAAGAAGCACTTCCAGAGCCCACTATAATTGCAGCTCTTAAAGTAGTTAGAGCATACCTATTACTTTTTAATACATCTTCTACCTTTTTTCGTGATGATAAGTGCTGTGAAAGATCATTATCATTGGCTATTCCACCAAGATAAATAACTTGTTTGCATTTTAATTTTTCTGCTAAAAATTTAAAGTTTGATGCTATTTCTATTTCTTTATTTTCAAATTCAGTCGTACCGCTTTTCAATGAATGAATTAAGAAAAATGCGGCATCAACATTTAAAGGTTTTACCAAGTCTAAATCTTCTCTACTAGAAAAATCCGTTTCAATTATATTTATCTGGTGTTCAAATTCATGGAAAAAATCAAATCTTTTTTTATCTCTTACACAACAAGTCACATCATGCCCTTCGTGTAATAAGGCATTTAATAATCTTTTTCCGATATATCCAGTCGCTCCTGTAAGTAAGATATGCATCTATTCTTCTATTTTAATTAAACTGATTGAATCTATTTCTAGAAGAAAAGATTCTTCAACTTTATTACCAATTAAAAAAGCAATTTCACCAATTGAACTTCCATTGAACACTGGCATATTCAATTTTCTACCTCTAAATTGAGGTTTAAGTTCCTTAAAAGGTATTATAATTTCTTGCCATTCATTTCCTGTGCTGAATTCATTTACATAAGAATGACGATCAAAATGACTCTTTTTAATTCTAAATTGATAATTTTTTGAATCGGCCTTTATTCTTAGTTTCACTGCGTTTACTTTAGAAATATTTAATTCTGATATTCTTAAACGTAGTGAAGAAAAACCACCATTGTTATCTAAAGAAATATTTCCACTGTAAATTACAGTATTATCCGGACTCATACTAATGCCGCCCTGTGAGCGACCTCCCATTACCCCATCATCTACAATGCGCCAATTAGAAATTGACTTGTTAAACGGAAATTTATATAGTATAATTTCTTGTATTTGTGTCTCGATTATAAACATTGAAAGGATTAAAATCATCATTTTGTTCAACTATTAATTATGTAAAGTTAAACAAAAAATTAAAATGGAGGAAATATAATTCATAAAACATCTTAATTTCTTTTTCATTCTTCTGTATATTCGCGCCCATTATGTGGATGTATCTAGGCTTGTTAGCCGCACTATTTTTAGGCTTACACAATTTATGTAAAAAACACGCTGTGCAAGGTAATGCTGTGTTACCCGTTTTATTAGGCACCTTAATTGCCGGCTTTTTATGTTTTCTACCTTTATTTATAGGCTCTAGAATTAACCCAACTTATTTTAAAGAAATTGGATTTTATATAAACGAACTCCCCTGGAAAACACATGGTTTTATATTTATAAAATCTTGTATAATGGCGTCTTCTTGGATATTAGCTTTTTATGCTCTGAAACATTTGCCAATAACCATTGTAACACCAATCCGTTCTGCTGGTCCTTTTTTTACGTTTATAGGAGCAATAGTAATTTATAATGAAAAACCAACGCCTTATCAATGGATTGGTTTTTTTGTTATCATTCTCTCTGTGTTTTTATATTCAAAAATTGGTAAAAAAGAGGGAATCAATTTTAAACGTAACAAATGGATTTATGCTATTATTGCTGCAACTTTTTTAGGAGCTTCAAGTGGATTGTATGATAAGTTTCTAATTCAGAATTTAAGTTTAAATCCACAAACATTGCAATTTTGGTTTTGTTGGTATACCATATTAATTTTGTTATTGATTTTATCAATAATGTGGTTTCCAAAAACAGAGAAACGAAAATCTTTTAAATGGAGATGGACAATACCTGCTGTTGGAATTTTATTGCAAACTGCTGATTATTTCTATTTCAAAGCCTTACAAGATCCAGAAGCCCTAATAATGTTATTATCTGCCATAAAGCGGAGCCAATTGATTATTGCTGTAGTAGTTGGTGGATTGATTTTTAAGGAAAAATACAAACGTAAAAAATTGGTACCCCTAGTAGGAATACTAATTGGAGTCTTTTTGATTTTGTATTCTTAACTCTTTACTTCGTTTTATTGAGAACATTTTCTGTGACCTTAATTAATGTTTCAATTTTAGTTTTATCGTAAGCATCTGCATGTGCAGGTCCAAATGCACCTTTTGGATTTCCTTTATCATTGTCAAAATATTTTCCAGTGACATTGACATAATCGTTAGAAATGGCTAAATCGCAAAGTATATCTCTTCCTTTATCTGCAGATGACCAATATTGCCCATAGGCTTCATTTGCCATTTTAGTATTTAATAAAGAACCTGGGTTTACTGCTAAAACAGAAATTGAATCTAAACGTTTGGCCAAATAGAAACTCCACATGGTTAGTGCCAATTTACTTTGTGCGTAGGCATCGTTTACAGATTCTATAGCCATACCTGTCAAAGCATCTATGGAAACCGTAGACTGTGCTGCTGAACTTAAATTCACAATTCTAGCATCAGAACTACTTTTAAATAACGGCAAAATTGAATTTGTTAGAACATAAGGAGCAAAATAGTTTACCACCAATCTAATATCTATGTTATGTTTAGTTGTGTTAATTGGACTTCCAAAAATACCAGCATTGTTTACTAGTACATCTAATTTTGGCACTTCAGATAAAATTTTATTAGCCATATCATGTACTGCATTTAAATCAGAAAAATCTGCTATAAAACCCTTAACATGTTCATTATTAGACACCTTCTTCACTTCGGTTATAGAATTTGCTAATTTAGCCGCATTTCGTCCATGCAAATAAACGTGGTGACCGTCTTTCGCCATTTTTATGGCGGTTAACTTACCAATGCCATCCGTACTTCCTGTTATTAATATGGTTTTTCTCATAATACTTCTGATTTACTGTTGATTGAATGAAAATTTGGCAAAACTTTACTAGCTATTTTATTTAAAGTTTCTTCAATAGACAATGAATTAAATCTCAAATTTAAGGCCACATGATTGACACCTATTGTTTCTAATTTGTTAAAATAATCATTTAAATAATTTGCTCCTATTTTAAAACCTAAATGAATCGGTTGTGGTTTAAAATTGTCATTTGCTTGTAAATCTATATATAAAGGTTGCATAAAGGGTTTGTCATACTCTTGCGAATTTATTACTTGACTTCTCCATTTCCGAATTGTGTGCTGCTGACTGTACAAATCTCTAGGATAAGTCATCCATCCATCTGAATTCTTTACGCCCCAATCGGGTGTTTGTCTACTTCCACCTGTCAGCAACATAGGAATCTTTTTGCCTAATGGTTTTGGCAATATATCAATATGTCCTTTTACAGACCCGAAATGTTCAGATTCTATTTCTGAAAAACTGTCTTGTGCTTTTCTAATATAAGTATATGCATCTCTGAATTGTTCTCCCCTAGTTTCATAATCAATTCCCATTGCCGGATATTCATCAAATCGATCCCCTGAAGCAATACCTAGTAATATGCGCCCGTCTGACAATTGGTCAATTGTTGCAGCTGATTTAGCAATATGTACCGGATGATGTAATGGTAAAGCAATACTAGCAATACCCAATCCAATTTCTGATGTTTGAGCTGCTAAAAATCCCAAATAAGTAAACGGATCATACGTTTGACCAGCATCTCCAAAACTAGGCACATTAAATGGTACATCTCTTAGCCATAAAGATTTAAATCCTAGTTGTTCGATGAGTTGTACACGCTCCAAATGATTTTTCATATTGGGTACTGATGCAAGTGCATAATTCTCAATAGGAACTACAAGACCAATACTTAATTGGTTTTGCTTAAATACATTGTTGTAGGCTTTATTTATTTTTTCAAACTGTTTCATAATCAGATATAGTTGAAATACTGAATCCTCTAAAAATTTTATTTAAATTATTATTTCCAAGTAACAATGGAGTCTAATTCTCTTCTTGATTTATCGAATTCAGGTGCAGCCTTTCTATAACCAAAGGCCACCATATAGGATAGTCCATATTTAGCCGTATCTACTCCAAATTTTTCCTTTAATAAAGACTCTGCTTTATCTTGATGAAATCCTTCTATTGGGCAACTATCAATACCCGTTAATGCTGCGGCTGTCATCATATTACCTAGGGCTATATAAGTTTGCTTAGAGGCCCAATCGAATAATTTTTTATCTGAATCCAAATTAAAATCACGTTCTTGGAATTCTCTATAAAATTTAGAATACATTTCAATAACATCATCCGGAAATTGTTTTACATCCTTCATCATAGACATGATATAATCCGTATCCCATTTAGTCATAGGTGCTTTCATGCTCAGACCTAAAACAAAATGACTTGCTGTATCTAACTTTAGAGGAGCACCCCAAGCGACTGGTTTTAATAATTCTCTCAATTCTTTATTTTGAACTACTATAAAATGCCAGGGTTCAAAACCAAATGAACTTGGTGATAAATGTGCTGTCTCTAGAATAAAGTTGATATCTTCATCTGTTATTTTTTTCGTTGAATCAAATTCTTTAGTGGCATGTCTGAATTGAAATGCATTTATAATATCCTTTTTTGAGATGTTTGGAATGGTATTCATTTTTAAAGTTTTTAGATTATAATTTATACTATCAAAAGTATAGGGGCAAAAGTATAGATAGTTTTAGTTTCTCACAATAACGGTCAAAAAGGATAGTAGAGTAAAAATTATTTAAATTATTGAATATTAGTTCATTAAC
>MPDD01000039.1 GCA_001874265.1 Bacteroidetes bacterium MedPE-SWsnd-G1 | reverse complement strand
GGATTCCTCCGCAAGTTGGAAAATATAAAGTCTATATTATTGATGAGGTTCATATGCTATCACAAGCGGCTTTTAATGCTTTCTTAAAAACATTAGAAGAGCCACCTGCGCATGCCATTTTCATATTAGCAACTACTGAAAAGCATAAAATAATTCCTACCATTCTTTCGAGATGTCAAATTTTTGACTTTAAAAGAATAACTGTATTTGACGCGAAAAACTATTTAAAGGAAATTGCAACGCAAGAAAATGTGAATGCTGAAGATGATGCACTTCATATTATTGCTCAAAAGGCAGATGGTGCTATGCGTGATGCGCTTTCAATTTTTGATAGAGTTGTAAGTTTTTCCGGAGCCGAATTAACTAGACAAGCGGTTACCGAAAACCTAAATGTCTTAGATTATGAGGTGTATTTCGATATGACGCAATTACTATTGGAAAATAAAATCCCAGAAGTATTGCTTCAATTCAATACGATCTTAACCAAAGGTTTTGATGCGCACCATTTCATTGCTGGATTGGCTTCTCATTTTAGAGATTTATTAGTAGCAAAAGATAAAGCCACAATAGAATTGCTAGAAGTTGGAGACAACGCCAAAAAAAGATATTTAGAACAATCTCAAGCAGCGACTATGCAGTTTCTGTTAAAAGCAATTGACAAAGCAAATGATTGCGACTTTAAGTATAAGACCAGTAAAAATCAACGCTTACTAGTTGAATTGACTCTTATGCAATTAGCCTCTATCACTTTTGATGGAGAAAAAAAAAATGACAAAAACTTCATAATACCTTCCAATTTCTTCAAGGCAACTATTATTAAAGAAAGAATTGATGTTGCTCAAGAAACAATTGCTAAAAGTGATACAATCACTAAAAATTATGAGCAGCCTTCAAAACCAAAAATACAACCAGTAGTATTAGAAGCTGCAGCGAAAATAAAAACCAAAAGAAAAACCAGTTCTACCCTTTCTTTAAAAAGTATTGCTCGAAAAAAAATTGAAGACACTGAAGTAGTGTTTGAAGATTTTACAAACATGCCTAGGACAGAGTTTACTGAGATAGAATTCATTAAACTTTGGAAACAACATTACAACGACTTATTAAAGGATGGAAAGAAAATAATTGCGTCCATCATTAATGCAGACAAACCAGTTTTATCAGGGACAATAATTAAACTGACCCTACCTAATGAAAACATGAAGTCTCAGTTAATGACTCATAAACCAAAACTACTCAAGTTTTTGCGTCAAGGGCTTAATAACTATGGTCTTGAACTTGAAATTGAAGTGAATGAAGTTGCAGATAAAAAATATGCCTATACTCCTCAGGAAAAATATGCGAAACTCGCTGAAAAGAATCCGTTTTTAAGTGAATTTAGAAAAAAACTAGATTTAGACGTTTAATTATATTAATGCTACCATGTTAGGTCTACAGTTCGAAACAGAAACTTCTTGGGCAGAAATTGCGAAAGATGATTTGCAACAAATACTAACTGATCATGCATTTGCCGAGCAAAAGGCTTCTGCAAATGCTATTTCCATAACCATTAATTATTCCGAAGAAACCGAATTGGTTAAATCTATGTTAGAGATAGCAATTGAAGAATTGGAACATTTTCAGATGGTGCATGAGATTATGATTAAACGTGGATTGATTTTAGGACAGGCTCAACAAAATGATTACGCAATTCGTTTGCAAAAATTCTTTCCAAAAACCAAAGACAGAACGGATGCCTTAATTCAGCGTTTACTTGTTGCTGCTTTAATTGAAGCCCGCAGTTGTGAACGATTTAAGGTTTTTTCAGAAAACTTGGAAGATCCTGAATTGAAAAAGTTCTACAACGATTTAATGATTTCTGAAGCGAATCATTACACTATTTTTTTAAGATTTGCACGTAAGTATCAAGACAGAAACATTGTGGATACCAAATGGAATGAATTGTTAAAATATGAAGCCGATTTTATGAAGACAAGAGGTGGAATAGCTAGAGTTCACGGCTAATGTTTAATAAAGAAGAAGCGGCACATTTAAGAAAAGAATTTTGGACTTCGTTTGGGAAGTCTTTCCCTAGAAAATGGTTATTGTACAACACTAAAATAAAAGGATATTCATTTAAATTTCAAGCGGATAGAAAAGAAGCAATGGTTTGCCTGGATATTGATCACCCTGATGAGATTGCAAATGAATTATTATACGATCAAATGTTATCCTTAAAATCTTTATTAACTAATGAATTGCCTTCCGTAATCTATAGTGATAATTATACATTAGACAACGGAAAAACAATTCATAGAATTTATATTCCTTTAGAAAAAAAGTTTAGTATCTACAATAAGAACACTTGGCGTTCTTGCTACGAATTCTATGTTGTTACCATGTCAAAACTAGAACTATTTTACTACGAGTATGAAGACATTATTAGACAAGCTATTTAACAATTCAAACTTTCAAATTTATATGCGCCTAGTCCTTATATTTGCACCATGATTCAAAACGATACCATTATTGCATTGGCAACTCCATCTGGAATGGGTGCTATTTCTGTGATTCGACTTTCTGGACCTAAGGCTATCGACCTTGTTAATGCTCATTTTAAATCAAAAATTAAAGAAAAAGATTTAACAAAAGTAAAGTCGCATACCATACATTTAGGTAATATAAAAGACGGAAACAGAATTATTGATGAAGTATTGGTTTCGGTATTTAAGAATCCACATTCATACACGGGGGAAAACGTGGTTGAAATAAATTGCCATGGCTCTATTTATATTCAGCATGAAATAATTCAATTGTTTCTCCAAAATGGGTGTAGAACTGCTGATAATGGTGAATTCACTTTAAGAGCCTTTACCAATGGCAAAATGGATTTAACGCAAGCAGAAGCTGTTGCAGACTTAATTGCTTCAGATTCAAAGGCATCACATCAAATTGCATTGCAGCAAATGCGAGGTGGGTTTTCCTCTGAAATCGCAAACCTTCGAGAGCAATTACTCAATTTTGCATCTTTAATTGAATTAGAACTTGATTTTTCTGAGGAAGATGTGGAGTTCGCCGATAGAACACAATTTAGGGAGTTGGTAAATAAATTATCAAATATTTTAAAACGATTAATTGATTCGTTTGCTCTTGGAAATGTGTTTAAAAACGGGATTCCGGTTGCCATTGTTGGTGAACCAAATGTTGGTAAGTCTACCTTACTCAATTCCTTATTAAACGAAGAACGGGCCATTGTATCTGACATTGCTGGTACTACAAGAGATGCCATTGAAGACGAAATTGCTATAAATGGTGTTACTTTTAGGTTTATAGATACAGCAGGTATTAGAGAAACAGAAGATGTTGTAGAAAGTATTGGGATTCAAAAAACATTTGAAAAAATTGAACAGGCTCAATTGGTCATTCAGTTGTTAAATGCATCTAACCTCGTTGATAATGATAAGATGCTGAAACAAGTTCAGCATGACGTTAAGGAGTTACAGGAGAAGTATCCAAATAAAAGAATTCTAACTTTACTGAATAAGTACGATACTATATCTGATGATGAGAAGAATCAATTAAATGTTATTCTGAGTGAAGGCGAAGAATCTTTTATCCCAATATCAGCAAAAACTAAAGTAGGTATTGACACATTAATTGATGAACTAACTCAATTGGTAAACATCGGTGCTCTTAGTAATAACCAAACCATTGTTAGTAACAATCGACATTTCGAAGCGTTGACTAATGCTTTAACGGCTATTAAAGAGGTAGAAAATGGGATGGAAATGGACATTAGTTCTGACTTGTTGGCCATTGATATTCGACAAGCCTTATTCCATCTTGGTGAAATAACTGGGAGTGTTACTACAGATGATTTGTTGGGTAACATTTTCGCCAACTTTTGTATTGGAAAGTAAACATTTAATAATGTAGCAACAATACTAGCCTCAATATCTCATATGAAGCAGTACTCTCCTTAACTGATGGCTGAACTTATTGGAAACGGCACATTCTGTCTTTTTTTATGCCAATTCAAGTTTCTTTTGGTTTTTAAATAGATTACAGAAAATTCCGGCAAACATCTCACATATAATATTTAACCCTTAGATCCTTATTTATGAGATTATTTGGATTCAAGAGAGCCTAAATCTTGCATGCTTTTTGAAGTCTTAGGAGCAAAAATGAGTCATTCATATAATTATTCTCTTTGCAAGACCTACTGTAAATAGCTGCGCTCAATTTTTAAGAAGTTAGGCACGCCATGTCGTCTTTATAACAAATCATTGGAAGTAATTTTGAAATCTCAATAAAACCTAAAATGACCAATGGAAAATAAAAAATCAAATGAATTAAAAAAAGATGCTGAATTAATTCAACAATCAGGAGCCATAACAGTTTATGGCTCTGATATTAAATTTATTGTGATTACTTTTTTAACAATTCTAATGGGCTTAACCATTTATTCCATCATATAACATTTGCTTCAATAATAGTTTTTTCCGTTTCAAGAGGAGATTTAGAAGGTTCAACTTAACTCTTTCAAATCAAATGGTTGATTTATATAATATTTGCACAACGAAACAAACTATTTAGGGTCGGAAATCATTAACCCCACCGCATATATAGTTTCTTGAGCCTCCAAATTTGGAGGCTCTTTTTTTTTCATTACATTTATACAAACAATTAAAACTTTATTATGAAAATTCGTTTTACACTACTATTCACCTTTATTTGTGCCACTTTCATTTTTGCTCAAGAAAACAAACAAGACAATACCACAATTGACAATCTTATTTCTAACCTATACGGAGTAATTTCCGGCGAAAAGGGAGAAGCTAGAGATTGGGATGCTTTTAATGACCTTTACTACGAAAATGCACGACTAATTCCATCTAGAAAAAATAAAGATGGAATAACTGGAGCTAGATACATGACACCACAAGATTATATTGATGGTTCAGGAAAATGGCTGGTAGAAAACGGCTTTCATGAAATAGAAATAAGCAGAGAAGTCCAACAATTTGGAACTGTAGCACATGTATTTAGCACTTATGAAGCAAAAAAAAGCAAATCGGATACCGAGCCATTTATGCGCGGAATCAACAGCATACAATTACTAAATGATGGGACTAGATGGTGGGTTTTAAATATTTATTGGACCCAAGAATCTGAAGAGAACCCTATTCCAAAAGAATATTTACCAAAATAGTTTTTAAACAATTTTAACTTTTAATTATGCTTGTTTTAAGTTCAAATTGTAATTTTGTACTTGGAATGAAAAAAGCACTACAAAAAATAACATCTGCGATACTAGCATTAGTCGTTTTGTTTTCTACAATGTCGTTTACGGTTAGTAAACACTATTGTGGTGATATTTTAGTAGATACTGCCATCTTTGAAAAACTTGAAGGCTGTGGCATGCAAATGGCAATGGAAGAAACTGAAAACCATAGTGAAGAAGAAAAATCTTGTTGCACTGATATTGATGATTTTGTTGATGGTGAAGAAACGGAACAACTTCCGATTCAGAAAGTATCAGCTCCAGATGTTTTCTTTGCTTCTGCTTTTGTTTTAACCTATCAAGAACTAGAATTAACCGATAATTCTAATCATTATTTTACGCCCTACATCTCCCCTCCTAATCTCGAGGATAGAGTCGTATTATTCGAGAATTTCAGAATCTGATTTTTATTAAACCTTGTAATCATCTTTTACGTATTGGTAAAAGAAAACGTAAACGTCTTGTTTACAAAACATGTGTATTAATAAAAATTTAAAAATGAAAAAAAACATAATTATATTATTTCTGATACTTCCTTTGGTATCAATTGCACAAGATACCTTAAAGGGAATGGCAATGGTCCAAGAAAATGGACAAATGAGTGGCTTACCAGGCGCTACAGTATATTGGTTAGATACTGATATTGGGACTACCACCAACGACAAAGGTTGGTTCACAATTAAGTACAAACCCGAATACAAAAAACTGGTTATTAGCTTTATTAGCTATAGAACAGATACAATCGAAGTCACTTCAGCAAATCAAGAAATTCATCATATTCTTAAAGATGAAAGCGAATTGGAAGAAGTCGTGTTAAACGCAAAAAAGAAAACTACAAGTATTTCCTATTTATCTACTGCTAATATATCCACTATTTCTTCAGATGAGTTGTTAAAAGCTGCTTGTTGTAACCTTTCAGAAAGTTTTGAAACAAATCCATCTATTGATGTGAATTTTTCTGACGCGGTAACCGGTACCAAGCAAATTCAAATGCTCGGTTTAAACAGTCCTTATTTATTAATTGCTCAAGAAAACATTCCAACGGTTAGAGGGGCCTCACAAGCCTATGGTTTAACTTTTACACCTGGAACTTGGATAGAAAGCATACAAATAACAAAAGGTGCTGGGAGTGTCGTAAATGGATACGAAAGCATTGCTGGTCAGATAAATGCAGAACTTGTAAAACCACTTACAGACGATAAATTATTTGTAAACTTATATGGTGCGAATAACGGAAGATTGGAGTTAAATACCCATTTCAATCAAATACTATCTGATAAATGGAGTACAGGTCTTTATGTTCATGTAAATGACAGGTCTAAAAAGAATGATCAAAACGACGACAACTTTTTAGATATGCCTATTGGCAGCCAGATTAATGTTATGAATCGTTGGCAATATCAGAATGTAGAAACTGGTTGGGTTGGTTTTCTAAATCTTCGATATTTGAATGATGAAAAGCAAGCAGGTGAAGTCAATTTTAACCCTGATATTGATAAGATGACAACTAACGCTTGGGGAAGTGAGATTGAAACAAATCGTTTTGATACTGCCTTAAAAATAGGATATGTTTTTCCTGAAATTCCATTTCAGAGTGTTGGATTTCAAACGGCATATAGTAAACACAACCAAGATTCTTATTACGGCTTAAGAACCTACAATATTGAGCAAGAAAGTGTTTACTCTAGTTTAATTTTCAATTCTATTATTGGAGATACAAGAAACAAGTTTAAAACTGGTTTTACATTTACCTACGATAAGTATAAAGAAATGGTAGAACTTGTTGATTACGGTAGAAATGAAAACTCTATTGGGGCATTTTTTGAGTATGCTTTTGATAATCTAGATGAATTTAGTTTCACGGCTGGCTTAAGAGCAGATCAACACAATAAATTAGGATTCTTTGTTACACCTAGATTTCATTTAAGGTATGCCCCTTGGGAAAAGGCTGTTATTAGAGGTTCCTTTGGAAGAGGAAAACGAAGTGCCAATGTATTCGCCGAAAATCAACAATTATTTGCATCAAATAGAAGTATAAATCTAATTGAAGATGGTGGAAAAGTTTATGGATTAGATCCGGAAACTGCGTGGAATTATGGAATTAGTTTTTTACAAGGATTCAACCTTTTTGATAAAAAAGGTGATGTGCTTATTGATTTTTTTAGAACTGATTTTACCAACCAAGTCGTTGTAGATTGGGAAAACCCGCAGGAAATTGCATTTTACAATTTAGACGGAAAGAGTTTTGCGAATAGTTTTCAAACAGAAATTAACTATAATGTTATTGAGAATGTAGATGTAAGATTATCCTATAAATTTTATGATATTTCTACTGATTATAAAGATGGAACAAATAGTAAACCTTTGGTACCTAAACATCGTTTTTTCGCAAATGCAGGATACAAAACAACTGTAAGAAATAATAGTTATTGGATGTTTGATTTAACTTATAATTTAGTAGGAAAACAACGTTTTCCATTCACTGGAACGAACCCTACAGAATATCAGAGGCCAGAATATTCACCTTCAACAAATTTGTTAAATGCACAAATTACTAAGATTTTTTCTCCTAAATTTGAAATGTATATAGGTGGAGAAAATATTACAGGTACTACACAAGATAATCCAATAATAGCATCGGAGAATCCATTTAACCCTTATTTTGATAGTACTATGGTATATGCTCCAATTAATGGCGCAAACTTTTATACAGGATTAAGATTTAAACTTTAATATTATGAAAAAAGTAATTTTATTTATTGGGGCTGTGCTTATGGCAACATCAATTTCAGCTCAGAAACCAAAGAAAAACGCAAAAGTATCTTTTGAAGTCGATGGTATTTGCGGAATGTGTAAAAAACGAATAGAAAAAGCTGCATTGAACACCAAAGGTGTAAAGTTTGCTAGTTGGGATTTAAAAACGCATGAATTATCTTTGATAATTGACGAGCGTAAAACCAGTCTTAAGACCATCCATGAAAGTGTTGCTGCTGTTGGACATAGTACTAAGGAAGTAACCTGTAGTATAGAATCATATAATAATTTAGATCCTTGTTGTAAATATAATGACGAAGACGTAATAAAAGATCATCAATAACAATTAAACGAATAACATGAAAAAAGTAATATTAAGTATCGTAGTAATTGCAACAATGACATTGTCAGGTTTTGCAATTATAAACAATGAAACAGAAGTTTTAGAAACAGTAAAATTTAACAATAAAGACATCAGTTTTGGTGTACGTGGTAATTGTGGAATGTGTAAAAAAACCATTGAAAAGGCCGCTTTAGGTGTAGAAGGTGTTTCAAGTGCAAAATGGGATAGAGAAAAAAAGAAAATTAATGTTTCTTTTGATTCTTCCAAAACAGATGAATTAACGATTCATAAAGCAATTGCTGCTTCTGGATATGACACTGAAAAAGTTAATGCACCAGAAGAAGCTTATAATTCTTTACCTGGATGCTGTTTATATGACAAAGACATGGTAATGAATCAAACAGGAAACTAGTTTTATTCTAAATAAATTAAAGCGCTCTCATTAATTTGGGGGCGTTTTTTGTTTGACTGCATGTAAAATACGTTTCATCCTAATAAAAAGTTATTTCACTTTAATTGTATGAAAATGAGTGTTTTTACGAACTAATTTTATGTCATCAATAAAACAAATAATCATGACAACAGAACAAAATTCAACTAACACTAATAGATTTTTTAAGAAATTAGATTTTAAACGAAAATTAAGAACCATCTGGAACAAGGGAAACTTTATTAATTCTCATATAACAAGTGTGGGAGAATCTGAAATTATTAATTTCTATAAACTAAATGATTCTCATGTGGAAATTGTGTATTCAGGAATTGGAACGAAAATAAAGAAAGTCAACTTTTATGAAAAAGGAAAAAGTATGGAAACATTTTTCCCTGTAATTTCGACTTCTTAAGTCTAATTTTTCCATTCTATACTTACAAACTTAATTAAGATGATTAATTTTGTAATATGGATATTCAATTAATCTGCTCCGATATAGACGGTACGCTATTAAATAAAGATAGAGAACTGTCTAAAGTTACAATTGAACAGGTTAAACGCCTTTCTAGTATACCCTTTATATTGATTTCTTCACGGATGCCAAGAGCAATGACACATTTGCAAATAGAGTTTGGAAATGAGCATTTACCACTTATTGCCTACAACGGAGGTTTACTTATTGATAATGGGAAAATTATTGATAGCACTGAAATTAATGTATACATTATTAAAGATTTAAATCGATTTATAGACGGTACTTCCTTACACTTAAGTTTGTATCATAACGACGAATGGTATGTTCCAGAAATGGATTTTTGGGCCAACCGAGAATCGAACAATACCAAAGTAATTCCAATTGTCCAAAATATAGATATTACAATTAAAAACTGGGAATTATCTAATAAAGGAGCCCATAAAATAATGGTAATGGGCGATGCTTCTTTCTTGGATAATTTGGTTACATATATTACTAAAAACTATTCTGAAGAATTAATTGGATATCGTTCTAAAGACACGTACCTAGAAATAGCGCATAAATCTATTTCTAAAAAAACTGCTATTGAAGTTTTATTAAAAAGTCATTTCCCTGAATTAACAATGGAAAATGTTTTGGCTTTTGGAGATAATTTTAATGATATTGAAATGCTTAATGCCGTAGGTATTGGTGTGGCGGTTGCTAACGGAGTTAAAGAAATTTTGGACATTGCCGATGCAACCACTGATACAAACAAAGAAGATGGTGTAGCTAAGTATCTTAAAACTTACTTATAATATGGCGAAATCTGGAAAAGAAAAAAACACAAAAAATAAGGCGAAGCATTCTAGACTTATGGCGCAAAAGAAGAATAAGTTAAAGCGAGAAAAGGCCTTAAAAACTGCACGAAAAAAAGAATTAATTCGCAAAATAAACGAGCAAGAAAAAAACGACTAATGTCAAAAAACAATAAGAATTCTCTCCATTCAAAAAACCTTCATAATGCTGGTTACGAAATGGAAACGCTATTAGAGGCCTACCCAGAATTAAGCGAGTTCGTTTTTATAAACAAGTTCCAAACAAAAACGATAGATTTTTCAAACCCGAAAGCCGTTAAAGCATTAAACACTGCATTATTAAAATGCTATTATGGAATTGATTCTTGGACTTTTTCTGATGAAAATTTATGCCCGCCAATTCCAGGGCGCGTAGATTATGTTCATCATTTAAACGATTTAATAAATGAAAATTCTGATCAACCAAAACATATTCTAGATATAGGCACGGGCGCTACTTGTATTTATCCATTACTTGGAAATTCCGTGTACAAATGGTCTTTTGTTGGTACTGATATAGATAAAGAATCACTTAACAATGCTCAAGAAATTATAGATTCTAATAATCTTTCAAAATCTATTCAATTAAAATTTCAACAAAACAAAGAGAACATTTTTCAAGGAGTTATAGAGCCTGACGAAATATTTTCAGCAAGTATGTGTAATCCTCCTTTTTATGGAAGTCAATATGAGGCTGTTGAAGCCAATGCTAGAAAATTAAAAGGATTAGGGATAGAAACAACAAAACGTAATTTTGGAGGCAACCAGAACGAATTATGGTATAAAGGTGGAGAAAAAGCTTTTTTACACAACTACCTCTATCAAAGTTCATTAATTAAAGAGCAAGTTAAATGGTTCACATCTCTGGTTTCAAAAAAAGAAAACGTTGCGAGTATGCAAAAGTCATTAACTAAATTAGGAGCTGAAAAAATTAAAGTAATTCCAATGCATCAGGGTAATAAAGTAACCCGAATTGTTGCGTGGACTTTTATAAAATAAGATCGGATATGAAAAAATCTATTTTCCTAATTACAATTTACGCTATGCTACTATCGTGCAGTACCGAAAAAAGCGAATGGAAAATCTTATTTAATGGGAAAAATTTAGACGGTTGGGTAGAAAAAATGCAACATCATGAATTGGGTGAAAATTATAAAAACACTTACCGAGTTGTAGATGGTAAAATTCAAATAAATTATGACGGTTATGATAAATTTGAGAATAGATATTCTCATCTTTTTTATAAGAAATCATTCTCCTCTTTTCATTTAAAGTTTGAATATAAATTTACTGATCAATGGTTAGATGACGCTCCAATATATACTTATAAAAACAGTGGCGTAATGTTTCATTCACAAGCCCCAGAAACCATTTTAAAAGAACAAGATTGGCCAATTTCTGTTGAGTATCAAATGCTGGCAGAAGCAGAAGAAGGCAAATCGAGACCTACGGGTAATATGTGTTCTCCAGGTACCGAAGTTATTTTTGATGGAGAAATGGACCCGAGACATTGTATTAGTTCCTCCTCTCCTACTTTTAAATGGAATGAATGGGTGCAAGCAGATTTAATCGTCTATGGTGATTCTTTAGTGATTCATAAAGTAAACGGTATAGAAGTCTTACGTTATACCAACCCCCAAATTGGTGGTGACGTTGCGAATAGGTACGATCCAAATCAAAAATTAGACGGAAAACTACTAAGCGAAGGATATATTGGCTTACAATCTGAAGGGCAAGGTGTTGAGTTTAAAAATATAAAAATAAAAGAACTCTAAAATTCAATTTCAAACCAGGTCTAGTCCCTTTTTCCACTCAATAAAAAACATTTTCTCAGTAAGTTTTAGTGATGTTTGCTACATTATTAACACTAAATTTTAAATTATGAGAAAAATTGTAATGATTGCGCTATTGCTAGTATCAACTTCAATAGCTGCACAAGAAACTACCAAAACAGGCGCATTTCAATTCGAAAATGAAACAATTGATTATGGTACAATTGCCAAAAATTCTGATGGGAATCGAGTTTTTACATTTAAAAACGTGGGAGAGGCTCCAATTGTAATTAGTAAAGTAAAAGTAAGTTGTGGATGTACAGTTGCATCAAAACCAACCGCACCAGTCTTACCCGGTGAAACAGCTGAAATTACTGTAGGTTATGACACAAAGAGAACTGGGGGATTTTCTAAAACAATAACAGTAACTTCCAATGCTAATGAGGTTACCAAAGTTTTAAGAATAAAGGGAAACGTGCTTAAAGAAGAAAAAAATACAGTTGCCAAGAACTAGTAACTAACTAAAAGAGAAGGAGATTTAATCTCCTTCTCTTTTTTAAAATATTAAGTTTTATATTTGTTTCACCTTGACCCTTCTATGAAATTTATAACAAAGATTTTATTTATCCTCATTTTTACCTTAACAATTCAAAGTTACGGGCAATTCAAGTTTTCTGGAGAAGTAAGCCAAGAATATTTCAATTCGAGTATATTTCTAAGCATTGTTGATAATTATAAACAAGGCGACCTATTTTTAACAGAAAAGATTATACAAGAAGTTGAAATTGACTCTTTAGGTTATTTCGAATTTAAAGGAGATTTTCTAGATTCAGAAAGTAAATTTTACAAAATTTACGTAGATCGCTGCAACAGTGATGTTACAGATTACAATCATTTACTTAAGCATTGCAGCAATAGTAATTATCAAATATTTATAGCCAATAATAACGACAGTATTCATTTTCCTCTGAATGATTTAAATCAAATGTTTTGCTCATTTAATTATTCCAGAATTCAGAATGTGGCTACGTTTAAAATAGATTCTATACAAGAAGTATTGTTACATAATTTACATGAAGCAAAAAGCGATGAGCAACGAAGAATCATTTACAAGAACTATAATTTAGAGTTACAGCGCTTTAGTAGCGCCTTAGATGAACCCTTAGCAGAATTGTATACGTATCAGTTATATACCGATGAATCTTCCTTTTCAAGACCTTATTATTTAAAAGACTTAGAAACCTCGGATTATTACGAAAGATTGCTATTAAAACTTGAAAAATCATATCCAAACACATCGTATTTGAATCAATACGAGAATGATATAGCGCGAGATAGGTTATTATTTGCAAAAAACAAAGTAGACACTAAGTATTTAATTATTGTTATTCTACTAGTTATTTCTGTTAGCATCAATTTTGTTCTAATCAGGAAAAAAAAACCTAAAGGCACCAAAATTAAATATAGAGAAGTACTATCTAGTCAAGAATTGAAAGTTTTTGAATTGATGAAACAAGACCTAACAAACAAAGAAATTGCAGAGCGGCTTTTTGTAAGTATAAGTACGATCAAAAGCCATATTAATAATATCTACTCTAAACTTAAAATTTCATCAAGAAAAGACATTGTAAAATTTAAATAAGGACAACAATCTTTAAAACAGCATTTTACACAAGTTTTAGTCTTGTGGTTTTGAAAAAATTAAATTATATTTGTACTGCTATTGAAAAATCTCCACTCTAATATTATCATAATATTAGTGTTTTCCAATTTTCATACCCCTAATAATTAACCTCAACAATTAGAAGTCAAGCCTATTTATTTGGCTTATTTATATTGTTACTAACCTAAATTTAATTATTATGAAAACAAAAAAAATCAGTGCCGCAATTCTAATTGCATGTTTAATTTCTCTTTATGGGTTTGCTCAAGAATCAAATACCGATTATCAAATGGCATCCATTGTATTTATTGATGCAAAAATTGGACATGAGAAAGATTTCGAAAGTAAAGTTATTGAACACAATAACAAATTTCACAATGAGGCACCTAATCAGGGTTACTTAGACCAGGTAATTAGTGGTAAAAATGCTGGAACCTATGTTTGGGTTATGGCTCCTTGCACGTTTACCGATCTACAAAATATGAATCCTGCCGATGGACATGAAGAACATTGGGATACAGAAGTGGTTCCACTTATAGAGAGCTATGGGGCACAAGAATATTGGAGATATAATGAAGAACTTTCTTATTATCCTAATCCTGTTTTGAACAGAAAATTTGCTAATCTTTGGTTAATTGATTTAAAAAGAGGTGACTATTATAGATTCAAAACTTTAATGGGTAAGATTGCTGAAGCCTATGAGAAAAAAGGTTCTGGGAATATGCGTGTTTACGACAATCAATTCAATGCTGATGATGGCCGTGACGTAGTAATAATATGGGATATGGAAAGTATGGCCGAATTGGATTTAATGGATCCAATAAAACCCGCTTATGAAGAAGTCAATGGAGAAGGTTCTTGGGATACTATGCTAGAAGAGTGGGAAGAAATTACATTAAAAATAGACAGCCAATTATGGCGTGTCAACATTACTAAGTAATAATAGTAAGATAGTTGCTTAGATTTAATAGGGATGCCGTCTATGATGGCATTCCTATTATTGTTTTTTATACACCGTATTTAACTGAATTGAAGTTGCAACAGAATCTGCTCTCCTTTTTGCCAATTCTGCTTTTTCACCAATAAATAGTTCATCTACAGTTCTTTTAAAAAGAACAAGCCAGACTTCAAAATTTTCCTTTTTCAACTTCTGTAATGAATGTAAATGCAAATGAACTTTCATTGGATTCCCTTTATATACAGCTTTATGAAAAATCAAAGTCTCCCAAAAGTCATACATTTTTGGTAAATGTGACCCCCAATCTACTTTAGCAACATCATTAAAAAGAGTGTTTAATTCTTCACTTTCCTTTTGTAATACGTCGTAAAAAGTCTTTACTAACTTTATGATATCTTCTCTACTTTCTAAATCTTTCATATTCTATAATTTCGACAATTTTTCTAATACTTCTGCACGTTTTCTAACCGAAACCGGAATATTTGCACCGTTACTTAAAATTAAATAACCTCCATCTGATTTTATATATTCTTTAATATAACTTTTGTTAATTAAATGACTTTGATGCGTTCTAATAAAACCACACTCTAATAATAAATCACTAAAATATTTTAACGTTTTTGTCACAAATAGTTTTTGTCCAGAACTAAAATAAAACATGGTATTGTTATTATCTGATTCGCATCTTATAATGTCCTTAATTTCTACAACACTAATTTTATCTAGTGTACTCAATGAAATCCTTTCAGGAATTTCTGTTGGCTGCTCCAACGTTTCTTTCAAAATATCCAACCGCTGTTTATCAATACTCAACTGGCGTTTTGCCTTTTCAATAGCATTGCTTAATTCTTCGTCCGTATATGGTTTTAAAATATAATCTATTGCAGCAAACTTAAATGCCCTTAATGCAAACTCATCACTTGCCGTTACAAAAACAACCTTTGAAGACAATTCTGGAACAATCTCCAATAGGTCGAATCCGGTGCCATCTCCAAGCATAATATCTAAAAATAAAATATCTGGAGTTTTTATTCTTAATAATTTTGCCGCTTCAATTACACTAGATGCCGTTCCAATAATAGAAACTTCAGGATGATTCAACGCTATGTCGCTTTTTAACAATTCTAAAGCATTAGACATATCATCAACTAAAACTGCTGTCAACATAATTTAATAATCTGTTATTAGTGGAATTCTAAATGTTACTTTTGTTCCGACCACATTAGAATTCATATCTTTTAACTCTACTATATTTGTAGTGTTCTGTCCTGCTAATGTAGTAATTCTTTCTTTTGACAAGGCTACTGCAACTGATTGGTGAGACACATTTTTTATTTTCTTTTTAGAACTATAAAAACCAACCCCATTATCAATAACCTCTATCTCTAGTTCTTCACCTATTTGATTAAAATTAACTTCTATTTTACCTTCATCCTCTTTCGCAGAAATTCCATGTTTAACCGCATTTTCTACAAACGGCTGAATAAGCATACTTGGCAATAATATTTCTTCAGAAGCCTCTTTTAAATTTAAATTAACGTCAAATTGAAAAGGAGTCTCTCGCATTAATTGTTCAATTTTTGCGTAATCATTTAAAGAATTAATTTCTTGTTCAAGTGAGATCATTTCCTTTCGAGAATTCAATAAGGTATTTCGAAGCAACGCTGAAAATGTATTTATGACTTCGTCCATTTTCTTCGTATTTGTTCTACTCATGGCTTTAATTCCGTTTAACACATTAAAAATGAAATGAGGATTCATTTGTAATTGTAATGCTTTATGTTCTAAAGAAATTAAATGATTTTCTAGTTCTAATTGCTTCTGCTTGGCTTGAACTCGCTTTTTGTAATTTATAAAAGTTCGCCAAACACTAAATAAAAGAATTAAAAATACACTAATAAGAACTCCTAATTTAAACCACCAAGTTTCAATAATTCTTTGGGCTACTGAGAATTGAAAATGAATGGGTTCACTCATCTTATTTTCCATAGATTTTGACTCCACCATAAACGTGTAGTCGCCAGAACTTATATTCGGAAAACTAATAGAATTATTTTTAGACCATGAACTCCAAGGCTCAGAATTCAATTTCCAACGGTACAAAACTTCATTTGGTCGATCTAAATCAACCGAACTATACTCAAACGAAATATGGTTTTGATCTGGTTTTAAATACAGTACCTTGTTACTGTATTCCCAATTTTGCAAATTGATTGTATCTACAGATTCATAAACAACATCCACCTTTTTAAAACCTAATGGCAGTATAAAATTGGAGCCATCATTTGAATAGTATTTATTTACCATTAAGCCATTTCTTGTCCCAAAATACAGATTTCCGAATATATCTAAAGTCGAAGTATTTGCCGTCGTTTCCAAACCAATAAATCCCTCATTATACCCATAATGAGTTGTTGTTTTGATTTTGTAATCAGCATGAAATTCAATCTTATAAGTACCGCTTAGAGTACCTACCCACAAAGAATTATTTAAATCAAAAACTAACTGTTGATTGTTTTTATAATTCAACGGAGTTCCTTTTGTAATATTCACAAAATCTAAATCATCAGATATACTACTTTTCCAAATACCATTACCTCTAGTATTTATAAACAAACTATTGTCATGGATTAATAAAGATTGAATCTTTACTTGCTTTGGCAATTGTCTACCTAAATGTTTTAACCTCTTACCTTCAATAAAGCCAAAAAAGCCTTGCTTAGACACGTACCAAAGTTTATCATTTGCATCAACATTAAAATCAATTATTTGCGAATCATACAATCCATCATTTTTATCATAAAATATATAATTGTAAACTTCTTTTCTTTCAAGGTTATAAGAAAAACTTGAAATCCCTCCAGTTTTAAAAAGCAGCCAAATCTTTCCATTTCTTTCTAAAACTTTTCTAATGTTTGCAGATTTTAACCCTTCTTCAATTCCAATGGTATCCTTAATTCCTAATGAATCTAATACCAACAATCCATTCGAACTGCTCGCTAAAATGTTTTTTTTAAATCTTGCAAAAGAACTAATCGGTTCTTTAATAGGAATATTGTCTATTCCTTTGTTTGATACCCTAATGATTTCTTTAGGCGTTGAGAGCAACATAAATACTTTATCATACAACAAACTTTGAATCTGTTTCCCTTTAAATAAATGCTCAAATTGATGTTCTTTTAATTTGAAGGCTCCATTGCTTTTTGTTGCAATCCATATATTCTCTTGATGATCTTTAAATACTGAAAGTACTCCGTTATTTGGAATCCCTGCTGATTGGTTATACCTTCGTTTAACTGTAAAATTTGGAATTTCAATTTGATGCAAACCCTTATTTGCTGCGCCAATCCATAATTTGTTTTCTATTAGCTCAATACTGGAAATCTCCTCTCCTTTAAATAAAGTATCAACTAATGCGCAATCCTTATTAAATTTAAAAACTCCCCCAGAGTTATCAACGACATATATATATTTTCCTGAAATTTTAATATCAGAGAAATTTCCAACTATTATTGGTTTAGGAATATACGAAATCGAATCCCGTATATCGATATTAGAGATTCCTCCATTCGAAACAATCCATAATTTATCATCAAATACTTGAATATCTCGAATAGACTTATGCAATATGTAATTCTTAATATCGGCACCATCATAAATCATAACCCCTTCAGAGGTTACTAAAAAAATGTTCTCATTATGCGCCTCTATTTTGAAAACTTCTGAAAAAGGAACATTTATAAAATACTTCCCTTCTTTTATAGACAATCCTTTATCGGTCGCTATATGCAGTCTTCCATTTACCCATCGTAAGTCATTAATAAAATTGGATTGCAATCCGGTCGAACGGTCAAACTTATGAAAATAAATACCATCAAAATAAGCAAGCCCCCCTCCTTCTGTTCCGAACCATAAATTCCCTAAATTGTCTTGTTCAATAGAATTTACTTGCGATTGAGGTAAACCTTCTTCTAAACTATAATTTGTTAACTGAAAGTTTTGTGCATAGGTTGCACATGAAACGATTAAAAAAAATGAGAAAACTATTCTAAATATATACATAGACTCAGTGGGCACACAAATATAACTTAATGCTTTGTTGTTTTATTTTAAATTCAATTATTTATAGCAATAAAAATGCCATTCCCGTATCAATTAAATTACTTCCAGACCAAGGCTTGTAATTTAATATCAACAGGAACAACAACGCTTAACTTACTACTACTTTCTTTTATAAGACAGAAAGGAACGTCGATTTATCTTACACCATAAATTTCGGATCCCTTCTGCCATACACTAACCACTAATTATAGTTTATTATACAATCTTAAGTTTTCTATAGTCGGAATCATATAATCACTTGGATATGCTGGATTCATTACAGGTTCTAAAACACAAACCACAGTAACCTTACCCTTGATTATAAGTGTTTCGTTTCTAACAGTTTCGTATAATCTAAATTTGTCTAAAGGAATACCTAATACTTCCAAATCTTTTGAAATTTTCTCATTGTCTTTCATCCACGCTCTTAAATCTTCAGTAGAATTGAAATTTGGGATTTCTTCATCACTCTCAAAATCGATTTCATAGTTTAACGGAATATTGAATTTATAACTATAAATATCTCCTTGATACCTTTCTGTTTGATTATTCATAACTGATAACCAATCAACTTCAGCGTTAGAGTAGGCTTTTTTAAATTGCTTTGCCAAATCGACTCTACCTGGTGAGTTAGCTGTTGGGTAAAATGTGTAATAAGGTTTTGCCAAATAATGTGATGTAAACTCACCGCCAAATACACTCACCATTTCTGCGGCAACAACTGTTGGCGAAACTTCTGTACTAAAGGCCTGCTTAAACCCGTCTAAAAGCGACATGTTAGACCCCAAGTTCGACGCATGAAATATTAATTTTGATGTAGGTTGTAATACATTGGAGTTTAAGGCTGGTAAAGCTCCTGAACTAATTATTTCTTGAATTGATTGCGCATTTACACGCTCACCTTTTATAATTGTTTCTAATGGTAATTCTGTCCATTTATTATTACTTACAATATGAATTTCACTATACGGTTTATCGTTATAGTTAATATTCAACCATAAAAGCATTTCTTGAAGTGAGTAGGCAGAATCTACAATTTCTACATCTTGACTGGCAAAATATTCTTTAGCATCGGTATAATACGTTTTACTTCCTGTATCATACCCAGTAATGAATACAACTGATCTGTTTTCAAATGTAACATTATTAGAGTCGTTCTCAACAATTGGGTTTTCGATTGCTTTGTTAATTGCAACGCGGTGTGATTCTTTTTTTTGGGAGCAAGCCATTAAAATTATGCCTGCCATCAATACGGAAATTTTTACTGAAGTTCTCATATATTATAGGTTTTTGGAATTAATGATACTCCAAAACTACTATGGGACTTCGGTTAAAATTTGACTAAACTAGAATTCGTAGAACCTTATCTAGAATTCGTTAAAAATAATGTTAGACTTTTAAAATTTCTTTTAATGCCACTATTACTTGATCAATTTCATCCTTTGTATTAAACTTACTAAAAGAAAATCTAACTGATGTCTTCTTCGCTTCGTCCATAGGCAAAATCGTATTTAAAACATGAGAACCTCCACTCGCTCCACTTTGACAAGCACTCCCTCCAGATGCAGAAATACCTTTAATATCTAATGAGAATAAAAGCATATCACTATTTCCAGGGAATCTAACATTTAGCAAACAATAATTACTTCGTTGCTCATCTTCCGGGCACCCGTTAAAAGCCACTCCAGGAATTCCTTCCTTCAACCTTTGTAAAAAATACTTTTTGATATCATTTACATAAGCCGCTTCTTTATCAATGTCTTTATAAACAATTTCTAAAGCTTTGTCCATACCAACAATTCCATGAACATTTTCTGTACCTGCTCTAGCACCCCTTTCTTGTGCTCCACCCGTTAATAAAGGTTTTATACCAATACCTTTTCTAAAGTAGGCAAATCCAATACCCTTAGGTCCATGAAATTTATGTGCACTCGCTACAATAAAATCAATTGGAATTTCTTGCAAATCTAAATTATAATGACCTATAACTTGCACGGCATCTGAATGAAACAAAGTATCATTTTGCTTACACAAATCAGAAACTTTTTTAGCATCTAATACAGTTCCTATTTCATTATTTACATACATTAAACTCACTAAAGTTTTATGAGTTGTATCAGAAACTAACTGCTCAAAATGATTCATATCTACAGAACCATCTTCATTTAAATTTACATAATCTACTTGCAGTTCTTCATCTTCTTCCAGTACATCAAGGGTATGCAATACAGCATGATGCTCAATTTTAGAAGATATAATTCTTTTTACTCCTAAATGACAAACCGCATTCCGTAAAATCATATTATCAGCCTCACTTCCACCTGCCGTAAATACAATTTCACTCGGAGTTACATTTAACAACTTTGCTATGTTTCTACGAGCGCGTTCAATTTTAGATTTAGCCGCTCTTCCGTATTGATGTGAAGAAGAGGGGTTACCATAAATTTCGGCCATAGAAGCAGACATTGCTTCAATTACAGCACTGTCCATACGACTCGTTGCTGCACTATCTAAGTAAATTCTATTCATGTCGCAAAGTAACTAAAATTTATCCAATCAATAAAGGCTAAAAACTGCTAAAAACTATTACTTTTGTTTTCATTAAATAATAGTGATGAAAAAATATATTGCCCTTCTTTTATGTCTTGTGTTTCTTGCTTGTGATGATGGAGATATAGCAATTCCAGCATTTGAATTTGAAGATGAAGTTCATAATTGCGAGCTTAGAGATGGTAATTATACTTTGTTTAGATTAGGAATAGCCGAAGGACTAGTTGTAACCATTGCTGAAACATATTTTAAAAAAGAAGAAACATCAACAGAATTAGGTATAACTTCTGAAAACGTTATTTATAGAACGTTTAGCAGTGAAGTTTCTCCAGCGTATTTCTGCTCAGACATCCCTCCAACTGAACCTACAATTCTATCAAATTGGACCGGTGTTTCTGGTGCCAGCAATCTAATTTTAATTGATACAGTAGAAGAATTGGATGATATGGGTGTATTAATTGGATATACGCATCATATCACTTTTCAAAATTTAAAAGTTGAGAAAGGTGAAAATTATTTGGCTTTTGAAGAAGGGACTTTCGGGGAATTCTTTATTCCATTAAACTAAACACTTTTATTCTGTAAAATATACACCTCTGTTGCTCCCATTCCATATTTTTGATAGGAAGCCTCAGAAACAGAAACTGGATATCTATTCAATAAGTACATCAATTCATTTTTTAACACCCCCTCACCCACTCCATGAATAAATACTATTCTAGGAATTCTATTCTTTATGGCAAATTCTAATTTGTGCTTTGCAGTATCTATCTGAAAACTAAGCATATCATACTTATCCATACCACGAGTAGATTTTACCAACTTTTGAATATGAAGGTCAACTTCCATAGCCGGTATCAAATCTTTTGTTTTCTTTTTCCTCGATAGTTTACCTTTTTTATGGTATTCAGTTTTTAGCCCTAATTTTTCGGAAACAATTACTTTTTTAGCAATTTCAGATTGCTCTTCACGAATTAGTACTAAATCACGCTCTTCAAATTTTAGACTAAATCCATCTTCCGAATTTATCGTTATTAGCAATCCATTTACACTTTCTACGACACCGCTTATGGCATCATCCAACACTGCAACCTTATCTCCTATTTTAAAACGCATTTATAACTATTTCTTAATTTTCAATTTACCTAATATCAATATATTCTGAACAATTTTGAACAAAAATAGTTCTATGTCTCAAATCATCAAGCAAAAGCCTAAAAAATTCTTTAAAACATCTATTAAAGAAACTATAATATCAAATGACAGAAAGAAAATTCTAACTGAATTAGTAGATGCCATAATTATCGAAAGAAAAAAATTAAAGAAAGTTCGAGTTAACTATATCTCTTCACAAAATTCAACAACTAGCCAATTATATCAAATCTGGACGCACTTCGCAATTCATTTTTTTAAATTAAAACGTTTAAAAAGTTATTCAGGAGGATTAACTGTTTCTTCTATTGACGTAAATGTTGTGAATATACTTCAATCAGTAGGCTTTTGTTTTAAACTGCTCGAATTTGACCACCAAAACCCAATTTATGAGGTGTCGTGCAAGAATATGAAGAAACCGTTAGTTATATACTCGAAACTATATGATAGTCTCATTTCAAAAAAGCCATTCATCGCCGTATCTTTATCAAAGCCTGTTGACGAATATTGCCTCTATATTCCTGAAGTTAATTCAAAAGTTTATCTTCCAATGAATAATCTTGAAAAGACCAATAAATCTAATGAAAGTTTGAAATTCTATTCTGATTTTAATATACAAATTGCTGCTGAAGTATATTTTGTTTTTGAACAAGTTCAAAAATTATCATAATTATAGTATTTTTAGC
>MPDD01000038.1 GCA_001874265.1 Bacteroidetes bacterium MedPE-SWsnd-G1 | reverse complement strand
ACATTTCATTTGTCAATTTATAATCGTGTAATATTTTTCTATTTAATAGAAATTCTTCGTGCAGTTTAGAAAGGATCTCTTGTTTATCAAGTTGGTCTAATCTATTTTGATTCCAACTATTAATGCTCAAAGCAATTAGAATTCCAATTACAACTAGAAAAATTTCTCCAACAGCATATTTCAAATACTTTCCAGTTTTATTTTCCATAAGCAAGTTTTGACGGATTTTTCGAAAGAATTTTAGCATAGGTTTGTTGGTTGGTTCCTCTAAAGATATGATAATAAATCCATTAAATATTTACGAGTAATTAATAAGAGTTTGCGAACACACTCAAACTGCTAATACTTAAATAATTTGTTGAGTGTAGTTATTTTTTATTAGCTGTTTCCACCAATTTTAATTCTTTATGGTAGGTATCAATTCGTGCATAAGCAGTTCCATCTATTAATAAGATAACTATTAGCATGGCTATTGTAGAAATACTGATTGCCCGCCAAGTTGGTGAATTTATAAAAACAATTAGAAGGGCAGCCACTATAATAATAATCGGAATAACTTTAAAAACAATTGTCTTATATTCTTTTAGAGTTGCTTCGGCACGTGCAATTTCCGATGTTACAAAAGCCTTGGCATCTTTATTATAAGCAATTTCAAATTGTGTTATCCTTGCCTTATTGTTAAAAAATAAACCAGATCCTATAATTAAAAGTAGAATCCCCACTACCAAAGTTGGGATTATATATGCCTTCGCCATTTCCGTTTTTCCTAATTGCCAAAAACCTAAACTTGCCAGAATAAACACGAGCCCGAAGAGCATAAAAAATGGTGTTGAAAATAGTTCGGCTTTTGCCCAATCTGTAGCTGTTTTTAATATGTCCATAATTCAATTCAATTTATATAATTCTCTGTACTCTCTTGGGCTGATACCTTCTTTCTTTTTGAATAATCTTGAAAAATATTGCGGATATTCAAATCCTAACTTATAGGCTACTTGAGAGATGCTTATATTAGGTTGCAACAAAATATTCTTCGCTTGCTCAATGAGATGTAATTGTATATGTTCGGTCGTGGTTTTACCTGTTTCTTTTTTAAGGGTATCACTTAAATAGCGTTGAGAAATGAGCATTTTGTTTGCTATTTGTTCTATGTTTGGAATTCCTTTTTCTTGCAGTTGCCCTGATGCAGAGTAGTTATATAAATGCTCATTAAATTGCTCTAACAAACTGTTCGATATTTCTTTTCTATGTAAAAACTGCCTTTCATAAAATCGATTAGCATATTTTAGCAATGTGTTTAATTGAGAAATAATAATTTCTTTACTGAAGACATCTTGATTGTTTTGATATTCAATTTCTATGTTTTCTACAATCATTTCTATCTGTTTTTCTTCTTTTGGTGAAAGATGTAAAGCTTCATTAACGGCATAGGAGAAATACCCAAACTTCTTAATTTGTTTCGCCAAATCTGTTCCTTTCAAAAAATCTTCATGGAAATTTATTGAAAAGCCCTTTTGTTCAAAAACGACACTATTATCCCATTGTAACACCTGTCTTGGCGATATAAAAATCAAAACACCATTTGTAAAATCATATTTTGTTCGGCCGTAGTTTAAATCTCCCTCCACATATTTCTTTAAACTAATGGTATAACAATCGTTAGTAATTGGTGGTGAACTTTCTCTTGGACAAGGTAAAAAACCATTACCCTTAGAGTTGAACACGCTAAACATAGGATGTTCAGGCCTAGGGAGTTCTAAATAATCTAAATATGTTGATAATGTTTTAAAGTGTTGCATACTACAAATTTATAAATTCCATTTTACACCTGTTTCTTTTTCTGAAAGTTCCCAAAGTCTATTAGCTACCGCTTTATCTTTAGCATGTGGTTCTAATTTGTGTGATCCAACTGGACCTACCCAATTGCTTCTTCCTGTTGGTCCGTAAAAACCGCTTTGGTCTAAATTTGGTTCTGTCGCACACATTAATTGCGGATAAGCACCTTTTTCCGCGGACTGTGTTAATGGCGATAATTTCATCAGATTAAAGATGAATTTCATCATTAAACTACCGCTCGTATTTATCAAGTTGGTTCTTGAAGATCCTGGATGGCACGCATAGGCGTTAACATCTATTTTTCCTGCTTTTTTCAATCTATCTTGTAATTCATACATAGACATAATCTGTGCGAGTTTACTTTGACTATAAGCATCGTTAGGTGTATAGTCTTTGTCCCAGTTCAAATCATCGAATTTTATGGTTTTAATTCCCATATCATACCCCATACTTCCAACTGTTACAATTCGACCTTTGGACTTTTTAATAAACGGAAACAACAAAGCTTGCAATGTCCAATTTCCAAAGTAATTCGTTCCCATTTGACTTTCCCAACCGTCTACAGTTAGCGTCTGTTTCGGTACTTGAGCAATTGCTGCATTGCAAATGAGAGCATCTATTTGAGGAACGATTTTTAATACTTCTTCAGCTGCTGTTTTTACAGATTCTTGCTTGGATAAGTCCATTTGAATGTTTTTTAAATCAATATCATTACCCAATTCTTGTTTCAATATTGCGATGGTGTTTTCCGCTTTGTTTTGGTTTCTATTGAGCATGATCACTTTTGCACCTTTTGATAGCAATATTTTTGCTGCTTCAAAACCCGTTCCGCTTGTAGTCCCTGTTATAACATATGTTTTACCACTTAAATCTCCAATTCTGTCTGGTGTCCAACCTTTTTTGCCAAATTGATTTGTTTCCATTTTTGTTTAAATTTTAATGATTAAAAGAATACGGCAAAGGTCGGATAGAAATAGTATCATTTTCTTATACAGAATTTCGGATGTTGTATACTATTTGGTTGACTTTAATTAGATATAGTGGTTTTCACTATGATTTCCTTTAGGTTTGTATTGATTAATTTTTTAAATCAAATACCTTAATTTTGAATTTATTGCATTAGCCATATCGTCTAATTCGAAATAAACAATCCCTTTTTCTTCCTCAGAAGTGCACCTGCCCTTAGAGCCTAATTTCGATGGTTGTCTAAATTCGATAATGATTCTATTTTCATTACTAACTAAAATATTAAACACACAGTTTTAATTGGCATATTCTTTTAAATTAATAGCATTGTTGGCGCTTAGTATTAAAAAGTTGAAGAACTTTTTGATCGTAATTTCATCAACACTAAGAGTGTCTATACTATTAACACTAAAATTAAGGGCCTAGTTTTATTGGACAAATAAGGCTTACCACCCTTTGGGTAATGGATCTAGTAATTGTACGATAGCCGATGGAAGCGGAGAATTGGGTAATTTTCGGAGAGTATTGGCAAATTCACGTTCCTCAAATCCAAGTGCAGCACTCCAATATAACTGAGCTGCTCCCGCATTACTATGAGGGCGAATTTGTTCAATTGGCCATTCTTTTTCACCAAGTATGAATGGTGTCATATAGTCCACTGCGAGTCTAATACTTCGGCCTTCTAAACTACGATAATTAAAGAGGTTGTAATTTAGATGACGGCCAAGACGCGCTACTGTAATAAGAGCCCTGGCATTATAAATGCTGTAATTTAGCGATCGCGTACGAATCAGTTCTTGTGGTTGACGCCCATCGATAAAGACTTGAGAAAAAATGCGTGCAGGTATTTTATTAAGATGTTCACGTGCAAGCTTATAGTTTTTGCCATATAGTGCATATAGGATCAGTTGTGCATTATACCAAGAACCATGATTATTTGGTTGCATAGACTCTTCTATTCCTTCAGGACTTTCTACCATCCAAGTTGCAAACTGGCTGAACCAATTGCGTAAGGCGTTTGCATCTTCTTGTGTCCACCCCGGAAAGGACTCAAGTAAGATCGCACAATCAATCACCCAGCGCATACGCCACGCTTCTAGAACTCCTGACGGGCTATTATAATTATGACCACGACGTTTTTGACCAAACTGCACATTAGGATTCATCTTTTTCGCAGGATCAAGAAACCAAGTTCTAAGTTGTTCTACGGCGCTTTTTGCATAGCGATCATCATTTGTGAAATACCATGCAGGCACTAATGAGGTAACTCTTTTAACCATGACCTCAATTCGTGAAATGTCTGAAGTATTCCGATCAGGATTTATTTCTCCATCACGCCAAATATATGGACCATCTGGATCTTCAGGATTCGGCCACCAATAAGGACTATAACTATAGTAATCGTGTGGGTCACCGCTTGGGGGTAGTGCTCCTTCATCGACTACATTAACTTCATCTTGTTCAAGCCATTCATCAGCGTCTTTAATGATTTCTTCTAAGCTTGCCACGAATTTTGGATTGCCGGCTGCAATTTCTGCTTTTACTCTTAGAAGTTGATCACCCTGCCCTAGAAGTAAGGCTTGTATGCTATCGGATTGGCTCTCTTGGGCGTGAGCGAATACCGAAAAAAGAATCAATGAGATAGAAAAAGAAAAGTAGTGCAAGCGTAGTTTAAAAAGAAAGGTCATGACATGAATTTTTAATAAAAAGTTTTAGTAGTTAATTTTGGCTATGCTACCCTTTGTTATTTTAATATTTTATTGAAGGTAGAATAATGTCTTTCATAATAGCAAATGCTAGTTTATCATCTTGTGAATTATAGGCACCGCCCGTGAATATTGCAACGAGTTCAATTTCTGGAATTACAAATATATATTGCCCACCATTTCCAGTTGCTGTTTTAGAAATGATTGTTTTTCCTTCTAATGTAAAAGGAATATTCCACCATAAATAGCAATAATCAATTCCAGTAATTTTCGTTTTTGGTGTCGTAGATTCTTCAATCCATTTTTTCGATACGATTTGCGATTCATTCCAATTTCCTTTATTCAAAACCAGTTGTCCTATTTTGGCCATATTTCTTGGAGTCATATATATTCTTTTTCCCGAGGCAATAACTTCTTTATCTGAGGTGTGTTCCCATTTTACATTGTCAATTCCTAAAGGGCTAAACAAGAATTTGTCAGCAAATTCGTTTATTGACATTCCTGATGTTTGACTAATAATTTCAGTCATTAGAATTACTCCCATTGAACAGTAATGACTCACCTCCCCAGGCGTATTAACCATTGGTAGGTCAAGTGTATATTGAATCCAATCTTTTTTCTTGTAAACTTTGTCTTCTTGTCCTTTCGATTTTTTGTCCCAATCATTACAATCTAGCCCGCTAGACATTGTTAAAAGATGTTTAATTGTAATTTCTTCCTTTCTTCCATCCAAATTTTTTTTTGGCACAGGGCTTTTTAGGTATTTAGAGATAGGGTCATTTACATTGTCTACAAATCCTTTGTCAATGGCAATTCCTAACAATATTGACCGAATACTTTTCGATGTTGAACGAAGATCGTGTGGTAGATTAGCTGTATAGTCATTAAAATATTCTTCGAGAACCAATTGATTATTTTTAACGAGCACAACACTATGCATTTTATGGTTCGCATCTTTTATTTGGTCGAAAAGTTTGTAAATCAAGGTTGAATCAATACCTCTTGATTTTATATGGTTTGATTTCCATCCATCTGCAAGTTCTTTTGGCTGGGAATATGTATAGGAATATTGCCCATAGCAAATTGTGCTAATCAATAGCATAAAAATTGTCAATCTTGCTATGGAATTCATAGTAAACACGGAACTTTCCATTTTTTTTAGACTAAAAAAGTAATTTTTATATACTTGTTTTGGCACAGTTTTATATTCAGTTTCCTTTATTTCATTATCAATCATTTTCTTTTCGACTATACGCTCATCTTTCCAGAAAAATCACTTTCCTCTCATTGAGTCATTTCAAAACGTTGGCGACTCATTTAAATTTGAGATAATTTACTTTCTTTGATTACAACATCGAAGTAATTCGAATCTCTGGGATTATCCTTTATGTTTTTAGCGAAGTCATCTCTACATCCAGGATTGCAAAAACCAACTGTAAAACCTCGATATTCAGTTAGTGAATTATTTGAAACAGGTTTTCCCGATCTAGGACAAAATTTATTGATTGCTTTTTTCATCTTTTTTTAATTGTTGCCAACGGTCTCGGCTATGAGTATTTGCGTGGTTAAGTACTAAAGTTAGCAAATAAATCACAGATAGAAAATTCGCGAGGATTTTCAGAAGTAGGCAAGAACAAGCAATTAATTATACACGTTGTTGTGCTTTCGTTAATTAATTTGTTTCCAAATATCCAAATACGATTTATTCCAAATTATTTTCTGTTTTAATCCTATCAATCAAGATTTCTCCTTCAGCTTTAAATTCTATTAGTGAATTCTTGTAGATTTCATATGACAATGAGAATATGTGAAAGTAATTTTTAAAAGTGACATCTTCAAAAATCATATTGACATATTTTGTTCGATTATTTTTTACTAAATAATCAACTAAAACTCCTTCTTCTACTATATGATTAGTTAATCTTTTCAAATTATCATCTAAAAATTCCGCATCTACTTCAAGTTCAAATAGTTTTTCAGAATATAACATTGAAAGGGCTTCAGTGAGCTCCGTATTTAGTTCATAATCAAGCTCAATTTTTGATTCAAGTAACCGTATTCCCGTCTCATTTATTTGTATGTCTGGAGATCCTAATGTAAAGTGGTATTTACGGAAATAATCATTACTTGATAAAAGAGAATCGCGTTCAACATCACCATTAAGAATATTTTGCATTAAAGGATATAGAATGTCCATATTTTTAATATCTCTCTCAATTTCTGAAGCAGTATTATTAAAGTCCTGCACAATTCGAATATAAATATTACGGATTTGTTTCTTCTCTATCTTTTTCTGATTCCAATTATTAATAGAAAGAGCGATAAGAATACCAATAACAACAAGAATAATTTCTCCAAAAGCATATTTCAGATACTTTCCAGTTTTGTTTTCCATAAGCAAGTTTTGGCGAATTTTTCTAAAGAATTTTATCATTGGTTAATGGTTGGTCATAATGAAGCACAACGGTTTTGTGTATGATTTCGTTGCATGTTTCAGCAACTAAATTAGCAAATACAAACCGAATAGAAAATCCGCGAGGATTTTCGTAAGTAAGCCTTTACTAGCAATGAATTATACACGGTGTTGTGCTTTCGTTATTTTTTTAACTCTTCCCTGATTAATTCTGATAATTCTTTTGTGGATTCTAATAAATTTTGCATATCCTTTAATAAGTTCTTTTCTGTAAAATTTTTTAGTGTAAAAGTTCCATTTGTGATATTAATAGCTGAAATAATATCTTGCTCTCTAATTAATTGATTTAATAATTTAGGATTAACATTTAAAGTAAAATTTGCAAGTCCAAGACCAATCGCATTTTGGCTATCCTCTAAATAAACATTATAATTCCCAGATGTAATTTTAATAATTTCGTTTTGAGTAGTTCTCAAATCTAGTAGGGCATTCCTAATTTCATCTGGCATTAACTTAATGTCTCCTGTAGATATTAAAGATTCTATGGTATTTGTATTAAAATTAGTATATCTAAATGTCAAATCTAGTGCCCTAATAAGAGGTACGACATCATTAATATTTTCTGCTTTAGGTAACTTTTCTAAATAATTTTGATACTTTGAAATACGCGAGTCGATATTTATAATGCTTCTGTTAATATAAATAGTGTCCTTTGCTAAATCTTGTAACACCTGTTCATAGTAATTATTCCGAATTTTTGAACTTTTTCTGTTTTCATTCCAATTATTAATCTGAAGTGCAATCAAAATACCAATAACAACGAGTATTATTTCCCCAATAGCATATTTAAGATACTTTCTTGTTTTTCCTTCGGAAAGTAAATTTCGTCTAATTTTTCTAAAGAATTTTATCATTGGGTTGTGATTTGTGCTTTCGTTTTTTTAAAGGAAAATTATTGTGTTATTCCTGCTCCAATTCTGCAATTAATGATTGCGTATCAAACTTTACGTTAATTAAACTTTCATAATGACCAAATGCTATGGCAAGTCTAATTGTTATAGTATTCATTAATTCTAATTTGTTTTCATCTTTTAAAATTACATTTTTAGAAATCTCTTCAATATCAGTTTCATAGTTAGGCACTACTACATAACCAGGAAATTTTTCAATGTTCACACCAAATGTTTCATTAAGATTTTCATAGTGATATGCATTTTTTAAAAAAGTCTTTAAATAATGTTGGTCAATTAGTAAAGAATTATTGTTTTGAATGATTTTTTCAATGCGCTCTAATTCTTGATAATAATTCAGAAGTTGGTCTTTAGTAGATTGATTTTTAATGATATTAATGTTTCCAGAAGAAATTAAATCGGTGTAAGTCGGATCTATAATTACAAATGTTTTCCTATTTGCTAATACAGTAGCATGTTTATAAAAAATACTATCTAAAGTAAATGCTTGATCTTTGTTATAATCTTCTATTAAATAACCTGCAGATTCATAATAGGATTGTTCCATTTTCATTTGAGTATCAACAGAATTCATCTGTTCTTTGAGATCTCTAATAATGTTATTTATGTATTGCTTTTCAATTTGTTTTTCCTTTTGAGATTGATTCCAATTATTAATTTGAAGTGCAATCAAAATTCCGAGAACCACAAGAACTATTTCTCCAATTGCATATTTAAAGTATTTGCCAGTTTTGTTTTCACTCATTAGATTGTATCGGATTTTTCTAAAGAATTTTATCATTGGTTAGTTGGTTAGTTCCTCTAAAGATATGACAATAAATTAACTAAAGATTTTTGAGTAATGGTAGCAACTTGTTTGCAATATGATTTCGTTGCGGAAAATTATTTGTTGTTTCCCACAACGAAATCAGCTGTTTTGCTTATTGGAATATAAGAGGATCTTATTTACTTCCTAACATCAACAACTCATTACATACCACTTCCGTTACATACCGCTTGTTCCCTTCTTTATCGTCATAAGAACGAGAGGTTAATTTACCTTCAATGGCAATTTCACTTCCTTTTTCTAAATAACTCTCTACAATATCTGCTGTTTTATTCCAGGCCACAACATTATGCCATTCGGTATTTTGAATTTTTTCGCCTTGTGCATTTTTGTAGGTTTCGTTTGTAGCAATTGAAAATTTTGCTAATTTTTTTCCAGAATCCATGGTGATAATTTCTGGGTTGTTTCCTAGGTTTCCGATTAACTGTACTTTGTTTCTTAACGTATTCATAAGATAAGTTTTTAAATATTAATAAATGTATTTGTCAACTATTGACGATGCAAAGATGAGATGGTGGTTTTATTTTTATCGGTTGTTAAACGGTTACTTTCGATAGTAAGCGATAGAGTCGTTTACATTCGGAAAAATAATTGTATATTTATTTGATAAATTGAAGGGTTATGAAACGTTTTACATCAGTTGAAGAGTATATAGAAAATCATTCAGAATGGTTGCAAGAATTAGAGTTTTTACGAGAATTGACGTTTAAAACAGCATTTGAAGAAACTGTAAAATGGGGAGCACCTACCTATACGGTTAATGGAAAAAACGTGATGGGTATTGGTGCCTTTAAAAGTTATGTAGGGCTTTGGTTTTTTAATGGAAGTTTTCTGACAGATAAAGAAAATAAATTGATCAATGCCCAGGATGGTAAGACAAAAGGAATGCGACAATGGCGATTTAATTCGATTAAAGAAATGGATTCAGAATTGATCTTGTCCTATATGAATGAAGCCATTGAAAATCAAAAACAAGGTAAAACGATAAAAGTTGCCAAACCAAAAAAAGAAGTTTTGATTCCAGTTGAGTTAAAAGCAGCATTAGAGTCAGATCAAAAATTAAAAGACGCATTTGAAATGTTTACACCCTCAAAACAACGCGAATTTACAGAGCATATTTCTAGTGCTAAAAGAGAAGCAACAAAGCAAAGTAGAATTGAAAAAATTCTACCAATGATTCTACAAGGAATTGGTTTACACGATAAATATAGAAAATAAATGGAGGGGCAAAATTGTTTAGAATGCGGAACGGCATTCAAGGGTAGAATAGATAAGAAGTTTTGTTCTGATTATTGCCGGAACACTTTTAATAACAAAGTGAATAAGGAAAGCAAGAACATGATTCGTAATGTTAACTATCGTTTAAGAAAAAATTATAAAACGTTAAGCGAATTAAATAAATCTGGAAAAACGAAGGTTACAAGAGTAAAAATGATTAGTAATAATTTCGATTTTAATGTATTCACATCAATCTATACAACCAAAACAGGCAATACCTATTATTACGTATACGATCAAGGTTATTTGGCCCTAGAAAACGACTATTATTTATTGGTTAAAAGTGAATAACTACCAATCATGACCCTTATGGTCTAAGGCTGCTTTTAGAATATCTTTTTGTGAAATTTGCCCAATTAGATTTCCATTTTTCATTATCGGAAATCTTCGCCTTTTAGATTTTAAAAACTTGTTTGCTGCGTCAAAAATATCCATATTTCCATCAATGGTTTCAACATTTTTAATCATATACGTTGAAACCTTTTTATCGCTTATTGGCATATTGTAATAACGACTTTCAGAAATTTGCTTAATACAATCTCCTTCGGAAATAATACCTACTAAATCACCTTTTTTATTTACTACAGGGCCACCGGAAATTTTGTTAGAAATAAGTGTGTCAATTACGCTTAACAACGTTTGGTCTTCGCTAAACGTGATTAACTTTTTAGTCATAAAATCTGAAACTAAAATAGCTCTGTTTTCGTTTTTATCTATTGCTTTTTTCGGAGCTTTAAAGTTTTTGATTCCCATTATATTCAATTTTGATTGAACGTGAATATAAACAAAAAAAATCAGTCATCCAAAGATAAGCTTTTGAATGACTGATATGTATTTGATTGAAAAGTGATTATTTAACCTGTGTTAATCTCATGGTATTCACCATTCCTTTTTCCTTAACAGGCATAGATGTTAAGTTAATTACGTAATCATCTTTTTGTAAAAGCCCCTGTTCTTTAGCAATCTGGTTGATTTCTCTTATCGTAGTATCCGTGTTTACTAAATTGCTATAGTAAAATGCTTTAACACCCCATAAAAGGTTTAACATTGTTAAAATTCGCTTGTTAGAAGTAAACGCTAAAATATGTGTGTTTCTTGGCCTCCAAGCTGATACTTGAAAGGCTGTATAACCAGAATTTGTTAATGTTACTATGGCCGCTGCATCTATATCATTGGCCATTAACGCGGCATGATGACAAATAGCTTTTGAAATATATCGTTTTGTTTTAATATGCGGAGCATCAGCAGGAACTTTAATAATTGGAGAGTTCTCAACACTTTCTACAATATTAGACATATACTGAATTACATTTGCAGGATCTATACCTACAGAAGTTTCTCCAGACAGCATTACTGCATCAGCGCCATCAATAATTGAGTTGGCAACATCATTCACTTCTGCTCTTGTAGGGACTAAGTTTTCAATCATAGACTCCATCATTTGCGTAGCAATAATTACTGGAATTCTAGCTTGTTTTGCTCTTAAGACTAAATTTTTCTGAACTAATGGAACTTCGTTCATCGGAATCTCAACTCCTAAATCACCACGAGCAACCATTATGGCATCGCAAAAAGGAATTAACGAATCTATATTTTTAACCGCTTCTGGTTTTTCAATTTTTGCAATTACCGGTATTCTATGTTCAGAGTGTTTCGCAATTAAATCGTGTAACATTTTTAAATCCTCTCCAGTTCTTACAAATGAAAGTGCAATCCAATCTACTTCTTGTCCAATAGCAAAAATGGCATCTTCAATATCTTTCTCGGTTAATGCAGGTTGAGAAATATTTGTGTTTGGAAGGTTTACCCCTTTTTTCGATTTTAATTCGCCACCTCTTACAACTTTCGTAGTAACATTTTTATCTCCATCAGAATCAATAACTTCAAACATTAATTTTCCATCGTCAACTAAAATGTTTTCACCTTTTTTTACATCTTGAGGAAAAGTTTGATAGGTCATGAAGGCCTTCTTATTATTTCCGATACACTTTTCAGTTGTAAAAGTAAATGTGTCACCATCCTTTAAAAGGGCTTCTTCCATTACTCCAACACGTAATTTTGGGCCTTGTAAATCAGCTAAAATTGCTGTATTAGTTCCTAATTCGTCATTTAATTCACGAATAATTTTAATTCGTTCGGTAACGTCAGAATAATCTGCATGTGAAAAATTTATTCTAAAAACATTGACTCCGGCAAGAACCATGTTTCTTAAAGTATCTTTATCTGAACTTGCTGGGCCAAGCGTAGCAACTATTTTGGTCTTTTTTGTTTGTGACATAGTTAAAAAATTAAATAATCCTTAGATTTTAACTCCGCTGGATTAATTTGATATGATGTTATAACTTGATTGATCTTATTAATTGTATCAATTCTTTTATTCAATTCGTTGTTGGTAATATCTCCTTCAATTTTAAGAAAATAATCTATATTTTTCTTTTCAGGAATTAGATATGAGATATTGCTAAACTGAACTTCACTATTAAATAAGTTTAATTCAGTCGATTGCCTTGCATTCCCTACAAATTTATTGGCAATTAAATGTATTGTTAATTGATGTTGCTCGTTAATAAATTCAAAAACTGAAAACGAGGCGACATCATTTTTAAAGTCTAATTGATTTTTAGAGTTTGTAAAATTTGTTTTCAAATGCTGATTTAGCAAAAAGGCTAAGCGATAATCTTCTTCAGATGTGTGAATTCCAATTAATGAATAATCGTCTCCTAAATCTAATTCAAATCGCATAAGCAAATAAATGTACAGAATGCAAATTTACGCAATGTTTCGGTAAATTGAGTAGATAATTAAAACTAAAACGTTTTAGTGTTTACAGTTTTTATTGATTTTGGGAAATTTCTTTTTGGAAAGCATAATAGGCTCTTTTAGCTGCAATCTCTTCTGCTTTTTTCTTTGAAGTGGCTCTTCCTTTGGTAATTATTTTACCTTCTAATGATAATTTCACACTAAAATGACGTACGGAATCATTGCCTGTATCATCATAAATATCAAATAAAAAATCTTTTTTTTCTTTCTGACACCACTCAATAAATAAACTCTTGTAACTTGTAATTTTCCCTTCTAACTTTGGAATATCTACATAGGGTTTAATGACTCTTTTACGAATGAATTTTTTACAGAATAAGTAGCCTCGATCTAGATATATAGCCCCGATTAAGGCTTCAAAAATATTACCGTTTATATTTTCGCCAAATTTTGATTTGGCTACATTACTAGAAACAAATTTTATGAGATTTAAATCTCGTCCTAACTCGTTTAAATGCTCTCTACTAACAATCTTTGAACGCATTTGTGTCAGATACCCCTCGTTGCCCGATGGCACTTTTTTAAATAAGTACGAAGCAATTACAGCACCAAGCATGGCATCTCCAAGAAATTCTAAACGTTCATAGTTTTGAGGGTTTCCTTTGGCATCTACATACTTAACAGATCTATGCACAAAAGCCTTTTTGTAATAAGTTAAATCAACAGGTGAAAATCCTAAAATGGTTTTTAATTCACGATAAAAAGTCGCATCTTCTTTGGGATGCGACGGTATGATTTTTCGTATAAAACGCATTTAAAAGATTTAATCCATTTTTTTGAAAAGCACACAAGCATTGTGTCCTCCAAAACCAAAAGTATTACTCATTGCAATTTTTACATCGCGGTTTTGAGGTTTGTTAAGCGTAAGATTTAATTTTCCATCAATTCGTTCATCATTTGTTGTATGATTAATTGTTGGAGGAATTATTCCGTGCTTGATAGACAAGATAGAAGAAATAGCTTCTATAACTCCGGCTGCACCTAATAGATGCCCTGTCATCGATTTTGTAGAATTGATATTGATATTGTAAGCGTGCTCACCAAAAACATCAACAATAGCCTTTGTTTCGGCAATATCGCCTAAAGGAGTCGAGGTACCATGTACATTAATGGCATCTACATCTTCTATTGCAACATTGGCATCATCTAAACAGTTTAACATTACATTTCTTGCGCCCAATCCTTCTGGATGTGGAGCCGTAATATGATGTGCATCTGCAGATAATCCGCCACCGCCTAATTCGGCATAAATTTTTGCACCACGTGCAACAGCGTGCTCGTATTCTTCAAGAATCATAGCTCCAGCACCCTCACCTAAAACAAAACCATCTCTAGTTTCGTCAAATGGTCTAGAGGCAGTCTCTGGACTTTCATTTCTTGTAGATAAAGCATGCATGGCATTGAATCCGCCAATACCTGCTTTGGTTACAGCAGCTTCAGAACCACCAGTTACAAACACATCTGCTTTCCCTAATCTAATATAATTAAAGGCATCAATAATAGCATTTGCCGACGATGCACAAGCCGATACTGTTGTAAAGTTAGGTCCTCTAAATCCGTATTTAATTGAGATAAACCCAGGGGCGATATCTGCAATCATTTTAGGAATAAAAAATGGATTGAAACGTGGTGATCCATCTCCCGCAGCATAATTTAATACCTCGTTTTGGAAAGTTTCCAATCCGCCAATTCCGGCACCCCAAATTACACCAACTCTATCTAGGTTTAATTGTTCCACATCTAATTTAGCATCAACAATGGCTTCGTCAGATGCTACCATAGCATACTGCGCAAATTTGTCCATTTTACGAGCTTCCTTTCTGTGGATAAAATCATTCACATTAAAGTTCTTTACTTCACAAGCAAAGCGTGTTTTAAACTTTTCAGCATCAAAATGTGTGATAGGCGCTGCACCACTCACTCCATTCACCAATCCATTCCAATATTCTTCAATATTGTTTCCAATTGGTGTTAAGGCTCCTAGACCAGTTACTACAACTCTTTTTAATTCCATAAGTGGATGATTTTATTGTTTCTAAAAAATGACTACGAGTCCAATTATTTACATATTGAACTCGTAGCTAGTGTATCTTTAGATTACTATTTTGCTCCTTCAATATAGCTAATTGCTTGACCAACAGTTCCAATGTTCTCTGCTTGATCATCTGGAATTTGAATATCAAATTCTTTTTCGAATTCCATGATTAACTCAACAGTGTCAAGTGAATCTGCTCCTAAGTCGTTTGTGAAGCTTGCTTCTGCTGTTACTTCATTCTCGTCAACTCCTAATTTGTCAACGATAATAGCTTTTACTCTAGATGCAATGTCTGACATAATTTTTTATTTTTAAATTTAAATTCTCGGCAAAAATAAAAAACTTATTTTGTTTATTCATCCTTACCCACAAAAATGTGATACTAATATAAAAAAATTAACGCAATTTTTGAACATTCTTGGCAATTGTTAATAATTATGCGTTTTTTTGTTCTCCTCTTTAATGCTTTAGTATAGATGAAACGAATTGTCATTTTTGCATCTGGTTCTGGCTCAAATGCCGAGAATATTTTTGAATATTTTAAAACATCTAATGCTGTTAAAATTGTGAGTTTTATAACGAACAATCCAAATGCGAAAGTATTAGAACGAGCCAAAAGACTAGGAGTTGAAAGTTTGGTTTTTAATCGTTCCGAATTTAATGATGAAACTCAACTAGGTAAATACCTTCATGAGAATGCAGATTTTATCGTATTAGCCGGTTTCTTATGGCGAATTCCTGAATATATGGTGAAGGCATTTTCGAATAAAATGATCAATATTCATCCTGCATTATTACCGAACTATGGCGGGAAAGGAATGTACGGAATGCATGTGCATAATGCCGTAGTTGAAAATAAAGAAAGCGAAACAGGTATTACAATTCATTTTGTAAATGAAAACTACGACGAGGGAGCGATTATTTTTCAAGCGAAAACCAACGTATTACCTTCAGACTCTCCTGTGGATGTTGCTGGTAAAATACATGCGTTAGAATATGAACACTTTCCAAAAATAATTGAACAAGTACTTTTAAAGCATGGCTAAGAAAAAGTTTTACGTTGTTTGGAGCGGACATAAAATCGGTGTGTTTACATCGTGGAATATCTGCAAGAAACATATTACCAACTTTAAAGGTGCACAGTACAAATCATTCGCTTCAAAGGAACTTGCAGAAAAGGCATTTAAAGGTAAATATGCCGATTATGTAGGTAAGGATACCAAAACCGTAAAGTTATCTCCAGAAGAAATCGCGAAATATGGTAAACCTATTATACCTTCCTTGTCGGTTGATGCTGCTTGCAGCGGAAATCCTGGTAAAATGGAGTATAGAGGAGTAGACACCGAAACAAAAAAGCAATTTTTTATTCAAGGACCTTTTGCTAAAGGGACCAATAATATAGGGGAGTTTTTGGCATTGGTTCATGGACTTGGATTTTTAAAAAACAACAAGTCCGATCTTCCTATTTATTCAGATTCTAAAATTGCGATGAGTTGGGTCAGAAAAGGGCAGTGCAGAACCAATTTACAGATTACTTCAGAAAACAAAGACTTGTTTGATTTTGTAAAGCGCGCAGAAAAATGGCTTAAAGAAAACAGTTATACTACCAAAATATTAAAATGGGAAACCAAAGCCTGGGGGGAAATTCCGGCAGACTTTGGAAGAAAGTAATTATTTTTTAAATCGTAGTTTCTTTGTTTCTATTCCAATCGCAGTTTTTGCCAAAATGGTAAATACAAAAGCACCCATGGCCCAAATACCAAGAGTTACCATTATTTCGATTCCTGTTGGCGTGTATTCTGCAATTTTACCATAAGGACCAGGAATAAATCCAGGAATGATCAATCCAAACCCTTTTTCTATCCAAATAGCAATAAATAACATAAAGCAAGCCACGTATAAGATTTTTAAGTTGTTACGCAGTTTGTTGAATGTAAGAATTATTGTGGCTGTAACATTTAAGGTAATTGCCGTCCAGATCCAAGGTAATAATGCTCCTTTTCCATGCAATCCGAAAAATAAATAATACGCACTTTCACTGTGATGCGTCGGTGCATAGAACTCTTTAAACAATTCAGAAACCAACATAATTAAATTGATCTGTGCAGCAACAGTGACTACCATTGCTATTTTTTTGATGGTTTTGTCTTCTATTTTAAATTCAGAAAATGAACGAATCAATGCCAAAACCAAAATAATTAAGGCTGGCCCAGCAGCAAAGGCAGAAGCCAAGAATCTAGGACCTAATAGAGCATTGTTCCAAAATGGTCTTGCTTGTAATCCTTGATATAAAAAGGCGGTTACTAAATGAATTCCGACAGCCCAAAAAACAGATAAAATAGCACCTGGTATATATACTTTTGGGTTAGCTTCCTTACCCTGATAATGTCTAAACAAGATGTAAAATGGGATACTAAGGTTTAAAAATAAATAACCATTCAGAACTAAAACGTCCCACGTCAACATGGAATTAGGGAAATTAAAAACTCCAATTCCTGGAATCATATGCCATAATACAGACGGTCCTCCCATATCTGCAACTACAAATGCTAAGCACATAATTAAAGCTGCAACGGCCAAGCCTTCCCCAATTAATACGGCTTGTTTAAAATCAATATCTTTTAATACATATGTAGGCATTACCAGCATTACTGCTGCGGCTGCTACACCAACTAAAAATGTAAAATTAGAAATGTATAAACCCCAACTAACACGATCTGTCATTCCAGTTACACTCAGGCCTTCATCTAATTGAATGGAATAACAATACATTCCCGCTAGCATAACAAGTGTTAAAAAAGCCATCCATAAATGGTACCTTTTTGACCCATGTGTTATGGTATCTAAACTATCGGTAATTAAACTTTTTAAAACCTTTAATCTTCTCATTTGATTTCGTTTTATTGTTGGACATTAGTCCATGAAATACCAAAACTTTGGTTCTGTTCCTAAATCTTCTTTTAAACGGAAAACTTTTTTGTTTTCTAATACCCAACGGATAGAACTTTTTGGGTCTAAGAGGTTCCCGAATATTCTTGCACCGGTAGGGCAGGCTTCTACACAGGCTGGGTTTTCACCGGCTCTAGAGCGTTGAACGCAAAACGTACATTTTTCAACTACCCCTTTTTTACGCATTCTATTCCCTAAATAATGCTGGTTGTGATTTACTTGCTCTTCCGGAACTTCGGGTTTAGACCAGTTAAATCTACGACCATCATAAGGACAAGCAGCCATGCAATATCTACATCCTACACACCAGTCATAATCTACAACCACTAATCCGTCATCTTCTCTCCACGTAGCTTGGACCGGACATACTTCAATACAAGGGGGGTTGTCGCAATGGAAACACTGAGTACCCATATAAAAATGTCCTTCTGCTGGAACCTCATGATAGTAGTTATCATCAGCCTCATCAAACTTTAATCCTTTGCCGTCTTTCATTTCATGAATACGGATATATTGCATTTGTGAATTTCTATCTTGATTGTTTTCTTCAACACAGGCATTCACACAATCCATATAACCCTGACATTTAGAAATGTTGAAAGCATAGCCAAACAATACATCTTCCTCAGCATTTTTAGAAGACATACTTATGGTTTTACCTGTTCTTAATTGATAAGAGCGCACCAGTCTATCTACTGTCGCCGATTTCTCGTCATTGGTCATTAATTTATAGTTTCCTTTAAACTGTTCTTCCCAATCTATTTGTGCTTTTTCTTTGGTTTCATCTCCAGCCACTACACTGCATGACGTACTAACTGCACCAGCGCCAATTAGCAAACTTGCCGTTAGTTTTTTAAACGCAGATCTACGATCCATCTTAACATCAAATACTTGCTCAAAACCGTCTTTACTTCTTTCTTCTCCTATTGATGCATCTACAGCAGCCTCATAAAATTCTTGTTCGTTTAATTCTGGTTGCTTTTGATTTGAATGAGAACCACAGCCGCCAGATGTTTTTCCACATCCGCAAGACGATTCTGATACCTTTTTCCTGCTATTAAGGTTTAGGGAAAACCATTTTTTACTGTCGTTGCTCATTATTTCCTTTCTTTAATTTTTTCTGTATTAAATCTTGCAGGCCATCTAGTTTCAAAACTAGGGCTGTGTGGGTTATGACAATTCACACAAGTCATAGATGCTCTTGGTGGTGCCCAACTTTCAATTCTTTTTCCATGTGCACCGCCAGTCCAATCTTTAAATTGGTTCGTATGGCATTGGCTACATAAATTATAACTGTTATTAAAATCAATTTTTTGGTCGGTTAAACTTGTTAATTGATCCATATTAGATCCATCATGGCATGTAATACAATTCATAGTTAATTCACTAGCATGCTTCAGTTTGATGTCCCAATGCGCTTTTTTGCCTTCTCCTTTTTTTAATTTTGCTAAAGGTTCACTATGACATTCTTTACAGTTAAAAGATTTAATATGCTCTTTGCGTTTGGGAATTAGAAAGGTTTGACCATTTTCTGTAATTTCCATTAAATCCATTCCTTCTAAATATTTGTCTGAAGAAATACTAGTGCCATTGTAATGTTTGCCTTCCGCTTCAATTTTATCCGTTACTCCATGATATTCATGTTCGCCATGTTTTCCACAGGATGAAAATAAAATTAGGCATAAAACAAGGCAGCCTAACCTTTGTAATATTTGTTGACTATTTAGTTTCATTTAAATACTTTTTAAAGTTACCGATATCTGCAGTCTTTTTGTTATTAAGAACATGACATTGACGGCAGTTTACACGTTCTGGATGCGTGACTCTAATTTCTTTTGGGGCAGCCGGCCCAGCATGACATGATAAGCAATTTTCGCGCATTTGTATTTGATGTGGGATAATGGGCGGGCTACTTACTAAAGCATTGTTTTCTCCTGCTTTTGGCGCTTTATTTTTCGGAAAGTTTGTTCCTTTAAATGCACTTGCTGTTAGTTGTGATACATGACACTGCCTACAATTTATCATCTCTGGGTGCGGTGTTACAGGGGTGTACATTTTAAACTTTGCGGCATATCCACCATTTTCATGACATTTTAAACAACTATTGCCACCCATATTTCTTTCTTCAGTAACTTCATGCGGTATATATGGTGGCGCTCCATAATACGCACGATTCTCGTAGTAAGTATCTAAACTACGTTGATGATTTTCATCATAAGGCATTTTGTCGTACTCCAAGGCGAATTCTGCTCGTTTAAAAACCCCTTCTTCCGATGGTATTGAAGGTACAGCATCAGAAGCATCCAACGGAATATAAGCGTCTTCTAAACCTGATTCATAACTGCGATTCCATACCACAATAAAGGATAGGAATAAGAGGGTGAACAATGATAAAATTCCTGCTCTTTTCATAATTATGCTTTTTCAACTTTTACAGCACATTTCTTATAATCTGGCTCTTTTGAAATTGGACAGAAAGAATCAAGTGTAATGTCGTTAATTAACATATTCTCATCAAAAAATGGTACAAATACTTGCATAGGAGCAGGTACACCACGTTCGTTTACAGAAGCAGGTAAAATAATTTCACCACGCCTCGTTGTCAACTTCATTTTATCCCCGGTTTTTACTTGCATGCGTTTGGCATCTCCAGGATTTAACTCTACATACGCATGCGGCATTGCTCTATGAAGTACTGGAATTCTACGTGTCATAGATCCCGTATGCCAATGTTCAACCACACGACCAGTATTTAACCAATAAGGATATTCAGCATCAGGCTCTTCAGCAGCGGGTTCGTACGGACGTTGCCAAATCACGGCTTTACCGTCTGGTTTTCCATAAAAATGGTAATCTTCTCCGTTACTACAAGCCGGGTCGTATTTAGCATTAAATCTCCATTTAGTCGATTTTCCATCTACATATGGCCACATTGCACCAGATTCTTCTTTAAGAACTTCCAGCGGAGCCATTCGATGTTTATCATTATCATGATGGCGACGGTATTCGTTATAAATCTCTTCAATATGTGTTTCTTCATTGTAGTAGAATTGCTTTTCGAAGCCCATTCTTTTTGCAACTTCTACCAATTGCCAAGTGTCGCTCATCGCTTCTCCTGGCGGGTCAATCATTTTCTCAAAATGTTGTGTTCTTCTTTCGGAGTTACCATACATTCCTTCTCGTTCTACCCACATTGCTGATGGTAAAATTACATCGGCAATATCAGTTGTTGGAGTTGGGTAAATGTCAGAAACCACAATAAAACGTCCTTCTTTTTTAGTAGCATCTCTATATCGTTTTAACTTAGGCATTGTTACCATCGGGTTGGTTACTTGAATCCACATAAACTTGATATCACCTCTATCTAAGGCTCTAAACATTTCTACTGTATGATATGTTGGTTTTGGGTCAATATTTTCTGCTGGAACATCCCAAATTTTTGCAGCAAACGCTCTGTGTTCAGCATTCGCTACAACTCCATGTGGTAGTTTATGTGTAAGTGTTCCAACCTCTCTAACAGTACCACAAGCACTTGGCTGCCCAGTTAATGAGAATGGACTATTACCAGGTTGTGAAATTTTACCTGTTAAAAGATGAATATTATAAACCAAGTTATTGATCCAGGTTCCTCGAGTATGTTGGTTCATACCCATACACCAAAGTGACATTACTTTTTTGTTTGGGTCTCCATAAAATGAGGCCATATATTTAATGTCCTTAGCGGAAACTCCCGATATTTTTTCAACCTTCTCAGGGGTATAATCTTCTAAGAATGTTTTGTATTCTTCAAATGATATTTTCTCTGGTTTATCTGTAAACGAATATTTGTCTTCCAAACCATAGCCCATATCTGTTAATCCTTTAGAGAAATTGCAATGTTTCTCCACAAAAGATTTATTTACCCAACCATTGTTTATTATTTCATAACAAATTGCATTGGCAACAGCTAAGTCTGTTTGAGGAAGGAATAAAATTGATTTATCTGCCGCCATACTAGTACGCGTAGTTCTAGTAGCAAAGTCGATAATTTTTACGCCTCTTTTTAAGCGCTGATCTAATAATCTAGAGAATAATACTGGATGCATTTCAGCCATATTATTACCCCAAAGGATGAATACATCGGCATGATCCATATCTTCATAACAGCCCATTGGTTCATCAATTCCAAAAGAAGTCATAAACCCAGTTACGGCACTAGCCATACATAAACGTGCATTTGCCTCTACATTGTTTGTTCCAATACAACCTTTAAATAATTTTGAAGCAGCATATCCATCTGGAATTGTCCATTGACCCGAACCATAAATAGAAACCGAATCCTTTCCATGATCTTTAATAGTTTCTTGCATTTTGGAAGCCACTAAATCAAGCGCCTCTTCCATAGAAGTTTCTACATAGCGACCATTTTTCTTTACCAGAGGTTTTGTCAATCTATCTTTGCCATAAAATGCCATTACGGAGTGGTACCCTTTTACGCAACACAAACCTTTGTTTACAGCGGAATTAGGATCCCCTTTAACCGCTACGGCTTTTCCATTTTCTACACCGACCATAACTCCACAACCCACACCACAGAACCTACAAGGTGCCTTTTTCCAATCTAAATCGCCTTTTGGTAAATTGCGTTGTTGTTCCTCGGCAAAGATAATTCCAGGAAACATAGAGGCAGCAGCGGTCATTGCAGACAATACAGCCATTTTTTTGATAAAACTACGTCTATTAGAAGTTGAAGTATACATTGTATTGTTAATTTTTAGGTGAATTGAAACCAGATACCATTGCCAATAATTTTAAACTCTTAATGGTGTCTAATTGATCTTTTAAATTTGCTTCTTCTGTTTTGTCTTTAGTATCAGTAACTAAAATTAAAACATCTTTATTTTCTGCAGGAATGACTTCGCAATTGTCCAAACTAGAAAGTTCAGCAACCAAAGTTTCTTTTTGGTTTTCGTGCGGATGCGCCAAATAACTTTTTATAGGCATATAGCAGTTAGTTTAGTTTGATACCAAATTTAAAGGGAGCAATTTTTTAATTCTATGATATATGTCATAGAATCAGACAGGTATCTGTCTCAAATTTAATAAATTAATTTTAATTATTTGAAAGACAGCGGAAAGAAAGACTAATTAGATTTGATGTAAATTAAATCGAAAATATAATCGATTAATTCTTTAAGTTCTTTTGGGGGGGTTCCATGATCGAATGTTGAGGATTCAAATTTTTTGCTATTACATTCAATTATCAAAGTTGCCGCCATCGCACCATCGAAATAACTTTTGGTAGAAGGGGGAACTAAATTTGGAATAGCTTTTAAATCGATTTTAGTTAAAAGAGCGCCTATTTTTTTCAATTCCTTTTTAGACAGCTTTTTTTCACCGAACCTCTGATTTTTGGAAAACTGTAGTACTGAATTTGAAATTTCAAATTCAAAAGAACTTCCTCGGGTAGAGGCGTAATAACTTATGGAGTTATCATTATTTAAATTTCCAATAAAAAGTAAA
>MPDD01000037.1 GCA_001874265.1 Bacteroidetes bacterium MedPE-SWsnd-G1 | reverse complement strand
TTAAAAAAAGAAATAATGATTATAATAGTGTGTTAATATGTACAAAAACTAATTGAATTTAAATTTTGATATTTCACTTATTAAAAACCATTAACAGTTATTAATTTTATAACTCGTTCATATTGAATGAAAGTTGATCAGTTATTCACAGCTTGTTCATTTCTATATACACATTAAAATGGGTATAAATAAAGCCAAGTTAAGTGTTAATAAACACCATTTTTATAGTTCATAACTAGCGGTGAAAAATAATTAAATAAATTTTGATATTAAGGTTTACTCACTGTATTGTAAAAATTATTAGAACCAACAAATTTAGTTTTCCTTATTAGCTTCATAATTACTAACAATCTAAATTTTATTTAAATATTCTGATAACTAATCATTTATATTTCTTCTATTAACAATGGAAAAAATAGTTGTTAATAACGGCTATTTTGTATTTTTGATGAAACTTATAAACTGTTAATAATGACTATTGCAATAGGAAACGACCACGCCGGACCTGATTATAAATTTGAGATAATCAAGTATTTAGAATCAAAAAACATTACTGTTATAAATCATGGTACCGATACATTAGATAGTGTTGATTACCCAGATTTTGTGCATCCGGTTGCGAGTGCAGTAAATGATGCAAAAGTAGATTTAGGTATTTTAATTTGTGGTAGTGCAAATGGAGTTGCAATGACCGCTAATAAATATCAAAATGTAAGAGCTGGTTTGTGCTGGACAAAAGAAATTGTGGAGTTGATTAAACAACATAATAATGCAAATATTTTATGCATTCCAGCTAGGTTTACCTCTATTCCACAAGCAATTGCTATGGTAGAAACTTTCTTAAATACAGAATTTGAAGGAGGTCGCCATCAAAACAGAGTAGATAAGATTCCATTAAACTGTTAGAAATTACGCATCTTTTAAGATGTTAATTAGTCTATTAGGTGATCTTTAAATAAATATAATGAGTCATCATCATAACCATTCGCATCACCATAGTCAAGGAGATTTAAAAGGACGCAATCTTTTAATCTCTATATTTCTGAATATTATTATTACAGTATCGCAGATTATCGGTGGAATAGTCTCTGGAAGTTTAGCCTTACTTTCTGATGCACTCCATAATTTTACTGATGTATTATCTCTAATAATCAGTTATATAGCAAATAAACTTTCAAGGAAAAGCGCTTCAACTAATAAAACTTTTGGATATAAACGAGCCGAAATTATTGCGGCATTTGTAAATGCGGCTTCTTTAATTATTGTTGCTGTTCTGTTAATAATTGAAGCAATTAAAAGATTTCAAAATCCTGAAGAAATTGAATCTAATTTGGTTATTTGGTTGTCGTTCATAGCAATTTTAGCAAATGGATTTAGTGTTTTACTTCTAAGAAAAGATGCAAATTCTAATATGAATATGAAATCTGCTTATTTACATTTACTTACAGATATGATGGCAAGTGTAGCGGTTTTAGCAGGTGGATTAATAATGAAATATTATGAAGTTTATTGGATAGATAGTGTTTTAACATTAGCAATTGCAATCTATTTAATTTATATGGGCTGGGATTTATTAAAAGATTCTACCAGAGTTTTAATGTTATTCACCCCTGAAGAAATAGAAATTAAAAAAATTGTAGCTGAGGTAAATGCAATAGATGGCATCAAAAATATGCATCATGTGCATATTTGGCAATTGAATGAAGAGGAATTACATCTTGAAGCGCATATAGATTTTGAAAAGGATATTTTACTATCAGAATTTGATGTTAAACTTTTAGAAATAGAAAAACTATTGTTCGAAAAGTATCATATAAATCACAGTAATATTCAACCAGAATTTAGGAAAGAGGATATTAAAGATATCATTGTTCAAGATTAACTGAACTAAATATTTAAAGTAATTAGAAATGTTAAAACCTATTATTAAATCGTTTGATGAATTAACAACAAGCGAATTGTATAAAATTATTCAAATACGAACCGAAATCTTTGTTGTAGAACAAGATTGTGTTTATCAAGATTTAGATTTTAAAGATCAAAAAGCATTGCATTTGTTTTTTACTAAGAATGAAGAAATAATAGCATATACAAGATTATTTAAACCTGGAGATTATTTTACAGAAGCCAGTATTGGTAGGGTAGTGGTAAGAGAATCTGCTAGAAAAGATGGTTTAGGACATATACTTATGAAAGCAAGCATTTCTGCTATAGAAACTCATTTTAATACCAATGATATTAAAATTGGAGCTCAAACTTATTTAGAAAAATTTTATGAATCGCATGGATTTAAGCAAATAGGCGAGGGGTATTTAGAAGATGGAATTCCGCATATACATATGGTAAAATGAAAGTAACGAGATTCATATCAATATTTATTTTTTGCAGTATGAATATGTTTGCTCAAAAATTTTCAATCCATGATTTTAAAGGAACCTGGAAACACGAGCATAAAGAAACCTATGAAGTTTGGACCAGGCAAAACGATTCTGTATTAAATGGTGTTTCTTACAAACTACAGAACGGAGAAAAAAAGATTTCAGAAAAATTAAAACTTCAAAAATTAGAGGATCAAATTATTTATAGCGCTCAGGTGTTGAATCAAAACAATGCAAAATGGATTGATTTTGAATTAAATAATGGTGTTAAAGACAAACTTTCTTTCGAAAATACGACCCACGATTTTCCGAATAAAATTCAATATACATTTATTACTAAAGAGAAAATATTGGTAGAAGTGAAAGACAATAACAACCAAGGTTTTTCATTTTATCTACTGAAAACTAAAGAATAAAATACTTTACTTTCTGCTCAAAATATGAGCAATCATTATCAGGCTTTTTTGTATTTTAGCGTACTTACTAAACACGTTAATTTACATAGAAATTATGGCAGCAGATAAAGAGAAAGAAGCGAAATTAAAAGCATTACAACTTACTTTAGATAAACTAGATAAGACCTACGGAAAAGGTTCTGTGATGAAAATGGGCGATGTGGCTCATCAAGATGTAGATTCTATATCTTCTGGCTCATTAGGCTTAGATTTAGCGTTGGGTGTTGGTGGATATCCTAGAGGTAGAATTATTGAAATTTATGGACCGGAATCTTCTGGTAAAACAACCTTGACTATCCATGCCATAGCCGAAGCACAAAAGGCTGGTGGTATTGCTGCGTTTATTGATGCAGAGCATGCTTTTGATCGTTTTTATGCAGAAAATTTAGGAGTAGATATAGACAACTTAATTATTTCTCAGCCTGATTATGGTGAGCAAGCATTAGAAATTACAGAAAATTTAATTCGTTCTGGCGCTATAGATTTAGTAGTTGTGGATTCTGTTGCAGCCTTAACTCCAAAAAGTGAAATTGAAGGAGAAATGGGTGATTCTAAAATGGGATTACATGCACGTTTAATGTCGCAAGCACTTCGTAAATTAACGGGTACTATTAGTAAAACAAATTGTACGGTTATTTTTATTAACCAATTACGTGAAAAAATTGGTGTAATGTTCGGAAACCCGGAGACTACGACTGGTGGTAACGCCTTAAAATTCTATGCATCTGTTCGTTTAGATATTAGAAGAAGAACACAAATTAAAGACGGCGATAGAGTATTAGGAAATAGTACGAAAGTAAAAGTTGTTAAGAACAAAGTAGCACCACCATTTCAAATGGCAGAATTCGATATTATGTACGGTGCAGGAATTTCTAAAGTTGGAGAAATTTTAGATTTAGGAGTAGAGTATGGTATTGTTAAGAAAAGTGGTTCTTGGTTTAGTTATGGAGACACCAAACTAGGGCAGGGGCGTGACGCTGTTAAAGGCTTAATCAAAGACAACCCAGATTTAGCAGACGAATTAGAAGAGAAAATTAAAGCCGCTATAGACGAGCAGTAATTTATGTTTCATATAAAAAAAAGACCTACTAATTAGTAGGTCTTTTTTATTGAACTTTATCAATAATATCATCAATACTCATGTCTTCTGGAGGAATAAAACCTTTGACAACTAAAACTAGACCAAAGATAATTAGCGCTATTCCCATTCCTTTTTTAATTTTTGTAATTACTATTGGAGTTAGTTTACTTTTTAATTGTTTAGCCAGCACAATTTTTCCTATATCTGTAATAAAATAGGCTATTATAATTGCGGTAAAAAATCTAAAAATTCGATCTACATCCATACTTAAGGCGGAACTAACACCAAGTACCATAATTAACCAAAAAGCAAGTACACCAACATTAATAAAGTTTAAAAAGAACCCTTTTACAAACAAGCCCAGGTAGTTTTTCTTTTCCGGAATTACAAATCCATTATCGGTAGTTGGTAGTTCGGTTTTACTTCTAAAATAAGTACTTAAACCATATATAATTAAAATACCTCCACCTACAAAGAATAAATTAGGATCGTCCTTTATTTCGGTTAAAAATTGATGCGAACCGTAAAAGGCAAAAAGGATAAATACTATATCTGCCGCTACAACACCTATATCAAAAACAATAGCAGCCCTAGCCCCTTTTAAAATACTGGTTTGTATTAGTTTAAAAAATACAGGACCAATCATAAAGGCCAATCCGAAACCAATAGGAATTGCTTTTAGAATATCTTCAACCATAAGGCTAAAGTACGATTTTAAACATCATCAAAATCAATCGAAACTTTTGGAGAAGTAGGATGTGCTTGGCAGGTTAAAATTAACCCATCTTCAATTTCATCATCTGTTAAAATTTCGTTGCGATCCATTTTTACAGTTCCTTCTGTAACCTTCGCTAAACAACTGCTACAAATTCCTCCTTGACAAGAGTATGGTGCATCCAAGTCTTTGTCTAAAGCAGCGTTAAGAATGTATTTTTTCTGAGGCATAATAAAGGTTGTTTCCTCATCATCTAACATCACTGTAATTTCAGAATTTCCATCTGGTATATCAGCACCTTCAGTAACTTCAACAGGAACAGAAAACAATTCGTAATGAATATTTTCTTCAGCCATTCCATTAGATGCTAAAGTTCTGGAAACTTCTTTAATCATACTTTCAGGTCCACATATGTAGGCAGAATCGAAAGCAGTGTCTTTATATTCGTTTTTTAAGAAATAATTTACATTTCCAGTATCACATCTACCAAATAAAGAACCATCGACTTCAACTCTACTAAAGATATAGTGTACATTTAAACGTGTTCCATACATTTTTTTAAGAACGTCTAGTTTCTCTTTAAATATAACATCGTCTTCTGTTTTGTTACCATAAATCAAAGTAAAGGTAGAATCGTCGTGTAATGATGCTTTGGCCATTGCCATAATTGGTGTAATTCCACTACCTGCCGCAAAAGCAATATAGTTTTTTCCACTTTGAGGCTCCAAAATAAAACGACCTTCTGGTTTAGAAACTTCTAATTTATCACCAGCATTTAGTCTATTGGTTGCGAATACAGAAAAAGTACCACCTTCTACCGCTTTTACAGCAACTTTTAAAACATCAGTATTCGGATCAGAACAAATAGAATACGCTCTACGAACCTCTTTACCATCAATTTCCTTTTTAATAGTGATGTATTGACCCGCTTTAAATTGAAAATCGTCCTTTAATTTTTCCGGAACATCAAAAGTGATAGAAACTGCGTCAGCCGTTTCTTTTTTTACTTCTTTTATAGTGAGTTTATGGAATTGTGCCATGTATATTAGTAATTAGTTTGCAAAGGTATGAAACTTCTTTTTCAGAAAGGAATTTAACCCAAATTATACAATCGAAAATCTATTCCAACTATAAACTACTTTAAGCACTAACACTTTGTTCAGTTTTTTAACTTCACCATAGCGGTGCTATGCTAAAGTAAAGAAAACGGTACTGTTTATTGTAGTTTAAAGTTTCATAACGAAGTTCTACTGCAAAATTTGGATTCAAAAATATACCTAAGACAATTATACATAAGATAATTATGTATATATTTATGGCATGGGAAATCAAAAATTATTTAAAGGGTCTTTACAAACCATCATTTTAAAACTATTAGAAGAAAATGATAGGATGTATGGTTATGAAATAACTCAAAAAGTTAAGGGATTAACGCAAGGTGAGTTAAAAATAACGGAAGGCGCATTGTACCCTGCACTACATAAATTAGAGGCGGATGGTTTATTGGATGTTGAGGTTGCTAAGGTTGGAAACAGGATGCGGAAATATTACAAACTTACCGAACAAGGCACTAAAGAAACAGTAAGCCGTTTGGCTGAGATGCAAGAGTTTTTAAAAACAATGCAGCATTTAGTAAACCCTAAATTGAGTTTGGAATGAGCCTAACCGAAAGCCGTATAAAAGAATTATACCAATTTACACGAGCTCATTTTGTAGAGCATTATGATGTGCAAACAGAATTGGTAGATCATTTAGCCAATGATATTGAAGCAATTTGGGAAAATCAACCGAGTCTTTCTTTTGAGCAAGCCAGAGACCAATCCTTTAAGAAATTTGGTGTTTTTGGTTTTATGGGAGTTGTTGAGGAAAAGCAAAAACAAATAAGTAAAAAATATTGGCGCTTAGTTTGGTCGGTATTCAAGGGTTTTTTTAAACTGCCACAAATTATAGTTACTGCCACAATATGCATGGGTATTTATACTTTATTACAACTTGTAAATCAAGAATGGGTATTTGTAGTTATTGGGTTTGGCGGGGCTTCTTTAATGATTTTCAGAGCGCTTCAAATTAAGAAACATATGAAAGTAAGGTTTGAAAAAACTCAAAAAAAATGGATGTTAGAAGAACACATTTACGGTTTTGGAAATTTTGTAGGCTTATTTAATCTTTTGATTCAATTTGTGTTTATTATGGATCCAGTCAGTTCTAATTTTTTAATATTTCTTATTGCAATTTTTTTAACTATTTTTTCTTTAACCATTTATATTACAGCATTTATTCTTCCATCTAATATGGAAACTTTCTTAGAAAAAGAATATCCTGAGTATAAATCTGTAACAATTTAGAGTTTAAAACTACTAACACTTCGTAACTAACTACTACGCTATGATAAAACACTTTATTTCTCTTGAGTGGAAGCAATATTTCCGCTCTTCTTATTGGCAAAAAGGATTAGCTGTTAAGATTTTACTAGGCTTTTTTGCTGTTTACATGATGGTTTCATTTTTAAGCCTGGGAATCTTTAGTTTTTTTATAATTAGAAAAACAGTTCCAGATACTGATCCATTACATGTTGTTAATTCCTATTTGCTTTTTGCTATTATGGGCGATTTAATTTTCAGGTATTTAATGCAAAAATTACCTGCTATGAAAATTAAACCGTTACTGGTTTTACCAATTAAAAAGAAAAAATTAGTCCATTATGTGTTGGCTAAATCAGCAATTTCAGCATTCAATATTTTCGGATTGTTCTTTTATGTTCCGTTTGCCATTGTTTTAATGAAAGAAGGTTATAGCGTTAGCGGAGCACTTGGTTGGCTTTTTGCAATGATTGTTATTATTCAATCTTCTAATTTCTTAAACTTTATAATTAATAAAAGTAACATCGCTTTTGCAGTGCTTGCCACAATATTAGGGGGTGCAGTTGCATTGCAATATTTTAGCATATTCGACTTAACAACAATAAGTAAACCATTGTTTAACGCTATTTACGAAACGCCAAGTTTAAGTTTAATTCCTTTAATCTTATTGTTTGTTTTTTACTTTATAAATTTTAAAATTTTAAAAAGTCAACTGTTTTTAGACGGGGCTATTAAAGCAAAAGTTAAGGAGGTAAACGCCTCAGATTTGTCTTGGGTTAATAGCTTTGGAGAAATGGGACCTTTTATTAAAAACGAAATGCGTCTTATTTGGAGAAACAAAAGAACAAAAATGGTCTTTTTAATGTCATTTCTTTTTGTTTTATACGGCCTAATTTTCTTTACCAATCCTATTTATGAAGAAAAAATGAAGGGATTTTTAGTATTCGCTTCCATATTTGTTACAGGTGGGTTTGTGCTAAACTACGGCCAGTTTATTCCGGCTTGGGAAAGTGCTTATTACAAAATGTTAATGACTCAAAATTTAAGTTACCGAAAGTACATAGAATCAAAATGGTTTTTGATGACCGCTATTACTACCGTGCTATTTATTTTAGCTACACCTTATTTGTATTTTGGAACAAAGACCTATTTAATGGTAGCATCTGGCGCAATATTTAACATTGGTATAAATACGCTTGTAATATTATATGCCGGATCCTTTAATAGAAAGCGTATTGAACTAAACGTAAGCGGAATTGGAAATACGCAAGGCACAAGTGCAAAACAATTTATTATTATAATTCCGATAATGGGAATTCCAATTGCAATCTTTTATTTGTTTTACTTAAAAATAAGTTACCACGCAGGACTTATTGCCATTGGTGTATTTGGAATATTAGGATTGTTACTACGCAATTATTTTATGGATTTAATTGCAAAAAAATATGTAAAAAATAAATATGCAGCCATCAGTGCTTTTGAAGAAGTTGCATAAAAAACAAAAGAAACTATGATACAAGTAAATAATATATCTAAAAAGTATGGAGCTGTAGAAGTTCTAAAAATAGAAGGCTTAGAAATTCCTAAAGGACAAAGTTTTGGATTGGTAGGAAATAACGGAGCCGGAAAAACAACCTTTTTCAATTTATTATTAGATTTAATAGAACCAAGTACGGGTAATATCTCTATAGACGATATTCAAGTTAATCAAAATGAAGATTGGAAATCTATTACGGGATCTTTTATAGATGAAAGTTTTTTAATAGGGTATTTAACTCCAGAAGAGTACTTTTATTTTATCGGAGAATTAAGAGGTCAAAATAAAGCGGATATCGACTCTTTTGTAAAGCAATTCGAAGAGATATTTAATGATGAAATTCTTGGTAAGAAAAAGTATTTAAGAGACTTATCTAAAGGAAACCAGAAAAAGGCAGGAATTGTGGCAGCATTAATTGGCAACCCTGAATTTGTAATTTTAGATGAGCCTTTTGCGAATCTAGATCCAACAACTCAAATTAGACTGAAAACAATGTTGAAAGGATTGGTCAAAAATAAGGATATTACCTTGTTAGTATCAAGTCATGATTTGGGTCATGTAACTGAGGTTTGTGAGCGTATAGTCGTTTTGGAAAAAGGAGATGTCATTAAAGATATTCAAACATCTGCAGAAACACTTAAAGAATTAGAGTCCCATTTTGCAATGTAATTTTAATCATTGCATATATAACGGGGCGTCGCTGTTATTCTGAATTAATTTGTATTTTTACCACCTTATAACAATATTCAAGGTAGAATATAGTTTAAGTCAGAACTAAACAAATTCGTTTGAAGAAAAATTTCTATAAATATTTATCAATATTTACTATCCTTTTTGTTGTTAGTTGTTCAACTAGAAAAGATGCTTTTTTAAATAGAAGTTTTCACTCCGTTACTGCAAAATATAATATTCTTTACAACGGTCAAGTTGCTTTTGATCAAGGTATTCAAGAACTGTATGCAACCTATAAAGATGACTATTGGAAACGTTTACCAATTGAGCGCTTAGAGGTTTCAGAATTAGCCATACCTGGGGTCGAAATCTCAGGAGGAAATTCAAGCGCCGCTTTTGAAAAATCGGAAGAAAAAGCAGTTAAGGCAGTTCAGAAGCATTCCATGAATATTTCTGGAAAAGAAAAGAATAAACAAATTGATGACGCCTTTTTATTATTAGGTAAATCTCGTTATTATTCACAGCGATTTGTTCCTGCACTAGAAGCTTTTAATTATATAGTTTTAAATTATCCGAATGCCGACTTAATTAATGAAACTAAAATTTGGCAGGCAAAATCTTATTTGCGTTTGCAAAATGAAGAATTAGCATTAATTACCTTACAGCGAATCTTACAGCGAGAGGCTCTTGTAGATGATAAAAAAATTATTGAAAGTGTTCATACCGCGGCAGCAATGGTATATACTGTTATGGACAGCACAGCGCAGGTAGTACATCATTTAAAGCAAGCAACGCTTACAGATTATGATAAAGAGCAAACAGCAAGAAACACCTTTATTCTTGGTCAAATTTACAGAGAACAAAACCATATAGACTCTTCTAATGTTGCATTTCAGAAAGTAATTGACATGAAGCGTGTTCCCTACCGTTACAGAATTCATGCAGAAATAGAAATAGCTAAAAACCTTTCGAATGATACCGACACTGAGGTGCTTATTGCTACATTGAATAAGTTAATTGCGGATAGAGAAAACAGACCCTATTTAGATGAGTTACATTACCATACTGGATTAGTACATCAAAAGCTAGGAAGAATTGATTTGGCAGAAGAACATTTTGTAGCTTCAGTTCACGCTATTGGAGCCCAACAATTTCAACAAGGGTTGTCATATGAAGCCCTAGGAAATATTCAGTTTGATAAAGCGAATTATGTTGATGCAGGCTCATATTATGATAGTGTTTTGCAGATTCCTCAAGATAGAAATACAAAAAGGATTCGAAGATTAGATCGAAAAAGAAAAAGTCTAGATGAGGTTATTTATTTTGAAAGCATAGCAAATGTTACAGATAGTATTTTAGGAGTTGTTGCTATGAATAAAGAAGAACAAGTTATTTATTTTCAAGAATATATTGATTGGTTAAAAGCGGAAGAAGCGGCGGCACAACAACAAATTGAAAACACCGGTTTTGGGTCCTTGAATGATGCCAATAATGATTTTGGAGGTGATGGAAAATGGTATTTTTACAATTCTCAAATTGTTGGATTTGGCCAACAAGAATTTTACCAAATTTGGGGCAATAGACCTTTAGAAGATAACTGGAGACTATCAGATAAAAGTGTGCTTATTCCTGGAGACGAAAATGTAAACAACCTAGAAGTATTAGCAATTGAAGATGCAAAGAAATATGATTTAGAAACATATCTGGAACGTATACCTACAGATAAATCTGAAATAGATAGTATTGGGTCGGTTCGCAATGAGGCATATTATAAATTAGGATTGATTTATAAAGAACAATTTAAGCAGTTTGATATTGCGTCGTATAACTTCGAAGATTTATTATCGTTCAATCCCGAAGAGAAATATATTCTTCCTACAAAATTTCATTTGTATCAAATTTATTTAGAGTTAAATCCAATAAAGGCGGATAAGTTTAAAACTGATATTGTATCTAATTATCCAGAGTCTAAATACACACAATTGATATTAAACCCGGATGAACTTATAGATGAAGATGATGCTAATTCACCAGAGAATATTTATAAAAACGTATATTACGCATATCAAGAAGGAAATTTTGAAGAAGTAATTACCAAATCAGAGGAAGCAATTATAAAATACAAAGACCAAGAGATTGTTCCTAAGTTTGAACTATTGAGAGCATATGCTATTGGAAAACGCGATGGAGTAGCAGCGTTTAGAGAGGTCTTGGTGTATGTTGCTTTTAAATATTCGAATACTGAAGAAGGTAAAAAAGCAACTGAAGTAATAGAAACAATTAATAAACTTTAAACCCCACTTATTATGTTTACAGAAAAAAAAGGAGTACAGCCGCAAACCTCAGAAAGAAATATTATTGGAAAGAACACATCTATAATTGGTGATGTTCAGTCTGAAGGAGATTTTAGAATTGATGGGACAGTAGAAGGAACCATTAAAACGTCTGGTAGAGTTATTATTGGAAGTAATGGTATTGTTAAAGGAGAAGTAGAATGTGGAAATGCTGATTTTGAAGGCACATTCTCGGGTAAATTAGTCGTATCAGAATTATTATCTTTAAAGAAAACAGCGAATATAAATGGAGAAGTCTTTATCAATAAACTATTAGTTGAGCCTGGTGCCGTTTTCAATGCTAGTTGCACTATGAAATCTGGTATAAAAGATTTAAAAAAGAATGGCAGCCAAAAAGCCCAAAAAACAGCCTAATAAATTCATTCTTCTCTCTGGAGCAGGCATTCAAATGGGGGTCACCATTTACCTTGCAGTATACCTAGGAAAAAAACTAGACGAGAATTACCCTAGTGAAAAAAAATGGTTTACCATGGTTTTTACGCTATTAGGGGTTGCAGTGGCATTGGTTAGTCTAATTACACAAGTAAATAAGATTAATAAGTGATGGCATTTTCTATTTTTAAATATGTAATGCTCTTGTTTCTTGGGCTTGTCGTTGGATTCGGAATTCATTTAGTTGTTTTAAAATATATGGAATTAGAATTATTTGAAAACAGAATAATTCTAGCATATAGTTTAAACTTTTGCGTTGCGGCGCTTATAGTTGGTGGTTTATATATTGTAAGGGAAAAACAAAAAGACAATTTGGGAAATCTTTTTATGATGGGCAGTTTTTTAAAATTTGCACTCTTTTTTATTGCCTTTTATCCATCATATACTTGTGATGAAGAAATGACCAAACAAGAATTTTTCACTTTTTTTATTCCTTATATTATCAGTCTGATTTTAGAGACTTTAGCATTGATTCGACTGCTCGAATATCTAGATTTTTACACTTCGAAATACCCTCAAAATAAAGACGAATAATTGTTTTTCAATTAAATTTAAAAACATACCTTTGCACCGATTTTAAAGACACTCAATTATTTGTGTAAAATGAAAGGAAATTTTTCAGTTAGATTACTTACCGCAATAATGATTTTATTTTCAGTTTCTTTTGCTTCTGCAGAGGTTAAATCTGAATCAGAAAATCAAGAAGGAAAAGATTTAAAAACGGAGATTAAAGAATATATAGATCATCACTTATTAGATTCGTATGATTTTGGATTGTATTCTTATACTACAGAACAAGGAGAGCATAAATACATTGGTTTCCCATTACCAGTTATTTTAATTGATGGAGGTTTAAAGGTCTTTTTGTCTTCAAAATTTCACCACGGAGAAACTGTTGCTGAAGTAGGAGGAAACTACTACAAATTATATCACAATAAGATTTACAAAACAGATGCTGCTGGAACCATTACTTATGACGAAGCACATCACCCAACTAATGCAAACCCTTTAGACTTTTCAATAACTAAGAACGTTTTCTTTATTTTATTGGTAAGTATTTTAATGTTTGTAATGTTTAGTAGAATGGCTAAGAAATATAAGTCTAATCCATTACCTACAGGTATCGGTCGCGCTTTAGAGCCAATCATTTTATATGTAAGAGACGATATTGCTATTCCGAACATTGGTAAAAAGCACTATAAAAGATACATGAGTTATTTGTTAACTGTATTCTTCTTTGTTTGGATTATCAACTTATTAGGTTTAAGTCCACTTGGAGTAAACGTAACAAACAACATTGCTGTAACATTTGCCTTGGCATTGATCACGTATTTGATCACAACATTTACAGCAAATAAAAATTACTGGGGACACATCTTTTGGATGCCTGGAGTTCCAGTATTTATGAAAATAGTACTAGCGCCAATTGAGTTGTTAGGTACTATTATTAAGCCATTCTCATTAATGATTCGTTTATATGCAAACATTACTGCAGGTCACGTAGTATTAATGAGTATTATAGGTATGATGTTTATTTTCAAAAGTTGGATTGGTAGTCCGTTATCTTTTGGATTGGCGTTTGCTTTATCGTTATTAGAATTATTAGTAGCGGCATTACAAGCGTATATTTTTACAATGCTATCGGCATTGTATTTCGGGTCGGCTGTTGAAGAGCATGATCACTAAAATTGAATGTTTAATTTTTAATAAATATATTATGACAGGTTTAAATTTCGTAGGAGCAGGATTGATCGTTATCGGTGCTGGATTAGGTATTGGTAGAATTGGTGGTTCAGCAATGGACGCTATCGCACGTCAACCAGAAGCTTCAGGAAAGATCCAAACTGCTATGCTTATTGCAGCAGCCCTTATTGAAGGTATTGGATTTGCAGCGTTATTCGCAGCATAACAAACAGAATAGTGACTATAACGGTTGGTTATAGTCACTATTTTACTATTAAAATTAAGAAAGAAGTACATATATATACGTTATGGATAAATTAATAGAACAGTTTTCATTTGGTTTGTTTTTTTGGCAACTTTTCCTTTTTGTAGGATTATTATTCTTATTAAAGAAATTTGCTTGGAAACCTATTTTAGAAGCAGTGAATGCTCGTGAAGAAGGAATTAAGAATGCGTTAGCTTCTGCAGAAGATGCAAAGAAAGAAATGCAAAACTTAAATGCTGATAACGAACGTTTATTAAAAGAAGCTCGTGCAGAAAGAGATGCCATGATGAAAGAAGCACGTGAAATTAAAGAAACAATGATTTCTGATGCTAAGGAAGAAGCAAAAGCTGAAGGTGCTAAAATGATTGAGCAAGCGCAAGCGGCTATCCAATCAGAAAAAAACGCAGCAATTTCAGAATTAAAAAGTCAAGTGGCTGAATTGTCAGTTGGTATTGCAGAGAAAGTGGTTCGTAAAGAATTAGCAAACGATGCAGATCAATCTCAATTGATTGAGACATTATTGAAAGAAGTTACAATCAGCTAAATACATAGCAATGAGTAATAACAGAGCAGCATTAAGATACGCAAAAGCAGTACTAAGTTTGTCACAAGAACAAAACAGTGCTGAAGAAACGTATAGCAATATGCAGTTAATTTCTTCTACAATTAAAGGTAGTGAGGAGTTGCAAACTGTTTTGAGCAGTTCAATTATAAAATCTGACGTAAAGAAAAGTGCGTTGTTGGCAATTTTTGAAAATCAAATCAATGACCTTTCAAAAAATCTAATCGACTTGTTAATCACAAATAAAAGATTGGCAGATTTCGATACCGTGGCAAAACAATACATTAAACTTTTTGATGAAGTTAGTGGAAAACAAGATGCAGTAGTTACTACAGCAGTTCCTTTATCGGATACTTTAAAAAAGGAAGTATTGGCTAAAGTAAAAGAATTGACAGGTAAAGAAGCAATTCTTGAAAACAAAGTAGACGCAGCAATTATTGGTGGGTTTATTTTACGTGTAGGAGATATTCAGTATGACGCAAGTATCTCAAACAAGTTAAATGTCTTGAAAAGAGAGTTTAACGCTTAATAATAAAGTTAGAATTTAGTTTTATAAAAACAAATAAAAATGGCAGCAATAAAACCAGCTGAAGTATCAGCAATTTTAAAGCAACAATTAGAAGGATTTGACGGAAGTGCATCTCTTGACGAAGTAGGAACAGTACTTGAAATAGGTGATGGTATTGCTCGTATCTACGGATTGGCAAACGCACAATATGGTGAGTTAGTTCAGTTTGAAAGTGGATTAGAAGGAATTGTATTAAACCTTGAAGCAGATAATGTAGGGGTTGTATTATTAGGCCCATCAACAGATGTTAAAGAAGGTGGAACTGTAAAACGTACAAATCGTATTGCTTCATTAAATGTTGGTGAAGGAATTGTTGGACGTGTTGTTGATACATTAGGAAACCCAATTGATGGTAAAGGAGCAATCCAAGGTGAAACTTTTGAAATGCCTTTAGAGCGTAAAGCGCCAGGTGTTGTATTTAGAGAGCCAGTGACTGAGCCATTACAAACAGGAGTAAAAGCAATTGATGCGATGATTCCAGTTGGTAGAGGTCAACGTGAGTTGATTATTGGTGACCGTCAAACAGGTAAATCTACTGTAGCAATTGATACCATCATTAACCAAAAAGAGTTTTACGATGCAGGAGAGCCTGTATATTGTATCTATGTAGCAATTGGTCAAAAAGCATCAACTGTTGCAGGTATTGTAGCTTTATTAGAAGAAAAAGGAGCGTTAGCATATACTACTATTGTAGCGGCTAATGCATCTGACCCTGCTCCAATGCAGGTATATGCTCCAATGGCAGGTGCTGCAATTGGTGAGTACTTTAGAGATACTGGTAGACCAGCATTAATTGTTTATGATGATTTATCTAAACAAGCAGTTGCTTACCGTGAGGTATCTTTATTATTAAGAAGACCTCCGGGACGTGAGGCATACCCTGGTGATGTATTCTATTTACACTCTCGTTTATTAGAGCGTTCTGCAAAAGTAATCAATGATGATTCTATTGCTAAGGATATGAATGACGTACCAGATTCATTAAAAGGTAAAATTAAAGGAGGAGGTTCTCTAACTGCTTTACCAATTATTGAAACACAAGCAGGTGATGTATCAGCATATATTCCAACAAACGTAATTTCTATTACGGATGGTCAGATTTTCTTAGAATCAGATTTATTTAACTCTGGTGTTCGTCCAGCAATTAACGTAGGTATTTCTGTATCGCGTGTTGGTGGTAACGCTCAGATTAAATCTATGAAGAAAGTATCTGGTACCTTAAAATTAGATCAAGCACAGTACCGTGAGTTAGAAGCGTTTGCTAAATTTGGTTCTGATTTGGATGCTGCAACGATGAATGTGATTTCAAAAGGACAACGTAACGTTGAAATTTTGAAACAAGCACAGGCAAGTCCTTTAAGTGTTGAAGATCAAACTGCTATTATTTATGCGGGATCTAAAAACTTATTAAAAGAGGTTCCTGTAAATAAAGTAAAAGAATTTGAAGTAAATTTCTTAGAGTATTTAAATGCAAAGCATAGAGATACTTTAGATACAATTAAATCAGGAAAATTAACTGATGAGGTTGTAGATGTATTGACAAACGCAGCGAAAGAAATTTCTGCACAATACGCTTAATAATATTTTGATATTGAGTAGTTGAATTAAATTTTAACTACTCAGTATTTAATTTAAGTACCATAAGAATATGGCAAATTTAAAAGAAATACGTAACAGAATTACTTCCATCGGATCAACGATGCAGATTACTAGCGCTATGAAAATGGTATCTGCTGCAAAGTTGAAAAAAGCGCAAGATGCTATTACGCAAATGCGCCCATATTCCGATAAGTTAACACAATTGTTACAAAGTTTAAGTGCTACTTTAGACGCTGATGCAGGAGGTGCTTTTGCAGAACAACGCGAAGTTTCTAAGGTATTGGTTATTGCAATTACGTCTAATAGAGGTTTATGTGGTGGATTTAATTCTTCAGTAATTAAAGGAGCGACTAAACACATCGATTCTTCTTATAAAGGTAAAGAAGTTTCAGTACTTGCTATTGGAAAAAAAGGAGGCGATTTACTTTCTAAACAGTTTAATGTTATAGAAACAAATACGGAAATTTTTGACAACCTTACATTTGATAATGTTGCAGAAATTGCTCAAAAAGTAATGGACTTATATGTTGATGGATCTTTTGATAAAGTAGAAATTATTTACAACCAGTTTAAGAATGCTGCCACACAGATTACGCAGGTTGAACAATTTTTACCAATCGAGAAAATAGAAGGTGAAGAAGCGGATAGTAATTCAGATTATATATTTGAGCCAGGAAAAGCTGAGATTATCTTAGAATTGATTCCTAAGTCTTTAAAAACGCAATTGTACAAAGCCATTCGCGATTCTTATGCATCAGAGCATGGGGCACGTATGACAGCAATGCATAAAGCAACGGACAACGCTAGTGAAATGCGTGATGATTTGTTATTAACATACAACAAAGCACGTCAAGCAGCGATTACAGGAGAAATCTTAGAAATTGTTGGTGGTGCGGAAGCATTAAACAATTAGAAAAAAAGACGTCCTGAACTAGTTTGCACTGAGCAAGGTCGAAGTGAAGGATCTCACAATATCAAAAACCTCTTTAGAAATAAAGAGGTTTTTTTATGACAGTAAGTGTCGTTAAACCTTTCAATTTAAGCCCGTATCTTTGTTTGGCATAGAATTTGAAAAGTTTATTCCGAATCAATTAGCAGAAAGATATGAAAGCAGTAAAATTACTTTTGAGTGTATTTGCATTGACATTTTTAGTGTCATGCTCAAGCGATAATGATTCTCCGCCACCAGTGGAGTATATTAGATTATATGATTTACTTGCAGAATATGAAGTGTGGTATGTAGATTACAGTAAGAGTTTTGGAACAGGAGATGTATATTATGTAGCGCAAGCTTTTACGCTTTCCTTTTTAAACGGAACGATGTATGCCAACAACAACTTGGTTGGTATTGGAGAAACGGGTAACGGTTTAGGAATTGATGTGGGAACATATACTGCAGTACACGGAATGACATTAACTACCAATCATAATATTGATGGACGTATAGATTTTGAAGTAAGGCAATTGAGCACGAATCAAATTGAATTTTATAACTATGAAGAGGATGTTACATATATTCTAGAAGGATTTCAAACTACTACATTCAATTATGACGCATTGTTTAATGATAATTTGGATTTAATGGTGCAAGAATATGATGGTTGGGAAAAAACATACGCGAGTCCAGATGGTGACATAAACCCTTTTGATGATGAAAATTATTTAACGTTCTTTTTTGATGAAGGTGAATTAACCTTTTTATCATCAATAGATGAAACTGGTTTGGATATTGGAGAAGTTCTTTGGGATTATGAAGGATTGTATAATATTGATGTATTTTCTAATATTTTAACATTAGATTATGATGGAGGAGATACTGAAAAGTTCGATTTAACCGTTATCAATGATAACGTACTAGAAATGTTCCATATCAGCTCTGGAACAACCTATCAATTTACAGGTAGAGGGTTCAATTTAATAGAAAAAAGAAACTTGCGTAAAAAAGAATCTGCAAATTCTGATAAGAGCGTAAGGAATGGATCTAAAAAACGTACTAAAGTAGATAGTAGAACAAAATTAGGAGAAAAGCATTTAAAATAAAGTTTGGTTAGTTGATTTTTGGTTGGCTACGCTTGTAGCCAATTGAATTGAATCCCCTCGCATTGCGAGGGGTTTTTTCTTGTTTATTTTTTTTATAGCTAAGAGCAAACTATCTTTAGCTAAAACAATTACATTTTGAATAAAACAGTATTAATAACTGGCTCAACTTCTGGAATTGGAATGGCAACCGCAGCACTTTTTGCTGAAAAAGGATTTACTTTAATTCTCTGTGGAAGAAGAGCAGAAAGACTTGAGCATTTAAAAACAACATTAGGTAAATTAACCAAAGTAAGGACACTTCAGTTTGATGTTAGAGATAAAAATGAAGTATTTAAAGCCATTGCCTCGCTTCCAAATGATTTTAAAAATATAGATGTACTAATAAACAATGCGGGTAATGCACATGGTCTAAGCACCATACAAGATGGCGATATTGATGATTGGGATGCCATGATGGATATTAATGTCAAAGGCTTGTTATATGTGTCTAAAGCAGTGCTTCCAATAATGACAGAAAGAAACAGCGGCTTTATTGTAAATATCGGCTCTATAGCTGGCAAAGAAGTTTATCCGAATGGAAATGTGTATTGCGCTTCAAAACACGCTGTAGATGCTTTAAACAAGGCAATGAGAATTGATTTGAATAAATATAACATTCGTGTTTCCGGTATTCACCCAGGCGCTGTAGAAACAGAATTTTCGGATGTACGCTTTAAAGGAGATCTAGAAAAAGCAAAATCGGTGTATGAGGGATATAATGCATTACAAGCTGAAGATATTGCTGATATCATACATTTTGTTGTTACAAGACCTTACCATGTTAATATTGAAGATTTAGTGGTATACCCAACAGCACAAGCAAGCGCAACGATCTTAAATAAGAATTAAGATGATTAACAAGCGTTTATTAATTAAAAACCTACTCAACCATTCAGATGAAAATAGTTTTTATGATAAAAAACAGCGCTTAAACATTTCTAATAAAATTGGAAAGGCAAAGTTTATAAAGCACATTTGTGCTTTGTCCAATTCTAATCCAGAAAACAATTCTTATATAGTTATTGGTGTAGAGGATGAATCGAATAAAATTTTAGGTGTCGACTTTTATGATGATAGTAAGATCCAAAACTTAGTAAATGCGTATTTAGCGAACCCTCCTAAAATTCAATATGAGAATATTGGGTTTCCAAAACTTCAAAAACACAAGGTAATAGGACTTGTTACAATTCACCCTACGGCCTCTATTTCCTCTTTTAAACGAAATGCATGGAAATACCCTAGAGGAACCTCTTTTTATCGTAGAGGCAGTAATTCTATGCCAACCACAGAACAGTTCGAACTTAGAAATACAAACAAACCTATAGTTGAGTCGATAGAGAAAATTGCTAGTAACAATTTAGAGTTAACATTGACTGGTGTGTTTGATTTTATAAACAGTCATAATGAAGAGTACAATCCACAATTTAAGGTTTTTAAAGAGCAATTTGTGATTTGTTGGGCGGGGAAATTAAACAGAGTAAATGGCCAGAATTATTACTCAAGAGTAGATATTGAATTGATAAACGAGCAAGTTCTCTTATTTTACTCCGCATTAGATGAAGTGACAATAGAGCAAAACAATTCTTCATTTATAATTACTGAATATGTTAAATTGGGGATCAAAGAAGAGTATCAACATTTTCCTTTAGAGAAGGTTGTTATTCATTTTAAAGACAATGGTAAACACAATATGATATCTGAGTTATTATTTAAGCCGCCAGCATATGATAGAACTGTTTTACATCATATTTATAATTCAAACAATGCAATTTTAGAGAAACTTAAAACCGGTAGATCCTTAACTAAAATTGAACAAAAAGATTTAGAAAAATTTCCAACAACGTATTTAATCTGTGCGCTAAATGACTTTGTTGATGCAAAGGATAATTTGAAAGCATCAAAATTATTTCTCAGAGCTTTAGAGGATAAAACGGCCTATATACTTTATAAAGATTCGATGCGGATTTTAAGAAAGGTTAGATATCAATAAAAAAACGCCCCGAATAGAGGCGTTTTTTTATAATTGAATTGACCTTTACAAATCAAATTTAATTCCTTGCGCTAAAGGCAATTCATCAGAATAATTCACCGTATTCGTTTGTCTGCGCATATACACTTTCCATGCATCAGAACCAGACTCACGTCCACCTCCAGTTTCTTTTTCTCCACCAAAGGCACCGCCTATTTCCGCGCCTGAAGTTCCGATATTTACATTGGCAATTCCGCAGTCAGATCCAGCATAAGACAAGAACTTTTCTGCTTCTTTCATTTCATTGGTCATAATTGCCGATGATAATCCTTGTGCAACGCCGTTTTGCTTATCAATTGCATTTTCAACTTCACCAGAATATTTCATCAAATATAAAATTGGAGCAAAAGTTTCGTGCTGTACAATTTCATAATGGTTTTCTGCTTCAATAATAGCAGGTTTTACATAGCATCCACTTTCATATCCTTCTCCTTCAAGAACACCACCTTCAACCAATACGTTACCACCTTCAGTTTTCGCTTTTTCAATAGCCGTTAAATAGGTGTTTACAGCATCTGAATCAATTAAAGGTCCAATATGATTCTTTTCATCTAATGGATCACCAATTGTTAATTGGTCGTAAGCCCCAACAATAGCATCTCTTACTTTATCATATACAGATTCGTGAATAATCAATCTTCTTGTAGAAGTACAACGTTGCCCACAAGTTCCAACAGCGCCAAATACAGCCCCAGGAACAACTACTTTTAAATCGGCTGTTGGAGTAATAATAATAGCATTATTTCCTCCCAATTCTAATAATGATTTACCAAATCGTTGTGCTACAGTAGCCCCAACAATTCTTCCCATTCTTGTAGAACCAGTTGCTGAAACTAAAGGAACTCTAGCATCAGTCGTCATGTATTCGCCCACTTTGTAATCTCCGTTTATAATACACGAAATACCTTCAGGTAAGTTGTTTTCTTTTAAAACGTCTGCAATAATATTTTGACAGGCAACTGAACACAATGGGGCTTTTTCTGATGGTTTCCAAACACAAACATCACCGCAAATCCAAGCCAAGGCAGTGTTCCACGCCCATACGGCTACTGGAAAGTTGAATGCTGAAATTATACCAACAACACCAATAGGGTGCCATTGCTCTCTCATAACATGCCCAGGACGTTCCGATGGAATCGTTTGTCCGTTTAATTGTCTAGACAATCCAACAGCAAAATCACAGATATCAATCATTTCTTGAACCTCGCCATAACCTTCTTGAAGAGATTTCCCCATTTCATAAGAAACTAACATTCCTAATGGTTCTTTAAGTTCTCTCAATTTATTTCCAAATTGGCGAACAATTTCTCCGCGTTGTGGAGCAGGCATATTTCTAAAAGATAAAAATGCTTTAGTAGAAGCATCCATAACCTTGTCATAGTCTTCTCTTGTTGCTGTAGAAACCTTTCCAATTAATTGACCGTCAACAGGAGAATAAGACTCGATTACTGGACCATTTCCAAAGTTGTCTGAACCTGTGGAAACACCGTTATTTAGTTCCTTTAGCCCTAAAATTTCAAGTGATTTTTTAATATCTGTCATTACGTAGTTTTTTATGGTTAAAACTACAATTTTAAAAGGAAAGATGCTTAGACTTAAATTATTGAATTTTCAATCGGAATTGATGTACAGGATTAATTTAATAATGGTTTTTAAAATAAGGGTGAATGAATCACAATACAATAATTAGGTTACTTCATTTTAAATAAAAATCGAAATTCTCAGAATTCGAAACTATTTATTCGAACAGTGAAAATTTGGATTCAATATTGTGGATAATAAAGTTCTTTTATACTACCGGAACCTCAATCGTTAAGAATATATCTTGACCATCTGCATCTTCTCCTTGGTAGAATTTAAAGATATAAGGTTCTGTTTGCAATGCCTGGACAGGTATAGAGAAAGTAACCTCTCTAATATTAGGCGTACAAGGAATACCATCATCAATATGAACAATTGGGTAGATTAATCGAGAAGTACCTTCATAAAAATAATCGTATTGGTTGTAAAAGAAGTGACAGCTATCGTCTAATTCAATGGTAACTTCAACTCTATAGGTGCGTCCAAATTCAAATTCCTCTGGAACATCAGCGCTAATTACTTCTGTATACTCTAAATGATAATCGTGATAATCGTCATCATCATCGTTACAAGAAATAAAGGTTGTAATGGCTAAAATAAGGAGTAAATACCGTTTCATAATTTTAATATTTAGGGTTTATATGATTAAAAAATACGGCTAGTTGATGGCCAAATTTATAGTATTTTTGCGACACGAATGAAACCAAAACTCAATTTTAACATATCGAGTCGACTTCAGTTTGAAGAACAAGCACTTGAAATATTTCGATTTCAATCGAAGAATTGTACTGTATATCGCGATTTTATAAAACATCTTAGGGTGGATGTTTCTTCTGTTTCTAATCTTAGCGAGATTCCTTTTTTACCTATTCAGTTTTTTAAGTCTCATACAATTGTATCTAACAATGACGCCGTTGAACAGACATTTTTAAGTAGCGGAACCGGAGGAATACAGAGCAAACATTTTGTAACTGACCTTACTGTATATGAAGAAAGTTATCTAAAAGGGTTTGCACATTTTTATGGAAATATTGATGACTATATTTTATTGGCGTTATTGCCAAGTTATTTAGAACGTGATGGATCTTCATTAATTTATATGGTAGACGATTTAATCAAAAAATCGAAAAATGAAAAAAGTGGATTTTTTCTAAAAAACAACTCAAAATTTAAAGAAACCGTTCAAAATTCGTCAAAAAACAACAAAAAACTGTTGGTTTTAGGTGTTTCGTATGCTTTGTTAGATGAGGCTGAAAAGCAAGAGATTGATCTTTCTAATGCCATTGTAATGGAAACAGGCGGTATGAAAGGACGAAGAAAAGAAATGATTCGTGCTGAATTGCATAACGAATTAACCAAGGGTTTGAATGTAGAAAAAATTCATTCAGAATATGGAATGACGGAGTTGCTTTCACAAGCCTATTCTAAAGGTGATGGAATTTTCGAATGCCCGCCTTGGATGGATATTATAATACGAGATACAGAAGACGCATTGTCTCTTTTGCCAAATGGAAAATCGGGAGGAGTAAATGTAATTGACTTGGCAAATATAAATTCCTGTTCTTTTATTGCTACCCAAGATTTAGGGAAGAAGTTTGACAATGGCAGTTTTGAAATTTTAGGACGTTTTGATAATTCAGATATTCGTGGGTGTAATCTTCTTATTAATTAAACATGAATAAGGATAGAATGACTCCAGAAAGGAATTTTGACCTGATAAAAACGAATTTTTCAGCCCATTCTTCAGATTTACTCAAAGAGTGTTTTTCAAATTTTTTAAAAAAACCAGTACTATATAAGGAGCAGTTTCTTCAGAATAAAATGAATACTGTTTTTGATGGCTATTCATTTTTGGGACAAGAGGATAGTTTAAATCAATACGATACCGATTTGTTACACTCCTTTGTGTTATCAGAATTTTCTTCAAAAGAATCATTTCCGGTTGAATTCCATAATTTCTTTGAGAATGAGTGGAGTGTTTTACAAAAAGAAATAAAGAAGTTAGAAAGAAAGTTGATTTCGACCTTAAATATTAAAGGATTAGAAGAATTATATAACCATAAAATTGGGCATATGGTTTCTTGTAACTATTATCCAAACACAAAAAATATATCGGCTAAAAATTTTGAACACAGGTTGTCGGAACATAAAGATGTGTCGCTGTTTACGGTGTTTGTTTATGGTAACAGCAATGGTTTTTGTTATAAAAACACACAAGGGAAGAATATTAAGTTGGGAGAAATTGATCAGATAGTTGTGTTTCCTGGATATTTACTAGAGGTTTTAACCAAAGGAAAAATAAAGGCAACCGAACACCAAGTGGAATTTGACAAAAACAACACAGAAGAAAGGTTTTCCTTTGCTTTTTTTTCCATTCCTAAGCCTAAAGAAACTTTAGAATTGACAGGTATTTCTAGTGAAGATTATTACCAACAATATTTAGACCTATTTTAAAAGAAACGTATGAATTTAATATTAGAGATTGCCGCTGTTGTATTTGGTTTGTTATATCTCGTTTTTTTAATTAGAGAAAATAAAATATGTTGGTATTTTGGAATAATAGGTTCTTTAATTAGTGTGTTTTTATTT
>MPDD01000036.1 GCA_001874265.1 Bacteroidetes bacterium MedPE-SWsnd-G1 | reverse complement strand
TCATTTCTGAATGGAATAATTATAGAAAATGAGTTTGAAGCAATTTCGGAATGGTAGTTGAATTCCTTCACTTTAAAAAATCCAATAATTAGTACTCCTATTAATATGGTGTACAAAACAATAATTAGAATGGCAATTATGGTCATTTAAAGTATAAGATATGCACTTGCTTATGAAATGCTTTATTGTATTTTTACACAAAGTAACAAATATAATGTCGTCAGAAAAAATCATACTCGGAATTGATCCTGGAACTACAATAATGGGTTTTGGTTTGATAAAAGTTGCCAATAAAAAAATGGAATTTATTCAAATGAATGAATTGGTTTTGAAAAAATATGATGACCATTATGTAAAACTAAAATTAATTTTTGAACGAACCATTGAGTTAATCGAGTCGTATCATCCCGATGAAATTGCAATTGAAGCACCTTTTTTCGGGAAGAATGTGCAATCAATGTTAAAATTAGGAAGAGCGCAAGGTGTTGCTATGGCGGCGGGTTTGTCACGCCAAGTTCCAATTACTGAATATTCTCCTAAAAAAATTAAAATGGCCATAACAGGTAATGGTAATGCAAGTAAAGAGCAAGTTGCAGGGATGCTTCAAAATACCTTAAAATTGAAATCCTTGCCAAAAAATTTAGACGCTACAGATGGTTTGGCCGCAGCAGTATGTCATTTTTACAATCAGGGTAGAGTTGATGTAGGAAAGAACTACACAGGTTGGAAAGCATTTGTTACGCAGAACCCGGGAAAAGTAAAATAAGAAATCCAAATTATAGTATATTTGGGTATGTCCAAAACAAAAATTGCTGAATTAAAACCATCTAAACTAACTATTGGAATCAATAGATTCATACGGTTCGTATTTGTTAGTTCTGCTTTACAGATTATTGTAGGCTTAAGTGTTTGGTTGTTTGTGGTTGGTGTGCGAGAGTTATTGCAGTATCAAGGTCTGGCATGGGATCTTTACTTTTATAAATGGGCTTTTTTAACTTGGATAGGAATGGCAATTCCTTTATTTGCCGAGATGGATGCTTTTGGGAGGTATCAAAATTATAAAATGGTAAAGGATAAACTACATCTTATGGGATTTGATCCTAGATTAGTACGTCCCTTTATGTATTCCAATTGTCAACGAATCGCCATATTAGTGGCGGCCAATGATTTGGGTTGTGAAGATGAAGTAAAAAAATACTTTTATCAACAAGGATATCGTTGGTATCATATATTCCCCGACACTTGGATTAAAAAACCGCTGATTTTATTCACGAAACTATTTTGGGAGAAGATTTTGTTTACCAAATATTATCAACTTAAATATTTTTATTGGTGATGAATATTCTTGAAGTTGAAAACTTGTCGTTAGCTTATGGTAAGCAACAAGTGTTAGATGATATTTCTTTTGAGTTTAAAAAGGGAAAGATAATCGGGTTGTTAGGGCCGAATGGAGCAGGAAAAAGTTCTATTTTAAAAGTGTTGGCCGGGTTGGTTTTCGCCGATAGCGGAAAATTGAAAATTAACAATCAATCTCAAACGGAGTTTCATAAAGTGAAATCAATTACAGGATTTCATATAGATTCTCCCTCTTTTTATCCCTTCTTGTCTGCAAAAGAAAATTTGTATTTGTTAATGAAAATGAATCAGAAACAAATTGACATCGATGTTTTGTTGAGAAAAGTGGGATTAGAAAATGTTGGTTCTAAAAAGGTGCGTTTTTTTTCAACCGGAATGAAACAACGATTGGCAATTGCACAAACTTTATTGCGATCACCAGAATTACTCATTTTGGATGAGCCGTTTAATGGTTTGGATCCAAACGGATTTCAAGATTTAATTGATTTGATTCAAAAATTGAATGCAGAAGGTATCACAATAGTCGTTTCATCGCATTTATTGAATGAATTAGAGCAATTGGCAGAGCATTTTATTTTATTGCATCACGGTAAAATAGCCTTGGACATTTCGAAAAAAGAATTACAAAAGTCGAAAAATAAGGTCGAATTTAATTTTATATCAGAGTTAACAGAGGCGTCGATTCAATTATTAAATGATAAAAAAGCAGAGTTCATATCAGAGAATAGATTGATTTTGAAATTGAATCCAAAGGAAGTTGAACAATTGGTATTGGCTTTAGTGCATAACGGAAATAGTCCAGTGAAGGTTGAAACCTTGACCTTGTTGCAAGAAAAATATCTCGAAATAACAGTATGATTCGATTGGTTCAAATAGAGTTGATTAAGTTATTTCGTTCTACAAGAACGTATTTAACTTTTGGAATTACCTTAGTTCTGATGTTAATCATAGACTTAGGATTGTACAGCGATGGAGATGAATTATTTAATTATTTACTACAATCTATAAATGACTATTTTTATTTAGAAGGTAATCTAGTAAACGGTTATTTAATTTCTTATTTGGCCTTAAACACTTTATGGGTTCATATACCAACGTTAATTGTAATCGTTACGGCGCATATTTTTTCAAGCGAATTTGAGCAAGGAACAATTCGGTTATTACTTACCCAATCAGCTTCTCGTGGAGAATGTTTAATGGCTAAGTTCATTTGCATGATTTTATATGTAATTTGCTTTATGATAGTGGTGGCGTTATCAGCATTAATTCCTTCTGTAATGATATTTGGCACAGGAGATGTCCCGGTATTTATTGATGGAATACAATTTATTCAAGAAAGTTCATTTCTATCCAGATTTTGGAAAACGCTCATGTTTTCGACCATAGCAATGGTTGCATTTTCTAGTTTAGCAATGGCCTTTGCTATTTGGTTTAGGAATACACTAACCGCTGTTTTGGTAGTTTTAGGATTATTGATTGTTTTAACCCTATTGCAGACCTTTGTTTTTGGAATCTTTAGTAGTTGGCAGCCATTTTTATTTAGTTACCATATTGCTAAATGGCAATTATTTTTTATGAGTGATATTCCAATGCCTAGTATTTGGAATTCAGTTTATTATTTAATTGGAATGACATTTATTTGTTATGTTGTGACGTATATAAAATTTAATAAAATGAATATTTCAGAATGAGAAAAGTGATTTTTTTTTTATTAGTGTTATCTGTCTTTCAGTCCTATTCTCAGCAATTATTGGATGAAAATATTCAGAATTTAATTGAAGTCTATGCTGAGAAAAAAGAGATTAATTGTGAAATTACAATTGATATTGAAATTGAAGGAATGCAAATTCCACAAAAGGTGATTACTGTTAATTTTGAAGAAGGGAAAAAGCCAAAAGTAAAGGGTAAAGGATTAGCATTAGTACCTAAAAAGGGGATGATAAATCAGTTTAATGAATTGTTTAACACGCCACTTCAAGCAATAAAAATGGATGAGAATGGTGAAGAATTGGATTATAAACTAGTATCTCTAATTAATTCGAGTGAATGGGTTACTGCTGATATTAGATTTAATTCTATAACGAATCAAATTTTTGAATCAACCATTAATACGCGTAAACACGGAACAATTAAAGCAAAACATTCCTATAAAGAATATGAATATCCGATAAGATCGATTTTAACTTTCGATGTAAAGAAATTTAAAGTTCCTTTACGTTTTATTGGAAGACAAAATCAAAATATAGATTTACCAAATGGTGATGATCAAGTTCAAGGTAAAATTGTATTGCAATACAGATATATAGATGAATAATGGCTGGAATTTATTTACACATACCGTTTTGTAAGCAAGCCTGTTATTATTGCGATTTTCACTTTTCTACATCCGTAAAACGAAAGTCTGAAATGGTTGATGCTATTTGTAAGGAAATAGCCCTACGAAATGGAGAGATTGATGATGTTATTGAAACGATTTATTTTGGAGGAGGAACACCTTCATTACTTTCTGAGCAAGAATTAGAGCAGATTTTAAACACAATTTGGGCAAATTTTGAAGTAAATGAAAGCCCAGAAATTACTTTAGAGGCCAATCCAGATGATTTAACGGAAGAACGAATTATTCAATTGTCTAATAGTCCAATCAACAGGTTAAGCATTGGCATTCAGTCTTTTTTTGAAGATGATTTAAAATCGATGAACCGTGCCCATACAGCCGCCGAATCCTTAAACTGCTTGTCATTGGCGACTCGCCACTTTGAGAACATTACCGTCGATTTAATTTACGGTATTCCCAATATGGGTAATGAGAAATGGAAACAGAACTTACAAAAAGTATTTGATTTGGGGATTCCACATATTTCAAGTTATGCCTTAACGGTTGAACCGAAAACAGCCTTAGATTCTTTTATTAAAAAAGGAACCTATCCACCATTAGATGAGCAGTTAGTTTCCGAACATTTTAATATTTTGGTTGAACAAACTGCAGACAGCGGTTTCGTGCATTATGAAACCTCAAACTTTGGTAAGAAGGGGTTTTTCTCAAAACACAATACCTCTTATTGGAAAGGAGTATCTTACTTAGGTATAGGGCCTTCAGCTCATTCATTTATTGGAAATACGAGAAGTTGGAATGTGGCCAATAATGCCAAATATATCAAAGCTATAAAGCGAGGAGAATTACCATCGGAAAATGAAGTTCTTTCAGAAAAAGATCAATTCAACGAATATATAATGACCGGTTTGCGAACCATTTGGGGTGTAGACTTGCAAAAAATAAAAATTGATTTTGGGAAATCATTTTATGATTATCTTATCAATACATCTAAGAAATTTATTGATGAAAACCTTCTTGTCATTTCGAGTGATTCGCTTAATGCGAATCGTATTGAGAAATTAAAAACTACTCAAAAAGGTAAATTCTTGGCAGATGGAATCGCATCAGATTTGTTTATGATTTAGTATTTTTGAGAGGTGATTGCTAACATAAAACATAACGGTGAGGAACTTTCAATTGATTTGTCAAAGCCATTAGATATTTCAATTCCTCTGATCAATTCAGAAAAAAACCCAATTGCTTGGTATCAGGATCAACCTGAAATTAATCCAGTAATTGGCGAGGGATTTGTTGGTAGTGTGGCGGAGGGGTTTTCGGTGAATTTTAATAATATCAATTTCAACCCTCATGCACATGGAACGCATACGGAATGTATTGGACATATAACCAAAGAGTTTTATAGTGTCAATAATTCGTTAAACACTTATTTTTACAAAGCACAATTGATTACCGTATCTCCAGAACAACAACCCAATGGAGATTTGGTAATAACCAAAGATCAGGTTTTTTTACTGTTGAAAAATGACATAGAAGCTATTGTTATTCGTACTACTCCAAATGATACCCGAAAAAAATCTAGGAAATATTCAAATACCAACCCACCTTATTTAAGTGAAGAGGCTGCTGATTTTTTTAGAGAATTAGGAGTCAAACATTTATTAATTGATTTACCATCAGTTGATAAAGAAAAGGATCAAGGTGCACTGTTAGCGCATAAAGCTTTTTGGAATTATCATGGAAAACAGCGCTTAGATGCAACTATTACAGAGTTTATTTATGTTTCTGATTCAATTGTTGACGGATTGTATATGTTAAATCTTCAAGTCGCACCAATTGAGAATGATGCAAGTCCAAGTAGGCCAATATTGTATAAGATTCTCGATCTATGAACATAGAATTATACAGAGATTATTGTTTATCCAAAAAAGGCGTAACGGAACATTTTCCTTTTGATGAGGTGACGTTGGTTTTCAAAGTGATGGGAAAAATGTTTGCACTTTGTGGCTTAGAGCGTATTCCTTTTCAGGTCAATTTAAAGTGTGACCCTGAACGGTCATTAGAGTTAAGAGAAGAATATGGTGAAGCCATAATTGGTGCTTGGCATATGAGTAAGAAGCACTGGAATACGGTAATTCCGGAAGGTAATATTTCAAATGAATTTTTCTTTGAATTGATTGACCATTCGTATGAAATGGTTGTAAAAGGGATGACAAAGAAAATGCAAAGAGAATTAGAGAATCTTTAAAAACTAATATCCCATTGCAATCGATATCGACTTCCGCTTTGATTCGGAACCATGTCTATAGATTCATAATCTAAATAGGAGTATTCTGCAGTAATTTTATTGTTATGTCCAAAAATAAACCAGTTCAGCCCTACCGTATATTCAAATTGTAAATCATCTTTTAGTTCTCTATTCGGATTAAAAACAGAATGCCTTCCATAAACTTCAAAATCTTTTGGTAAAAAGTTGATTTTCTGCCCTATTAAATAACCCAATTGCGCATAATGACCTGTTAGGTGTGTTATTGGCGTATCATAAATTTTATCTTCAATTTCTTTCCAATGATATTCCTGCTGATAATACCAACCTTTGTATCTAAAGTTGGCCTCAATTAAATATTGATTCACTCGGTATTGACCATCTTCAGCGTCTTCAAATCCTTCTAAAAAACCACCGCCAGATGTTGAATAACGTGTGTATTTACTTCTATTAGTTACTGCTGCTGTCGCAATATAAGTGGTGAATTTATCTGAATAACTCAAATCAGAGCCCGTAAATTTCACTTCTTCGCCACTAATGTTCCATTGCAATCGACCCATATACATCATATGCTTGTCGTCGTTACTTCGATTTCCTCTACCAGTACCAGTAAAAACGGAAGCCCAATAACTGATATTTGCAGCTCCTTTTCCTTCTAAATTTCCGTAAACCGAGGCCCCCCTTTGCCTATCTATTGTAAAAGCTCTGTTAATAAGTGATCTTTCTAAAGTCTGCTGATTGCCGGATGAGATCATGCGTTCAACACTATACCTAGATTTCCATTGACCAACCCTAAACTTTAAGAATTTCCATCGTTCAATCATAAACTCAAAGTTTAAAAGATTGCTACCTTCTATATCATACTCAAAATAATATTTAAGCGAGGGCTTGTAGGCATTCCCTCCAACTTTCATCCGCGCTCTGTTCACATTTATCCCATTGTTAAAATTTTGAAAATCTTCAATGGTAGTTGGATCAGCATCAAAATTTAAATAGCCTCGGAATTGAACTCGAAAGTTCAATTTCATTTTGTAGTCACCATCCATCGTCTGGAATTGAACCCCAGGTTTGGCATAAAATACTTTTAGTTTTTTATCAGATTCCTCATCTGGAATACTGTCTTTTTGTTGCCCATAAAAGATGTTTGTGAAAATTAAAAACAGAAGGTAAATTCGTTTCATTCAATTTTTTTGATAGGTAAATATAAGAAGTTGTGAATTAATGGAAACGAAACGTAATCTTTTAGAATGAACATTATCTGCTTTTATACAATGTGGGCGTCATTTGTTTAACCGATTTAAACTTTCTGTTAAAATTAGAAATGTTTTGAAAGCCAGATTGCAACGCAATTTCCGCAATTGACAAGTCTCTATCTTTTGTCAATAATTTACAGGCGTGTTCTATCCGAACTTCGGTTAATAGTTGAAAATAAGTTTTGTTTGTACGTTGTTTAAAGTACTTGCAAAAAGCATTTGTAGTCATATTGGCAACTGAGGCAATTTGAGGAAGCGTTATTGGTTCACTAAAATGTTGAAAGGTAAAATCATAAATGTCTCCCATACGCTTTCCTTCATCGTCTTTGTAATTTTTTTGGTAAACAAACGAAGATATTTGATCGCAATTAGATTTTATAATAACCTGCATAATTTCAAAAAGCAATATGAATCGTTGCAATTTGGTTGATTTTGGAAGGTTTAGAAACAACTCTTTTAATCGGTCCTTGTTCGATGTAAGTTTGACTCCGTATTCACTTTGTTTAAAGAACTTTTTTAATGACCTAAATTCATTCAATTCAAAGAATTGATTTCCAAATGAGAATTTAGAAAAGAATAATGTCATCATAAAACTAGGCACTTTACTTTCTAAATCAGAATTGAAAACATGAGGTAAATTACTTCCAATAACAATGATATCATTTGTTTTATAATCGGTGATGGTATCTCCAATTATCAGGGAACCTTCTCCACTTTTAATAAAACTAATTTGAATTTCTTCGTGTTGATGCAGTTTGTTGTAAAAGGCTATTTCCTTGTCTTCTTGATAGATAAAAGCTTCGTTTTCTGGTTTTGATATTTTAAATGGAAGGACTTTCATGAATAGAATTTAACGGCTTATTAGTGCAATATTAGTCAAAATATTATATTTACAAATAATTATGGATAAAAAAGTATTATTAGTGGATATTTTGTATGTATTGATTTTTACTGATTCAGTATACCTTTACAAAAAAATATTATTACAATGAGTTTAGAATGGAATGGGGTAATGCCAGCCGTATTTACATGGTTGAAGGAGTCGAAATCCGGCTCTCTTGAAGTTGACTTTGATGCAACGCAAAAACAGGCTGCAGATATTTTAAAAGTTCAAGGAAAGGGTGGAAGCAGAATGAGCGGACTTGTTGGTTCTGGAACTCTGGGTGAGAATAGCTATCTGAGTACCGAACAGCGTCTTTCCTTACTTAAATCTCTTTCTGAGGTTGCTAGAGAATACAATGTCCCGTTAATTAGCGGAGCAGCAGCAGAAACTAAGGAAGAACTTGCCAAAATTGTTGAAGGACTTTCAACAGTTGGAGTTGATACGGTAATGGTCATGCCGCCAAAAACTAAGGCGATTCCGTCTGAAAAAGAAATGTATGAGTACTATGCACTTTCTGAGGCAACTGCAAAAGATGTTGGCGTAACAATAATGCCTTATAACAATCCTGATGCTGCTGGTTATCATGCGCTCTCAACAGACCTTCTTAAAAGACTTTCTGTACTTCCTAAGGTAACTGCTCTTAAAATATCGACGATTGATGTTTCAATAATTGAAACACTAATGTTAGAGAATAAAGATTTAAAAGTTTTGGCGGGAGTAGACACAGTTACTGTACATGCAGGACTCGCTGGAGCAAGTGGTGGAATTACTGGTGTAGGTTGTATCTTCCCAAAAGCAAGTGTTACCATGCAAGAGTATGTTGTAAATGGAGAATGGGCTAAGGCAAACAAAATTTCACAGGCTTTAAATTCATTATCGTATCTAGATGCTCAGCCGTTGCTTTTGGAATACCTTAAACTTGCTATGGGGATTCATCATAATGACATTGCTGGAGGACTTCGTACCTTTGGTAAGAAATTAACTCAACAGGAAATTGATGATGTCCAAGAAAGATATATTCTGGCAAAAGAAAGACTTGAAGTTCTAGACTTAATTTAGGCCTTTCAAATATTCAAAACTAGTAAATTTGAAAAAAAGACATATAAAAAATAAGTGAAAATGATTACAGGAAAAAACCAGATAGGAAACACGTTATCCGCCAACGGAACCAAAACATATAGAACCTTTAATCCGCAAACCAATCAGGAGAATTCGCTTTTATTTACTGAGGCGTCAGCGGAAGAAATCGATATTGCTGTTTCTCTAGCTGCGGATGCTTATAAAGTATTCAGTAAAAAATCGGGAAAAGAAAAGGCTACTTTTTTAAGAGCAATAGCAGAGGAGATAGAAAACCTTGGCGAAGATTTAGTAAAGGTGTATACTTCCGAATCTGGATTGCCAGAGGGAAGAGCAATGGGAGAGCGAGGAAGAACTGTTGGGCAGTTAAGAGCCTTTGCGGCACATGTAGAAGAAGGCTCATGGGTTGATGCTCGAATTGATACTGCACAACCAGATCGTCAACCAATTCCTAAAGTTGACCTTAGAAAAATGAATGTAGCCATTGGTCCAATTGTGGTATTTGGAGCATCGAACTTTCCTTTAGCATTTTCAACGGCCGGAGGAGATACTGCAGCGGCATTTGCAGCGGGCTGTCCGGTTATTGTAAAGTCACATCCAATGCATTCAGGAACTGGAGAATTGGTTGCTTCGGCAATTATAAAAGCAGCTGAAAAAACCGGAATGCCTAATGGTGTTTTTTCAAACTTAAACAGCAGTGGAATTGAAGTTGGACAGGCTTTGGTGCAACACCCACAAGTTAAGGGGGTTGGGTTTACAGGTAGTATCCGCGGAGGTAGAGCCTTGTTAGATACTGCAGCAAAAAGACAAGAGCCAATTCCGGTTTTTGCAGAAATGGGAAGTATAAATCCTGTAGTGCTTTTACCAGAAGCACTGAGTGATAAGGCAACGGATTGGGCTAAAACATATGCCGGATCTATTACTTTAGGTGCAGGTCAGTTTTGTACAAACCCAGGACTTTTAGTCGGTGTCAAGGGACAAGGATTAGATAATTTTGCACAAATCTTGGCAGAAGAAATAGTAAAAATTGAACCAACTTGTATGTTGCATCCGAACATTATTGGAGCGTATGAGCATAATAAATCTACGGCAATAACTCAGCAGGGTGTTGCAGTTTTGGCAGCTTATGATAATGACGCTAAACCAAATTATGGTCTTCAGGCGGTATCTAAGGTTACTGGATCTACGTTTTTAGAAAACCCAACATTACATCACGAAGTATTTGGTCCTTTCTCTTTAATTGTAGAATGTGACAGCCATACACAGTTAGAAGAGGTTTTAAATAATTTAGAAGGGCAGTTAACGGGAACTATTGTTGCAACAGATAGCGAATTAGAGAACAATTCGTCAATCATTAGCGCACTACAAAACAAGGTTGGTAGAATTATATTTAATGGAGTTCCAACTGGTGTAGAGGTGTGCCCGTCTATGCAACACGGAGGTCCATACCCTGCATCTACGGATTCGAGATTTACAGCTGTTGGTGTAGATTCAATTAAAAGATGGGTAAGACCATTTAGTTTCCAAGCATGGCCAAACACATTGTTGCCAGAGGAGTTGCAGGATGAAAATCCAATGGGAATTTCAAGAATTGTAAATGGAATTCAATCAATAGATAAAATTTAAAAATTAGCCTATGAGTTTTGTAAAGCAACTTAAGTATCTAATCGTTTCATTGTTTGGGTTTACGATGGTAGCTCAACAAAACTCTGTTGAATTAGATTCAATTATTAGCAAATATGAAAACCACGAAGGGTACGATTATAAATCGTACCCTTTGGGGTCACATACAAAAGAATATTATAAATCGGAGGCAGATTTTGCCCGTTCTGTATTGAATGAGCTGACATCAATATCATCAGAAGGGTTATCAGAAACGGATAAGATTTCATATCAGTTACTCGAATTTGTTCTCAATGATAAAATTGCTTATTTCGAATTTGAACGTTATTTAAATCCTTTGTTATCAGATTCAGGGTTTCATGCTAGTTTAGGTTTTAATATTCGATCAATAAATAGTTTTGAAGGGGCTAAGAATTATTTAAATAAATTAAATGCCATCCCAGAATTTGTGAATCAACATTTTGTAAATCTAAGAGAAGGATTAGAAAAAGGAGTATCACAACCTTTGATTATTTTTAAAGGATATGAATCAACTTATAATGATTATATAGTCGATAACTTTGAAGAAAGTCGTTTTTATACGCCATTTAAAAAGTTGCCGTCAACACTTACAGATCATCAAAAAGATTCAATATTAGTTGCTGCTAAAATTGCTATTGAAAAAAATGTAACCCCACAATTTAAACGAATTAAACAGTTTTTTGAGGACGAATATTTCATTAAAACTAGAGAAACTTTAGGTGTTTCTGAAACACCAAATGGCGAGGCCTATTACCAAGACAGAATCAATTTTTACACGACAAGCGCGCAATATACAGCAGATGACATTCATCAAATTGGATTGAAAGAAGTTGCTAGAATTCGTGCTGAAATGAAGCAAATTATTACTGATTTAGAATTTGAAGGCACTTTCGAAGACTTTTTTGAATTCCTAAGAACAGATGAGCAATTTTTTGCTAAAACACCTAAAGAAATTTTGATGATTGCAAGAGATATGGCAAAACGTGCAGATGCGCAGTTACCCAAATTCTTTAAAACCTTACCTCGAAAACCATATGGTGTAGCCCCGGTTCCTGATGCAATTGCTCCTAAATATACAAGCGGACGTTATGTTGGCACTTCTAAAAACAGTACAAATCCAGGTTATTATTGGGTAAATACATACGATTTACCGAGTAGAACATTATATACTTTGCCGGCCTTAACTGTTCATGAGGCTGTACCAGGTCATCATTTACAAATGAGTTTAAATAATGAATTGGGAGATGATATTCCACAATTCAGAAGAAATTTATATCTGTCTGCTTACGGAGAAGGTTGGGGGTTGTATTCTGAATTTTTAGCTGAAGAAATGGGAATGTATACAACACCTTATGAAAAATTTGGTCAATTAACATATGAAATGTGGCGTGCTTGCAGATTGGTAGTAGATACGGGTATTCATGCAAAAGGATGGACAAGAGATCAAGTTGTAGATTATATGGCGTCGAATACAGCCTTGTCTTTACATGAAATAAATACTGAAACGGATAGATATATCTCATGGCCGGGTCAGGCACTTTCATACAAAATTGGAGAAATAAAAATTCGAGAAATGCGTGTTAAAGCCGAGAGTCAATTAGGACCGAAGTTTAATATTAGAGATTTTCATGAAGTGATATTGGAAGAAGGAACAGTAACACTTTCAATTCTTGAAGATCGTATTAATAATTATATAGAAAAAGCAAAGAATGAGTAGGAAAACATTTTTTTGTGTTGATGCACACACGTGCGGAAATCCGGTAAGGGTAGTTGCAGGAGGTGGTCCAAATTTGGAAGGGGCCAATATGAGTGAAAAGCGTCAACACTTTTTAAATGAATATGATTGGATTCGAAAGGGATTGATGTTTGAGCCAAGAGGACATGATATGATGAGTGGAAGTATTTTATATCCCCCTCATAATCCTGAGAATGATTTTGGAATTTTGTTTATAGAAACTTCTGGTTGTTTGCCAATGTGTGGACATGGAACTATTGGAACGATAACTATTGCTGTTGAAGAAGGATTGGTTACTCCAAAAGTGCCAGGTAAAATAAAAATGGAAGCACCGGCAGGATTGGTGCAAATTGAATATCAACAAACTAGCAAGAAGGTCGATTGGGTTAGATTAACAAATGTGAAAAGTTATTTAGCTGCCGAAAACTTAACTGTGGAATTAAATGATTTAGGTGAAGTTACTTTTGATGTGTCCTATGGTGGTAATTATTATGCAATTGTAGACCCACAACAAAATTTTGCTGGAGTTCATGAATATACAGCATCAGATATTGTTCGTTTTTCTCAAGAAGCGAGACGAAAAATAAATGAAAAATATCCAGATATGTTTATACATCCTGAAAACGAAACCATAAGAGATGTAAGTCATATGTTATGGACAGGAGACCCGATAGATCCAACATCATCTGGACGAAATGCTGTTTTTTATGGAGATAAGGCCATAGATAGAAGTCCTTGTGGAACCGGAACTTCTGCTCGAATTGCTCAATTACATGCAAAAGGAAAACTAAAAAAGGGAGAGGAGTATGTCCATGAAAGTTTTATTGGCTCAAAGTTTATTGGCCGTATTGAAGAGGAAACAACTTTAGATGGTAAAGTAGCAGTTGTCCCAAGCATTCAAGGTTGGGCAAAGGTGTATGGTTACAATAACATCATTATAGATGATGAAGATGATCCTTACGCACATGGTTTTCAGGTAATTTAAAGTATCAATAACAATTTTATCACTTCGAGCGGAGTTGAAACATACTTCGTTTTTTAAAATTTAGTAAAATGAACAAATTTTTAAGACTTTCATTCTTAGTACTATTCATTTCGAGTTCACTTTTTTCACAGCAAATCTCGAAAGAAGATTATAAAAGAGCCGTGAGTTATATGAATGCAAATTACAATAACAAAACAGCGTTCAATTTAACGACAAACGTAAATTGGTTTGAGAACAAAAGCGGGATTTGGTTTGTAGATTATTCAAAGAATTCTAAAACATACAAAACGGTTAATTTTAAAACTGGAAAGGTGACAGAATTGTTCGATCATGCTAAGTTCTCTCAAGAATTTTCAAAGTTTACAAAAGATACAATTGCATTTAATGATATATCCATTAGTGATGTTGAGTCATCAAAAGATGGAATTCAGTTCAAATACAAAAACAATAAATATCAATTAGAAACTAAGAAGTTTGAGTTTTCGAAAGTTGAAGAAGAAAAAAAAGAAGAGCGAAATGAGTTTGAAACGAAATCGCCTGATGGTAAATGGATTGCTTTTGTAAGAGATTACAATCTTTTTATAAAATCTGTTGATGACAAAGAAGAACATCAATTAACCACCGACGGTAAAAAAGATTATGAATATGCCACTTGGTACGGTTGGTATGATAAGATGGAAGGTGAAAATGGCGATCGTCCAAAACATTTTTATGTAGATTGGAGTCCAGATTCAAAATTTCTAAAAACGGATGTATTAGACTTTAGAAATGCGGAGAAAATGTACTTGTTAGATTGGAGTATTGATTCTTTATATAAGCCAAAGTTAATGTCTTATTTCCGTGGATCTCCCGGAGATACTACCATGGTTCATGTACAGCCTGTAATATTTAGTGTAGAGAAAAAGAAGCAACTAGAAGTTAACCTGCCTAATCAAACGCATATCAACTCCGTTACTACACAATGGGCAGAAAAATCAGGTGAATTGATAGCGAGAATTCCTGAACGTGGATATCAAAAGGAAGAGGTGAAATTAATAGATTTGAACTCAAATACTTCCAAAAATTTAATTTTAGAAATTTCTAAAACGAATATTGATGATTTTAGATTTGTGCGATTCGAAGGACAGAACAAGTTAGTTTTTCTGTCGCAAAGAAGCGGTTGGAGGCAACTTTATGAATGTGATTTTGATGGCAATGTAAAACCGCTAACGCAGGGTGAATTTGTAATAAATGAGATTGAGTATTTAGATGAAGAATCTGGGGAGATTTATTTTATGGCATCGGGTGTAGACACTCAGATGAATCCATATCATCAGCAATTGTATAAGGTAGATGCTAACGGTAAAATGGAGTTATTAACTCCAGAAAAAACACATCATGAGGTTGATTTTTCTGAAGATGGAACTCATTTTGTAGATGCGTATTCAACCATTTCAATTCCAACTAAAACTGTCTTAAGAAAATCAAAATCAGGTAAAATAGTTGCACAATTAACACAAGCAGATATTTCTCATTTTACAAGCCAAGGATTTGAATCACCCGAAGTGTTTGATTTAATTGCTAAGGATAAAAAGACGAAGATTTATGGAGCCTTTTGGAAGCCTTCAAATTTTGATGCTTCTAAATCATATCCAATAATTGATGCGACCTATACGGGTCCGCATACACAACGTTTTCCTAAATCATTCATTCTAAATTTTAGCGAACAATCTTTAGCAGAACTAGGCTTTATTGTTGTGCGAATTGACGGTTTAGGAACAAGTGGAAGATCGAAGGAGTTTTTAAGTCATTCCTATAAAAATATGGGTAAAAATTTAGAAGATCATGTCTTAGCCATCGAGCACTTGGCAAATAAACACTCCTTTATCAATAAAGATAAAGTCGGTATTTATGGCCATTCGGCTGGTGGTTTTGATACCGGTAGAGCATTACTGGCTTTTCCAGATTTTTATAAAGTTGGTGTAGCTAGTAGTGCAGATCATGACTTTAGAATGGAAAAAGCATGGTGGCCAGAAATGTATATGGGTTGGCCTGTTGATGAAAGTTATGAAGCGGTGTCTAATATTACCAATGCTAAAAATCTTAAAGGTAAATTGTTGTTGGTACATGGTGGAATAGATGAGAATGTAAATCCATCCGCAACGTTTAAATTAGCTGAAGCATTTGTTAACGCAGATAAAGAGTTTGATTTGTTAATTTTACCAAGTCAGCGTCATGGATATACTGGTAAGGCGAGAAATTACTTTATCAAAAAACGATGGAATTATTTTGTAGAACATTTAAAAAATGAAAATCCTGTTTGGGATTTTAGTTGGGAATAAAAATGAGTAAAAAAGTTGTAGTCATTGGTGGAGGCATTGTCGGCTTGAGTTCCGCATATTATCTTCAAAAAGAAGGGCATCAAGTTACGGTTATTGATCAATCAAAAATGAATTGTGGAGCCTCGCATGTAAATGCCGGATATATAACGCCAAGTCATATTATTTCTTTGGCGCATCCAGGAATCATTACCCAAGGAATTAAATGGATGTTTAATTCATCTAGTCCATTTTATGTGAAACCTAGATTAGATCCTGAGTTTTTAAAATGGTCTTGGGCTTTTAAAAAATCTGCAACTGCATCAAAGGTTGAAAAGTCGATAAAAGTAATAAAGGATATCAATCTTTTGAGTAGATCATTGTTTGAGGATATGAAATCTTCGAATGAATTTAACTTCCATTACGAGCGAAAAGGTTTGTTAATGGCATATCAAACCGATAAGGCTGGTGAAGGAGAATGGAAAGTTGGGCGACGTGCCATAGAAGAAGGCTTAGATGTGGTACATTTATCAAAAACCGAAGTAGAAAATTTAGAACCGAATGCCAAAATAAATGTAAAAGGAGCAGTTTATTATCATTGTGATGCGCATTCAACCCCATCTGATTTTATGCCAGAAATAATTCATTATTTAAGGGAGAAGGGTGTAGAAATTTTGATGGAAGAAAAAGTAGAAGATGTTGAATTATCTAACAATTCAATTACAAAAGTAATTACAGATAAACGAAGTATTGACGCTGATGATGTCGTTTTGGCGGCTGGAAGTTGGAGTCCGCTAATATCGCAGAAATTAGGGTTGAATTTATTGATTCAAGCGGGAAAGGGATATCGAATAAATGTTAAAAGAGATACTGGAATAACCATTCCAACCATTTTAATGGAAGCCAAAGTTGCAGTAACACCTATGGATGGATTTACGCGTTTTGCAGGTACTATGGAAATAAGAGGTATAAATCACAACATTAATCCGGAAAGGGTAGATGCTATAGCAAAAGCCGGTAAAAGATATTACCGAGGATTAAAAATTTCCGAAGAAGAAAAACAAGAGGCTCAATGTGGATTGCGTCCATGTTCTCCTGATGGAGTTCCTTTTATTGGTAAATCGTCCAAATGTTCAAACTTAACTGTGGCTTCAGGTCATGCAATGATGGGTTGGAGTTTAGGTCCTGCAACAGGAAAATTGGTTTCAGAAATCATTTCAGATAAAAAGACTTCATTGGATTTAATTCCATTTCACCCAGATAGAAAATTTTAATATGAAATATACACCAATTCAAAATTCGTTTTATAAACAAAATCGAATTCGATTTTGTGAGAAAATGCAATCAAATACAATTGCAATTTTAACTTCGAATGATGTAAAACATACGAATGCAGATGATGTGATGGGTTTTGCTCAAAACAATGATTTGTTTTATTTAAGTGGTATAGATCAGTTTGAAACGATATTAGTTTTGTATCCAGAAGCAGTTAAAGAAGAAAACAAAGAGATATTATTTATAAAACAGAGAAGTGAATTAGAGAAAATTTGGGATGGTGATGTGCTTACAAAAGAACAAGCAATTGAACTATCAGGAATTGAAAGAGTTGAATGGGTTGATGATTTTGAACGTTTGATACAGTATGTGGCTTTTGAAGCCGAAGGACTTTGTTTAGGGCATAATGAGCACCTTAAAAGAGTTACTAATAATCAGCAGACCAGGCAAGATAGAATGATACAATGGTGTAAGAATAAGTATCCATTGCATAATTACTATCGCGCTGCAAAAATTACAAGAGCATTAAGAACCGTAAAATCAAATGAAGAGGTTGAGCAAATTCGAACGGCTGGTTCAATAGCCACGGCTGCTTTTAAAAGAATGCTTGGTAAGGCAAATTCTGAAATGATGGAATATGAGTTAGAGGCAGAATTAACCTATATCTTAACAAAAAATGGAGCGACAAGACATGCATTTAAACCAATAGTCGCTTCAGGTAAAAACGCCTGTGCATTGCATTATAATACCAACGATGCTCCATGTAAAGATGGAGATATGGTTTTGATTGATTTTGGCGCTTGTTATGGAAATTACAATAGCGATACAACTCGTTGTATTCCGGCTAATGGAAAGTTTTCTGCGCGTCAAAAAGAAGTGTACAACGCCGTTTTGCGATGCTTGCAAGAGGGAAGTCAGTTATTAGAACCAGGAATAATTCCAGCGGATTACGAAGTAAAAATGGCCAAGTTGGTAGAGGCAGAAATCATACAATTAGGGCTGTTAACGCAAGAAGATGTGGATAATCAAGATCCTAAAAACCCGTTATACAAAAAGTATTTTATGCATGGAACAGCGCACCATTTAGGATTAGATGTGCATGATGTTGGTTTGTATTCTAAACCTTTTGAAGTAGGGAATGTAGTTACTTGTGAACCGGGTATTTACATTCCAGAAGAGAATATTGGTTGTAGGTTAGAGGATGATTTTTTAATAACCGATGAAGGTCCAGTAAATCTAACTGCAGACATGCCAATAACAATAGAAGAAATAGAGTCACTAATGAGTCAAAACAACTAAGATGATAGGAATAGGAGGTTCAACGGCAGCAGAAGAGTTAGCAAAAATTCAGCCTAGAATAAATCAAGTAAAGCCCATCCAAAAAGAAGAGTTTCAGGAAAGAATTCAACGGGCTGCAAAACTCATGAATGATGAGAATATAGTTGCTACTTATGTGCATTCAGGGACAAACTTGTTTTATTTTACTGGAATGCGTTGGAATGCTAGTGAGCGCATGGTTGGAGCCTTAATTCTACTAAATGGAACCATTCATTATATCGCTCCACAATTTGAAAAGGGAACCATATTTGATTTTATGTTGTTGAATGGAGATGTGCATTGTTGGGAAGAGCATGAGAGTCCATTTGAACTATTACTTGCCATTTTAAAGCAAAATGGAATTGAATCTGGGCAACTTGCCATGGATGAAATGACACCGTTTTTTATGACAAATAGTTTGTCTAAAGTCAATACTTCTTTTTCTATTAAAGATGCAACTCCGGTTACTGCTGGGTGTCGCATGCAAAAATCTAGAAATGAAATTGCAATAATGCAAGCGGCTATGGATATTACCTTAGAAGTTCAAAAAGCAGCGGCAAGAATTTTATATGTTGGAATTTCAGCAAAGGAAGTGGTCGATTTTATCAATGAGGCTCATATTAGATACGGTATTTCTTCTGGATCTTATTTTTGTATTGTGTTGTTTGGAGTTGATTCTTCTTTTCCACATGGTGTAAAATCTCCAAAGAATTTAGAAGCAAATGAAATGGTCCTTATTGATACGGGTTGTGTCTTACATGATTACATTTCTGACATTACAAGAACCTATGTGTTTGGAACCCCATCAGATGAACAAAAACGAATATGGAACGTTGAGAAAGCAACTCAATTAGCCGCTTTTGACGCATCCAAATTGGGAACGACATGTGGAGCTATAGATGATGCTTCGCGCGTTGAACTTTCTAAAAATGGATTGAGTAAAGATTACGATTTACCTGGACTGCCTCATAGAACCGGACACGGAATTGGTTTGAACATTCATGAGCATCCCTATATAGTTCGAAACAATGATATTACTTTAAAAGAAGGGATGACTTTTAGTAATGAACCGATGATTGTAATTCCTGATGCATTCGGAATTCGCCTAGAAGATCATATTTATATGACCACTGAAGGACCTAAGTGGTTTACAGAACCTGCACATAGTATTGAGAATCCCTTCGGATATTAAGAAAACGTTCAAAATAGGTGTACCTTTGCAACATCGTAAAGAAAATCTATGTCATTTAAATCCTTAGGGTTAATTCCAGAACTTTTAAAAGCAGTAAAGCAACAAGGTTACGAAAAGCCTTCTCCTATTCAAGAGAAAACAATACCTACTATTTTAGAAAAGAGAGATGTATTGGCTTCTGCGCAAACAGGAACTGGAAAAACAGCGGGGTTTACCTTGCCGTTATTACAAACATTAAACGCGACTCGTAAAAAGCGTCATCGCCCAATTAGAGCACTAATTTTAACCCCAACGAGAGAATTAGCAGCTCAGGTTCATGATAATGTTAGGAGTTATAGCAAGTTTTTAGACATAAGATCTACAGTAATTTTTGGAGGTGTAAATGCCAAACCACAAATACGTACTATCCGTGGAGGAATTGATGTACTTGTTGCAACGCCTGGAAGACTACTAGATTTAGAAAATCAAAAAGCATTGTCATTAGGTCGTATTGAAATTTTGGTGTTGGATGAAGCAGATCGAATGCTGGATATGGGATTTTTAAGAGATATCAAAAAGATCATTTCTTTAATGCCAAAGCATAGGCAGAACTTAATGTTCTCGGCAACCTACTCAAAAGATATTAAGAAATTGGCTGAAGGAATATTAAACAAGCCTGTCCTAATTGAAGCAACTCCTGAAAATACGACTGCAGAACGTGTAAATCAGAAGGCCTATAGAATCGATAAAGGGAAAAAAATTGCTTTTATAACAAAATTGATTGATGATGGAAACTGGAAGCAAGTACTGGTTTTTACTAGAACAAAGCATAGAGCAAATAAACTAAGCGAGAAGTTAGTAAAGGCTGGAATTTCTTCTGCTGCAATTCATGGAAATAAGAGTCAGGGGGCTAGAGAAAAGGCTTTAGGAGGTTTTAAAGCACAAAAGATTCGAGTATTAGTTGCCACCGATATTGCGGCTAGAGGATTGGACATTCCATTACTTCCTCATGTTATCAATTTTGAATTACCGAATGTACCAGAAGATTATGTACATAGAATTGGTAGAACGGGTAGAGCGGGAGCAGAAGGTGAAGCTATATCTTTGGTTGATATTGATGAAATTCCTTATGTGAAGGCAATTGAAAAGTTGTTAGGTGAGGCAATTGAAACAGAAGAAGTAGAAGGATTTGAGCCATCTAATGAGCCTTCAGAAAGCAAGCCTAAACAGCAGCAAAAAAGAAAAAAGCCTAGGAGGCCATCAGACAGAAAACAACCTAGAAAAGAGGGGCAGAATAAATCACACAATTCTTCTGGAGACTCTAAAAAAGACGGTTCTAAAAATAGAAGAAGAAATAATAGGAGGAGAAGAAATAGAAACTCTTCTAAACAATAAGAGATGCCAAATTTAATGACATCTCTTAATAGGGGTGGGATTGAATTAATTAATTTAATACTGCAAACTTCCCTGCTTCAACCTTAGGAAAATCAATTTCAGTTTCTGCTAAATGATTTACGTAATTCGTTAAGGTATTCGAAACTACATTTAGAACAATTTCTAATGCATCACTATCTGTATGCCCCGCTGTCTTAAAGTTATTAATTGCATCGGAAGTTACTTGTCCTCTTGTACGAGTAATTTCTTGCGCAAATTCTAATGCCGCTTGTATTTTATCATTATTGGCTAATCCTTGCCTGTTTTGTTCGGTTTGCTCATCAGTTAATCCATTCATTTTCCCAATTGCGGTGTGCGCAGATAAGCAATAGTTACAACTATTTTCTTCCGCGATAGCCAAGGCCAATTGCTCTCTAAATTTGTTATTAAAGTTTCCTGAAGCCGTTAATTGACCTAAAGAAAGATAGGTTTCTAAAAGTGCAGGAGAATTCCCCATAACTTTGATAAGATTTGGAATAAAGCCTAACTTTTTTTGTACAGCGTTAAACAATTCTTTTGCTTTTCCGGTAGTTGTATCCGGGTTTAAAGTTTCAATTCTAGTACTCATAATTTTTGTTTTTAATGTTAATTAATTTTTAGGACAATTACATAAAATATTGTCCGGTTGTTTTTCATCGTATTGTTGATATCCCCAACAATTTGGGCATTGATTTTCTTGTGCTACATGTTTCATAATTTTTACTATTAATTATTTACACTGCAAAGATGCGGTAGAATTGAAGGTGAAAAAATGGACAAAAGTTCCTTATAATTGGACAAATTACTTTTTAACCTCTTTTTTGAATGAATTAGGAGATTGAGTCGTTGCTTTTGTGAAGAACCTAGAAAAATATGCAGGATCGTTAAAACCTAAATTGTAGGCAATTGTTTTGATTGAGTCATTAGAATAAAGCAATTGTCTTTTCGCCTCAAGAATTATTCTGTTTTTGATGAATTGACTTGGAGATGTGGTTCCAAGTTTTTGAAAATGTTTTGAGAGCGATTTAGGTGAAACCCCTAATCTAGAGGCATATTCGCTAACTGCATGAATTGATTTAAAATTCATTTCTACCAAAACACTAAAATCTTTAAATAATTTTGATGCGACGTGCTCTTTTATTTGTGATTGACCTTTTTTAATTCGAACGGATGAAACTATAAATTGCTTTAAGTAAGATTGTAGCATGTCATATTGAGCCGTTTCATTTAATTGAAATTCTTCAATAAGGTTATTTAAGATAAAATCTAGTTTTTTGATATCATTTGTTTCTGGAAGAACAAAAGGAGATTCATAGATGTTATTGAAGAGTAGCCCATTACAAGATACTTCTTTATCATGAGTTTGGATGCAATAGAAATCTTGTGCAAATGAAATTTTATAGGCTTCTTGTATTTTTTCTGAATCTACGGCAAACACCTGACCAGGTGATAGAAAAAACAAGGTGTTTTCTTCAAAATTGTATTTCTCAAAATCGATGTGATATTGCCCTCTCCCTTTTTTAATCCAAAAAATGTTATAACCACTAACTTGCTCAGGCTTATTTACAACGCATGCTTTTTCAAATTGAACGGAACTTACCGAGAAAATGTTTTTAAAGGAATACGTAGAAATGTCTTGAACTGCCATTGTAGTTTCTTATCGGGCAATTGGTCGTAAAAAGAAAGAATTCATTTCTTATAAATCGTTTAATGGTTTTTTTCGATTTGATTTTTTGTCTGATTGCTTCTTTTTAGATTCCATTCTTTTTTTAACAACACTTCTAGGTACTTTAGTTGGTCTTCTAGTTTTTTTAACTTTTAATCCATTTTTTAGAATTTCTAGAAATCGAGATACAACCAATTCTTTATTTCTATGCTGACTTCGAGTTTCGTCACAATTCAAAATTAAGATGTAATCAGAATTTAGTTTTGATGACATTGAATTTCGTAAGCGTTCTTTCTCTAAATCGGATAATCCTTCTGAAGTATTAAGATTAAAGAATAAAACAACTTTTGATGAAACTTTATTTACATGTTGTCCTCCAGCACCACCACTTCTTACTGCTTTAAAATAAAGTTCCGATACAATTTTTTCAATGTTCATTACAGCGATGATGAGAATCGATCTAAATTTGATCTACTAGCGATAATTTTATCGATGGCTTCTACAGCAGATTCTAATCTAGATTTTTTGTCCCCCTTTAATAAGAGATATGGTCTATTGTATTTCTTTAAGGCCGTTTCAAAAGCATTAAACATTTTTTCTCGTTCATGAGGTTTGTCTCGTAAGTCGTCCGCTTCCCATGGAGTGTCTATGTACATGAGTAGGTACAGATCATATTGATTTTCAATAGCGTATTTGTCTAAAGTCGGGTCACAAGTGCCCGCATAATACGCTTCCGAATATACCTTAGTTTCTAATAAATCAGTATCGCAAATAAGAACTCGGTCTGCTTTTTTAGACAATTTATTCTCTAATTTCATTTGCCCTTTTGCAATTGGAATTAAATCAGAAGTCTCACAAGTCTTTCTTTCATTATTCCATTTTTTTTGCAAATATTCTCTGGCATATTCTGGCGCCCAAACGGTATTATAATATACCGCCAACTGGCGAGATAAAGTCGTTTTACCAGTAGATTCTGGTCCAAACAGGACTATTTTTACAATGTTTGCGGGTTTTTGTTTAAGTGTTTTTTCCATGCCAAATAACCAGATATTGCTATAAATGTAAAGATTAAATATTGAAAACTAGTAAATGTAAAACCTTTGTAAAAATACAATGGAGCTGAAATTAAATCGCCAATAATCCAATAAATCCAGTTTTCGATTTTTCTTCGAGCCATTAACCACATTCCAACAAAGAAAATGGCCGTTGTAATAGTGTCTACATAAGCAACCCAACTGATCCATTTGTCAAAGGTTTCATAAACTAAATAGACAAAGATTAGCGTGGCAAAAAAGATGGCTACAGATAATTTTTTTTCTTTTGATGTCGTTCTAGAAATGGGCGTTACGTGTGTAGAATCTACTTTTCGAGTCCAAATGTACCATCCATAAACACTCATTATGAAATAGTATCCATTAATCATCATATCGCCTAAAAGTTCCCATTTAAAAAGTAGGTAAACGAAAATAGAAGTGCTAATCATTCCGGTAAGGAAAACCCAAATTTTATTTTGTTTGGAATACCATACAGATAAAAACCCGAAAATAACAGCAATAATTTCTAAAACAATATCAATGGTTTCATAACCGGAATACTGTCCGAATAGAAAATCAAAAATGTGGTTCATAGTTGCGTCTATCAGACTTTACAATTTTTAGTAATAAAATTCCTCTTTCCGTCATTTCCAAAGCCGCTTTACCTTCCTCACTTAAGACCTTCATAACGGTGTCATAATCACCATAAACTTGTGTGCTTAATGGATTTTCCAAAACTTTTAGCCCGCTTGCTCTTAGTTTCTTAATAAAAGCAATAATTGGTGTTTCGTAATCGTCTTGTAAAGGTGTTAAAGTAAGTTCTACAGAAATATTCATCGTATTTATTTTAATGATTGTAAAATGTTTAAATTTTCTTCAAAGGCAGTGCCGATAACTACAATATCTGCACCGTTTTCATAAGCGTTTTCTAATTGTTCTTTTGTTCTGATACCGCCTCCAACTATTAGCGGGATGTCTATTTGCAATGATACGGTTCTTATTATATTTGGCTCAACCGCCTCGGTTGCGCCGCTTCCAGCCTCCAAATATACCAAGTCTTTGCCCATAAATTGAGCCGCCAATGCCGTGTTTTTTATTTTTTCAATATCATTTTGAGGAATTGGTAGCGTTTTACTTACCCTTTGCACCGCTGTTTCTTTGCCTCCATCAATTAAAATATATCCCGTTGGAATAACTTCTAAAGTAGAGTTTTTTAAAAATGATGCAGATTTAACCTGTTGATGTACCAAATATTCTGGGTTGTTTCCAGAGAGCAAAGAAAGAAAAAGAACCGCATAAGCTTCATCAGTAAGTTGGGTGTAATCTCCAGGGAATATTAAAACTGGAATATTAGAATATTTTTTAATTTCTTTAATGCAATTATCTGTAATTCCTTTTTTAACAGTACTTCCGCCAACAAATATAAAATCTATGTTTTGGGCATTAATTTTATCAATAATTTCAGAGATTATTTCTAACCTTAATTTGTCGGGATCTAATAAAATGGCTAG
>MPDD01000035.1 GCA_001874265.1 Bacteroidetes bacterium MedPE-SWsnd-G1 | reverse complement strand
AACCTTCAACATTCAATTGTTGAAGGTTTTTTTTATCTCTATATTTTAATAAAAAACTCTAAACTATTAGAATTTTAATAAAGAAAAGTGATGGAATTGTGTAATTCAAGATATTAAATAATGAATTATTTAAATAGCCTTGATTAATAATTCAGCCGTTGCCGGATTGGTGGCTAATGGTACATCATAAACATCACACAAGCGCATCAACATAAAAATGTCTGGCTCATGTGGATGCTTTTCCAAAGGATCTCTAAAGAACAATACCATTTGTATTTTTCCTTCTGCTACACGAGCAGCAATTTGAGCATCACCTCCCAAAGGTCCAGAAAGAACTTTTGTTACTTTAAAACCTGCTTTCTCTGCCTTTGCTCCAGTAGTTCCAGTAGAGATTAATTCGATGTGTTTTGAATCGAGAAGATTCTTGTGCTCATTCAAAAATTGAACCATTTCAGCCTTCTTCCCGTCATGTGATATAATAGCTATTTCCATATTTTTAATGGATTAATAATGTTGGATGTAAAGATAGTGCTTTGTATAAGTTCAAAGACTATACAGTATTAACATATTGTTATTCATTTTAGAAATAAAAAACCGCCTGTGCTATGGCGACAGACGGTTTCTTCAATTAACCAACTCGTAAATGTGCTTTGGGTTCTCTTAACCGAGTGGGGTATGATTAATAGCGTTCAAAAACTAATATGCGTTCAATTGTTCCTGAATGACTGTAATCTTTTAACTCAATTCTATTTTCAGTTATTTCAACAATTTTCCAACGATGATTTAATTCCATAAATGGATCGTTGTCTCCAAAATTTAATCCAAGTTTTAAATGACCGTCTAGGTTTCTGAAACCTAACCAAGATCCAAAAATATTTTGGCCATTGCCTTCCCCATAAATTTTACCATTTTCCTTAAATCCAACAATATAATTTTCAAAGATGTTAGCGATGTTCCCATTTTCTGTTTCATACTTAGCTACATTCCATTCTCCTTCTACCAAGACATTATTAATATACTCAACATCTTCATCAGGGTTTTCGCAAAAACGATCTAATATTAATTGACTGTTCTCATTTGAAAGTTTAATTTTTTCGTCACCTAAGAGATTAATTCTCCAATAGAGATTCAATTCTGGTCTATCTCCGAAACCTAATATCAATATATATTCTCCAGTTGTACCTTGAGTAGGGCTTATGATATCCCATTGACCATAGATCAATTCACCTTTAATTCTTAATTTTACAATTCCATTTTCAAAGAATCTCAATGGTGTACCAATATATTTTTGATCGTAATCTAAGCCGTAATAATGTAAACGAGTTATTCTCCATAAGCATTCATTTAAAATGTTTTTAATACGTTCTTTATTATGATCAAATACTAAGTCGCATTTTTTCTCAAGAATAATTCTATTTCCAAATTCAGTGTATAATTTAATTCTTCCATGATTAATATCTGTAACTTTCCAAACTAAAGTAAAATCTTCTAATACATTAGAATCAAATTCTAGATTAATTTTAACTCCAGTTGTAGATGCATCAATGTTCCATGAACCTTCAATAACAACTCCATTTCGTTTTCTGATTTTTACTACATTCTCTGTTCTAAATACGATTAAGTATTCTTTATATTCTGCTGTTAAATCCGTGTTGTTTCTCTTTAAATCATGTACTATCCATGGACACATTGTGAGTAGTTCTTCCAGTCTGTTTTCATCAAAATCATCATCACCGTAATCGTTATCATCATCTTCATCACAAAATTCGATTCCAGATTCTAATGCAGATTCTAATTCGGACATACTATTAATGATCATTTCTGTATCATCAGTAAACATCACTGTGATTGGGAAATTTAAACTAATAATATCTGTCGTCTGAATGTTTTTAATAAAGCGAAACATTTGTCGGTCATTCTCAATTTCAACAGTTTCAATTGTGTTTCGGTTCGAGTCAAATACAGAATAGAATAAAGGGTATTTGAAATCAACACATTCTATATCATCGTCTTCTGTGTTTTCACAGGCTTCAACATATTCCTTAAATTGTTCTTTATTTTCAATAATCACTTCGGTATAATCGCTTAATTCAATGACAATTGGATATGCATATTCTAAATAATCTTCATCGTCATAGTATTCATCAAATATTTCTTCAATTGTTTCAAAATCTTCTTCAGAATCGACAATTATCTCTAAACCATTTACATAAACATTAACGGGAAGTTGCACAGTAAAGCAACTAGCATTGTCAATTATATTGTCTTTCGAACCGTCTTTAGTAGCGGTAGATTTCATCAACGAAGCAACACTAGAGTTCGCCACTAATAATTCTTCTTCATTGGCACCTTGAACAATTTCATTCACTTCGTCTTGGCAACCTGTAAAAAGCATAGCCATGCTTAAGAAAGAAATAATAAAGAAACTTTTGAAAAAGTTACCTTTAGAGTTATGTATGGATTTTTTGATCTTTTTGTTTTTCATAGAAAAGTTCATAACGTGGGAATTTTAAATTAAAAATTTTGTACCGTTTGATAATGAAACAATTTAAAAGTAAAAAACCCTACCTTTCAAAATAAAAAATATATTTTTGAAACTTAATTAACCCCTTAACTATGGCTAAAAGTATGTTTGATAACATTTGTGAAGAACGCTTGTTCGCCAGTCTGTTTGATAAATACTCAAAATCTTTGCACGATTTCTTATACTACAAATTTGGAAGTCATTTGAATCCTGAGGATAAAGTGCAAGAAGCATTCATAAAATTATGGGATAATTGCGGTAAAGTTTCGGTTGATAAAGCAAAGAGTTTTTTGTTTACGGTTGCTAGTAATAGCGTACTTAATGATATAAAACACAATAAGGTAGTTTTAAATTATCAAAAGCTAAAGCCGAAAGATTACACCAATGAAACTCCCGAATTTATAATGGAAGAAGAGGAGTATATGCAAAAGTATCAGAATGCTTTAGCTAATTTAACTGAAGGGCAACGAGAAGCATTTTTATTGAATAGAATTGAAGGGAAAAGACATAAAGAAATTGCCGAATTACTTGGAATATCTGTTAAAGGCGTTGAGAAAAGATTGTATGGAGCGCTAAAATCTTTGAGGAAAGAAATAGAAGGAATATAATTTTATTAACTTAAAGGTAGGGAAATTAAGTAGTGAGTTGTTTAATAGTTGAAGTGATAATATTATGAACAAGGAGGAATTAATAAAAAAGTGGTTAGACGATGACTTATCTGATGAAGAACTAAAAGAGTTTCAGCAATTAGACGAGTACGAATCATTTATGAAATTATCGGAAAAAGCGAGGTTGTTTTCGGCTCCAAATTTTAATTCGAAAAGAGTTTATGAAAAATTAAATACTTCAATCGATCAAAAAAGGAAAAGAATCAGAAAGAATTCGAAATGGAATCCTATTCTTAAAATTGCCGCTGTTTTAACGATTGGAGTAATTCTGTATGCTACATTTTTTACAACAAACATTACAACTATTGAAACCTTTGCATCGGAAAGCTCTTCGGTTATATTACCAGATGCCTCTAATGTAGAATTAAATGCGATGTCTACTTTGGCGTTTAATAAGAATAGATGGAGTGAAAGTAGAGAGGTGAATCTTGATGGTGAGGCGTTTTTTAAAGTGGCAAAAGGTTCACAATTTGACGTGATTACTTCTTCTGGTGTTGTTAGTGTTGTAGGTACTGAATTTAGTGTAAAAAATAGAGCGAATTATTTTGAAGTTAAATGTTTTGAAGGCAAAGTTAATGTTCAAATTAATGATGAAGTAATTACGCTATCTGCTGGAGAAACGGTTAGATTGTTAAATAAAAACATCTATAAAAGTACAACACATCGAGAGCGTCCTACTTGGATGGATAGTTTTAGTAGTTTTGAAAGTGTTCCTTTGATTGAAGTGATTAGGGAATTTGAAAGACAATACAATTTAAAGGTTTACATGATAGAAAGTTTAGATACAAAACAGCTGTATTCAGGTATGTTTGTGCATAATAATAGAGATATGGCTATTAAGGCTATAGCATTACCATTTGGATTAGATTATACGATTAACAAAGGGATAGTATCCTTAGATAAAGTTGAATAGAACGAAAAATTTAATTTTAGTTTTCACCTTTCTTTTTTGCCATATCTTTTATGCTCAAGTTGGAGAGGATAAGGAATCTCTTGCAAAAATTTTAGAAACTATTGAGCAACAATTTGATTGTAATTTTTCTTATGCCGACAATACAATTGCTGAAATTTTTATTGAAAACCCAAAAACATTTAAAAGTTTAAAAAATGCACTTAAATATTTGAGACAGCATACTAAATTAGAATTTACAGTATTAGATGTTTCAAATATTGCCGTAAGCACGAATTATAAATCAAATACTCTTTGTGGGTATTTAATAGATATAGAAACTGAAGAACCTGTTATAGGTGCAGTTGTTCGGGTTGATGCTGAAATAACAACAACAAATGAGGAAGGTTATTTTAATTTAGAAAGGCCTATAGAAAATAAATTGCTGGTGATATCTCATTTAAGTTATAAAGGAGTGCGCTATCAATTAAATAGTATAAACGAATCGTCTTGTGATCCCATATACTTGGTTGCTAAAATTGAACAAATATCTGAAATAGTCGTCCGAAATTATTTAACGAAAGGAATCCAAAAAACAACCAAGGGTTCGTATGATATAGATTATAAAAAATTTGATATCCTTCCTGGTCTTATCGAACCAGATGTGCTACAAACGCTTCAAGCTTTGCCTGGAATTCAGAGTGCAGATGAGTCTGTATCTAATATTAATATTCGTGGTGGGGCTAATCATGAAAATCTGGTATTATGGGATGGTATGAAAATGTACCAATCCGGACACTTTTTCGGACTCATATCGGCCTTTAATCCACATTTAACTACGAATGCTACATTAATTCAAAATGGAACAGATGCTGACTTAAGTGAAGGTGTTTCGGGAACTATTTTAATGAATACTGATAGTGAGTTGACCACTAAAACAAAAACAGAAATTGGTTTGAATTTAATTAATGCAGATGTGTTTTTTGATACACCAATTGGAGATCAATCATCTTTACAACTTTCTGCCAGAAAATCTATTAATAATTTAATAGAAACTCCAACTTACAAACAATATTTTGATAAAGCATTCCAAAATACCGAGTTATTACAAGATTCTGATAATGTTATTAAATCTGATGATGAGTTTTCGTTTTATGATGTGAATGCGCGATGGCTTTATGAAATTACTCCATATGATAAGATTCGAGTAAATTTTTTGCTATTCGATAATAACTTATTTTTTTTAGAAAATGCGGTTGTGGATGGAGAAGAAGCATCAAAAGAAAGTAGTGCTTCTCAAAGAAACTTGGCAGGTGGCGTTTCATATTTAAGAGAGTGGAATGAATGGTTTAGTACAAATTTGCAACTCTATGCTAGCAAATATAACTTAGAATCTATAAATCATGATTTAGTAAATAATCAGCGATTATTACAAGAGAATGAAGTTTTTGAGGAAGCTGTGAAATTAGATACGGAATATAAATTATCCGATATGATTTCTTTGTATAATGGGTATCAATATCAAGAAACGGGGGTAACGAATATACAAGATGTAGACGATCCATTGTATAGAAAAGAAGTAAAACAAGTTATTCGGTCACACGGACTTTCTTCTCAATTGGGTTACACTTCAAACGATTTTAATACCACTGCAAGAATAGGTGTTCGGTTTAATTATTTAGAGAAATTTGGTTCTTTTTTGATAGAGCCTAGATTAAGTTTCAGTCACCGTTTCTTAGATGATTTTACGTTGCAATTATTAGGAGAAGTAAAGCATCAAACAGCATCTCAGATAATTGATTTTCAAGAGGATTTTTTAGGGGTTGAAAATAGAAGATGGATTTTGTCGAACAATGGGAATTTTAATGCAGAAGAAGGAGAATATGATATTCCAATAATGGAAAGCATACAAGGAAGTGCAGGATTGTTCTATGCCAATAATGGATGGTTGATTAGCGCTGAAGGTTATTATAAAATAGTAGACGGTATTACTTCAAAAAGTCAAGGTTTTCAAAACCAATATCAATACGTAAATACTACTGGAAGTTATGAGGTGTTTGGTGCTGACTTTTTAATAAGAAAACGATTAAATAAATTCAATACATGGCTTAGTTACAGTTATGGAGATAATCAATACACGTTTTCAGAATTAGAAGAGAATGTATTTCCGAGTAATGTTGATGTTAGGCATGCTGTAAATTTGGCAACAAGTTATTCTATAAAAAACTTAGATATTTCTGCGAGGTTGAACTGGCATTCTGGTAAACCGATTACCAAGCCAATTGAAGGGAGTGAAATAATTGATGATAAGATAAATTATGAAACAGCAAATATGAGTCGATTAGAAGATTATATGCGAGTAGATGTTTCCGCACAATATCAATTTAAATTATCTAAAAAAACAAAGGCAAGTGCAGGTGTTTCTGTTTGGAATTTATTCAATCAAGAAAACTTAACAAATACGTATTATAAAATTGTTGAAAATTCTGTTACTGAAGTACAGCAAAAATCTTTAGGGTTAACTCCAAATATTAGTTTTAGAGTGGCGTTTTAAAAACGAAAAGCCCCAATCAGTATTATCCGATTGAGACTTTTCTAATGAAAACTATAGTTAGTTATGCTGATAGTATGTCTCCATTTCCTTTAGTAGGTAAATCAGATTTACCCATTAAATAAATATCTACTTGTCTTGCGGCTTCTCTGCCTTCCGATATTGCCCAAACAATTAATGATTGTCCTCTGCGCATGTCGCCAGCCGCAAAAATGTTTGGAACATTAGTTTGGTACTTGCCATACACGGCTTTATAATTAGATCTGGCATCACGCTCTATACCTAATTTGTCAGCTAAAGTTGATTCTGGTCCAGTAAATCCTAGTGCTAATAAAGCCAGTTCACATGGCCATGTCTTTTCGGTTCCCTCAATTTCAATTAATTGAGGTCTTTGTCCTGGAACAATTTTCCATTCAACTTGAACCGTTTTTAAGGCGGTTAATTTTCCTTCTTCGTCTTTTACAAATTCTTTAGTGTTGATTAGCCAGTTGCGTTCTACGCCTTCTTCATGAGATGAAGATGTTTTCAACTGCAAAGGCCAAAAAGGCCATGGCGTAGATTCACTTCTTGAAATCGGAGGCTTCGGCATAATTTCAAAATTTATAACCGATTTTGCACCTTGTCTGTTTGAAGTTCCTACACAATCTGAACCTGTATCTCCGCCACCAATCACAATAACATTTTTATCCGTAGCCAATACTTGGTCTTTAACTTTTTTACCAAAAACGACTTTTGTTTGTTGCGTTAAAAAGTCCATCGCTTGCACAACACCATCTGATTCTATTCCAGGAGTTGGTAAACTTCTCCTCTCTGTTGCTCCACCACAAAGAACAACGGCATCAAATGCCTTTAATTCTTCTACATCATAATTTACGCCAACATTTACATTTACCTTAAATGTGATCCCTTCTGCTTTTAAAATGTCAACTCTTCGGTCAATAATTTCTTTTTCCATTTTAAAATTTGGAATCCCATAACGTAATAATCCACCAATTGCGTCATCGCGTTCAAAAACAGTAACTGTATGCCCAGCTCTATTTAACTGCTGTGCAGTTGCTAAGCCTGCCGGTCCAGAACCAACTACGGCGACTGATTTACCTGTTCTAGTTTTTGGAATGATTGGTTTTATCCAGCCTTCTTTAAATGCACGTTCTACAATATTTTTTTCGATATTTTCGATAGAAATAGGACTGTCAATAATTCCTAATACACATGCTTTTTCACAAGGGGCAGGACATAACCTACCAGTAAATTCTGGGAAGTTATTGGTTGAATGTAAAATCCAACTGGCACGTTGCCATTCTCCTTGATGTACCATATGATTAAAATCTGGAATTAAATTTCCAAGTGGACAACCACTGTGGCAAAATGGAATTCCACAATCCATGCATCTAGACCCTTGGTCAGAAATTTCTTTTTCATTTAAAGGAACTGTAAATTCCTTATAATGTTCAACACGTTCTTTAACGGGTTTGTATGCTTCGTCTTTTCTCTCTATTTCTTTAAATCCTGTAACTTTTCCCATCTTCTTATGCTGTTAATTCTTCTACCATTGGTTCTTCAGTCTCTAAACGTATCAACGCTTTTTTGTATTCAATTGGCATTACCTTTACAAATTTTGCAAGGTTGTTTTTCCAATCGGCGAGTATCTCTTTTCCACGATTACTACCAGTATTTGCAACATGGTTTGAAATCATTTCTTTTAATTCTCTTGCATCTACAGCGGTTATTTCTTCAAACTCTATAGTCTCAGTGTTGCACAACCCTTTCGTAAATTTCTCTTCTGAATCATACACGTATGCGATACCTCCACTCATTCCTGCAGCAAAATTTCTTCCTGTTTTACCAAGAACGGCAACTCTTCCACCAGTCATATATTCGCAACAATGATCTCCTACACCCTCAACAACGGTAGTTGCTCCCGAATTTCTTACAGCAAATCTTTCACCTGCAATTCCGTTTATATAAGCTTGACCTTCTACCGCACCGAATAAACATACATTACCTACAATAATGTTTTCTTCAGCCTTAAACGTTGCGCCTTTAGGTTTTTTGATTATCAATTTGGCTCCTGACAATCCTTTTCCTAAATAATCATTTGTATTTCCGTCAACATTAAAAGTTAATCCGTGTGCTCCAAATGCACCTAAACTTTGACCAGCTGAACCTGTGAAATTGATGTTTATGGTATCTTCAGGTAATCCTAAATGACCGTATTTTTTAGATATTTCATTACTCACAATTGCACCAACGGTTCTATCGGTATTCTTGATTTTGTAATTCAAAGTCATTTTTTCTTTTCTAAATAAAGCCTTGTGCGAATCCTTTAATATTTTGAAATCAATAACATTTTCTAAGTTGTGATCTTGCTTTTCAGAATTATGAATTGGCATTTTAGAATAACCCTCAGGTGTGTGTAAAATTGAAGATAAATCTAATCCTTTGGCCTTATAATGCTTTATGGCTTTGTTGGAGTTGATTTTATGTGTTTGACCAACCATTTCTTCTAAGGTTCTAAACCCTAATTGCGCCATGATTCCTCTTAGTTCTTCTGCGATATAGTAGAAGAAGTTAATAACATGTTCCGGAGTGCCCTTAAAGTTTTTGCGTAACTCTTTATCCTGTGTGGCAATACCTACTGGACAAGTATTTAAATGACATTTACGCATCATAATACATCCTGAAGCTACTAGTGGAGCCGTTGCAAATCCAAATTCCTCAGCACCTAATAACGCAGCAATAGCAACGTCACGGCCAGTTTTTAATTGCCCGTCGCACTCAACTACAATTCTACTTCTTAGATTGTTTAATACTAAGGTTTGTTGAGCCTCTGCTAAACCAAGTTCCCAAGGTAAGCCAGCATGTTTTAGCGATGTTAATGGCGAGGCACCTGTACCTCCATCATAGCCAGATATTAGTACTACATCCGCTTTTGCTTTAGATACTCCTGCAGCAATAGTTCCTACACCGACTTCTGATACTAGTTTTACATTTATTCTTGCCTCGCGGTTCGCATTTTTTAAGTCGAAGATTAATTGTGCTAAATCTTCAATTGAATAGATGTCGTGATGCGGAGGAGGAGAAATCAATCCTACAAAAGGTGTTGAGTTTCTTGCCGATGCAATCCATGGCAATACTTTTTCACCAGGTAACTGTCCACCTTCACCAGGTTTTGCTCCTTGAGCCATTTTAATTTGAATCTCTTTTGCGTTGGTTAAGTAGTGAGATGTTACACCAAAACGTCCAGAAGCAACTTGCTTAATAGCAGAGTTTCTGCTATCTCCATTAACATCTGGTTGGAAACGGTTTCTATCTTCACCACCTTCTCCTGAATTGGATTTTGCTCCAATTCTGTTCATGGCAATGGCTAAATTTTCATGGGCTTCTCTAGAGATTGACCCATAAGACATAGCTCCTGTCTTGAATCGTTTTACAATTTCTGTCCATGGTTCAACTTCATCAATGGAAATTGGATCGAAATTATCAAATTCAAATAATCCACGAATGGTCATTAAATTTTCCGATTGTTCATTTATAGCCTTTGCATAAATGTCATAACTTTTTTGATCGCTTAAACGAACTGCTTGTTGTAATTTAGAAACAGTAGTTGGATTAAACATATGACGTTCACCATTTCTTCTCCATCTATAATCACCTCCAATATTTAAACCTAAGCGTTTGTTTATATATTTATCTGGATAGGCGTATTTGTAACGTTCTCTAATTTCTTTTTCTATTTCATACAAGCCAATTCCTTCAATTCTTGAAGCTGTGTATGGAAAGTATTTTTCTACAAATTGTGAGTTGAATCCAACGATTTCAAAAATTTGAGAACCACGATACGAGTGTAAAGTGGAAATTCCAATTTTGTTCATCACTTTTAAGATTCCTTTACCAATTGCTTTGTTAAAGTTATCAACGGCTTTTTGCTCGTCCATTTCGGTAATAAATCCATCTTTTACTTGTTTTCTAATGATTTCATTTACCATATAAGGATTGATAGCACTAGCACCATAACCGAATAAAGTGGCAAAATGATGTGGCTCTCTCGGCTCTGCCGATTCTATAATGATGTCAAAATAAGAGCGCTTGCGCAATCTGTTCATTTGATGATTTACAAATGAACATGCCAACAAAGAAGGAATAGGAGCGAAGTCCTTATTAACTCCTCTATCAGATAATATAATGATGTTAGTTCCTCTGTCTAAGGCTTTTGTAATTTGAACAATAATATCTTCCAAAGCATCCTCTAAACCATTCAATCCTTTATCTATTGGATAAAGCATTTCAATAGTTTCCGCTTGAAATGTTCCAACTGATATTGTTCTTATTTTTTCTAAGTCGTTGTTAGAAATTACCGGATTTTGAATTCGTAATTTTCTACATTGACGCTCAGTAATACTAAAGATGTTCCTATCCTTTCCAAGAGCTAAACTAATGTCAGTAACAATTTCTTCTCTAATTCCATCTAAAGGTGGATTTGTAACTTGCGCGAATAATTGCTTGAAATAATTTGAGATTATTTGAGGCCTGTCAGACAAAACAGCAAGAGGTGTATCAATTCCCATAGAACCTAACGCTTCTTTGGCATTTTGGGCCATTGGCGTTATAATTTCTTGCATGTCTTCTAACGTATAATTAAACAAACGTGCTCTTGTTTTCATATCGATAGTCTCGATAGGACATACATCATTGGTATAAGGCACATCTTTTAAATGTAACCTTGTATTGTCTAACCATTTCTTGTAGGGACGTTCAGATACAATTTTAGATTTGATTTCTTCATCATTTATAATACGTCCTTCATTCATGTCTACCAAGAACATTTTTCCAGGTTCCAATCTTCCGTGCAATTCAACATCTTCTGCTTCTACATCGACCACTCCAATTTCTGAAGACATGATTAATTTTCCGCTTTTTGTAAGGGTATATCTTGAGGGTCTCAATCCATTTCTATCCAGTAAGGCTCCAATATAATCACCATCTGTAAAAGGAACAGATGCCGGGCCATCCCAAGGCTCCATGATACAAGCATTATATTCATAAAATGCTTTTCTATCCTCAGACATGGTTTTGTGTTTTTCCCATGCTTCAGGAATCATCATCATCATTACTTCCGGTAAAGACCTTCCTGTTAAAGTCAATAATTCAACCACCATATCCATAGAGGCAGAATCTGATTTTCCTGGTAAAATTATTGGGAACAATTTATCTATCTCTGGACCAAAGACATCACTTTGCATAATCTCTTCACGAACACGCATTCGACTTACGTTTCCGCGTAGGGTGTTTATTTCACCATTTTGACACATATATCTAAACGGTTGCGCCAACTCCCAAGTAGGCATGGTGTTGGTACTAAACCTTTGATGCACTAATGCTAGTCTTGTTACCAAATCTGGTTGTTGTAAATCGGTAAAATAAGGCCCGATGTCTTCAGGCATAATAATACCTTTATATATTAAGGTGGTATTTGAAAGACTAGGTAAATAGAAATAAGAACTTTCTGACATTTTGGAATTTGCAATGTCATGCTCTGTTATTTTTCTTGCTGCATATAATTTTGCTTTGAAAACATTCTCTTCAATTGATTCGCTCTTTCCAATAAAAATTTGTTCAATATTTGGCTCCGATGCTAAGGCAATTTCTCCTAATTGAGATGAATTTACAGGTACAGTTCTCCAACCTAAAATGGTAAGACCTTGATTTTTAATTTCTTTTTCAAATACATCTTTGCAGTATTTATATTGATTCGTGTTTTTAGGTAAAAACACCATTCCAACAGCGTATTCTCTTTGTGCTGGTAAATCAAATGTACAAACACGTTCAAAATATTTATGCGGAATATCAATTAATAACCCGGCACCATCACCGGTTTTTCCATCTGCGCTTACACCACCTCTATGTTCTAGTTTTACTAAAATTTCTAAGGCATCATGAATTATTTGATTTGTTTTCTCTCCTTTTAGGTTACATATAAATCCTGCGCCGCAATTTTCATGCTCAAATTCTGGTAAGTATAAACCTTGTTTTTCTATCATAATCTTCAAATATTGATAGCAAAGTTATATAATTTGTTGAAAAAAAATTAGTGAATCATTCAATATGATTTAAGAAATGCAACAAATAAAATAATTCAATGAATATAATTTGTATTTATTAAATAATGTTTGAAAGATTGAGAATTTGCTAATTTTCGTGATTTTAAAACAAAAAGAGGTGAATAAAGATATAATACCTTTATTTCACCTCAATTTTGTGGGCTAATTTTCTTGAAATCAGACCTTACTATTACTAACTAACTACTATTAATGTTCGTTCATTCGGAAATCAGGATATGCATTCATTCCATGTTCATGCCCATCTAATCCTTCAAGTTCTTCTTTTTCTGAAACTCTAATTCCAACTGTTTTCTTTAATATAAAGAATATGATAAATGATGATACAATACAGATTGCTGCATAAGAACCAACACCTATTAATTGACTTAAAAATTGATCCCATCCAGCCATTGCTCCGAAGATTCCAACTGCTAAAGTTCCCCAAATTCCACAAATTAAGTGAACCGCAATTGCACCTACAGGATCGTCTAATTTAATTTTATCTATAAATGAAACTGCAAAAACAATAAGTGCTCCTCCAATAGTTCCAATGATAATAGCATCGGTTGGTCCCATTTGATCAGCACCTGCAGTAATACTTACCAATCCTCCTAAAATTCCATTTAAGAACATTGTTAAGTCAAAGTTTTTATACAAAACTGTTGATACGATAAATGCTACTACACCACCAGCTGCGGCAGCCAAACAAGTTGTAACTAAAGTTAGAGATGTTAATGCTGGGTCTGCAGATAATACTGATCCTCCATTAAATCCAAACCATCCTAACCAAAGAATTAAAACACCTGCTGTTGCTAAAGGAATGTTGTGACCTGGTATTGCTTGTGGTTTTCCGTCTTTGAATTTTCCAATTCTGGACCCTAATAACCAAACTGCAACCAAGGCAGCCCATCCACCAACTGAGTGAACTAGCGTAGATCCTGCGAAATCATAAAACCCTAAACCGTCTAAGAATCCGCCTCCCCATTTCCAAGATCCTGCAATTGGGTAAACTATCCCTACATATATAACTGTAAAGATCATGAAAGGAACTAATTTAATTCTTTCTGCAACTGCTCCAGAAACAATTGTTGCTGCTGTTGCTGCAAACATTCCTTGGAATAAGAAGTCTGTCCAATAAGTATAGCCTTCATTGTAAGCTAAATCTGCTGCTGCAACCGCATCTAAACCGAACCCTGCAAAGCCAATGAATCCATTAAATTCTCCTGGGTACATTAAGTTGAACCCTACTAAGCAGTATAATAACAGGCCTACGGTTATAATAAAGATGTTTTTAAATAAAATATTTAAAGTGTTTTTTTGTCTTGTCAATCCAATTTCTAAAAATGCAAAACCTAAGTGCATAAAGAAAACGAGTGCCGTACAGATCATCATCCATACATTATTTGTTGTAAGTAATTCCATAATGAAATTTTAAAATTTTAAAGTTGTGTGTTTATTTATTTTAAGGTTTCTCCACCTTTTTCTCCAGTTCTAATTCTGTATACTTCATCAATGCTTGATACGAAAACTTTTCCGTCTCCAACTTCTCCAGTACCTGCAGACTTTAAAATTGCATCAATGGTTATATCTTCAAAGTCATCATTTACAACAATTGATAAGTATCTTCTTTGGATATCACTAGTGCTATAAGCAACACCTCTATATACATGACCTTCTTTTTCATTACCAAGTCCGGTAACATCCCAATAGGAGAAAAAGTTAACTCCCACTTTATGCAGTGCTTCTTTCACTGCGGTGAATTTTGATTTTCTGATAATAGCTTCTACTTTTTTCATAATTAGATAGTTTTAGAAATTAGAATGAATAAACTGCTGCTAATACAAATGAGCTAAGGCTTTTTTGGCCTTCTAAATCTTTGTTTACAAAGAAGTCATCTGAACTAGAGTCTAGTCTTATTTCTGGTATAATTGTTAAATCGTTAATATGTATGTTTCCTGTAAGCGTAGTTGCGAATACACTAGAATCTGGTACTGCAGTTCCAATCGCACCGAATTCCTCAATTTCTTGAAAGTATTCTGCTCTTAAACCAATTGTAAATGTTTCAGAAGTTGTGTATTGAGGGTAGATTGCCGCACCATAAAATCCTAAATCGTCTGGGTCATCTTCACCATTGCTGTAGTATGCAGCATTAATGCCTAAGAAAAATTTCTCTGAAACGTCAAAACCACCGGTATAGTCAATTTCGAACGCGCCATGGTCTATTAATAAATTTAAATATTGACCGTGGAAACCTAATTGTGCTCCAAAAGCATACGTGTCTGTTGGGTTAAACTCTGTTGCATCAGTAGGGTTCATAACAGATAACATTAATGAAGTGTTCTCACTTAAGGCAATGTCTGCTTTAATACCAGTATGGCTAAATGGACCATAAGAGAATAAATAAGATGTACTATAGTTAAAGTTACCCGTTGGAGAAATAACTTCATATCCTAAGAATGTATTAAAGTTACCTATCGTTAATGTTACATTTTCACTTACGTTCCAATATGCGTATAATTGATTTACAATATTTGAACTTCCATCTGGTCTTAAAGCTCCAGATAAAAAAGTAGCATCCTCTCCACGTGGTCCGTAAACTAAGTCTGCAACAAATCCAACTTTTTCGCCTTCGTATGCTGCAACTAAATTTGCCATACCTAATGCAAAGCCAGGTAGATTTGCAAACGACGTTCCTGGTGCAACCGGATTGTCTCCAGTGTTAGGGGCGTTAAAGTTTGTTCTGAAATATGCATCTATACTACCTGAAACTGAAAATTTCTTTTTTTCTTCAGTTTCTTGTGCCTGTAGATTTGTAGTAACACAGATGGTTAATATTGTAATACTTAGTAGAATTTTTTTCATAATAAATGGTTTTAGTTAAGTTTTTATGTTTTCTAAAATTCGATCCAAAAGTATGTCAAAAAATAATTACCCCCTAATTATGACAGGGTAGTAGCTCGATAAAATGATGATTTTTAAAAGTATGGTATTCAAAAAATAGGGGGTAAAAATGATAAAAAGTTAAAATGATATTTTTAACCTATGTAAATTTAGGGGGTGTGAAAAAAAACATAACATTTTTTTAAGAATATCATAAAAATGCATGTTTGTTGAATTTTTTTCAAAAAAAATCAGTCCTAAGACTGATTTTGTGCAATTAATATCGATTTATAATGAATTAAATTTATGAAAAAAGGTGTTTTCTATGAATTATTTACATTCAATATTTAGTTTGAATCTCTCAATATGTTTTTTGAGACTGTCAAAACAGAGTTTTAACCTCTCAATATATTTCTCGAGATTACAATTTTTTGAATTTCTGATGTGCCTTCATAAATTTGAGTAATCTTAGCATCTCTCATTAAACGTTCAACATGGTATTCTTTTACAAACCCATATCCTCCATGAATCTGTACAGCTTCAGTTGCAACATTCATAGCCATTTCTGCGGCATACAATTTGGCCATGGCACCAGACTGATCATAATTCTTTTTCTCATCTTTATCCCATGCCGCTCTGAGGCAAAGCATTCTGGCCGCTTCAATATGAGTAGCCATGTCAGCTAATTTAAAAGCAATTGCCTGATGATTGCAGATTTCTGTTCCAAAAGATTTACGCTCTTTCGAATATTTTAAAGCAAGTTCGTATGCTCCAGATGCAATACCTAAGGCTTGAGAGGCAATTCCGATTCTTCCACCTGCCAAAGTTTTCATAGCAAACTTAAATCCAAATCCGTCTTCACCAATTCTATTTTCTTTAGGAACTTTAACATCAGTAAACATTAAAGAGTGTGTATCAGACCCTCGAATTCCTAATTTATTCTCTTTAGGTCCAACTTCAAACCCTTCTACTCCTTTTTCTACAATTAAAGCATTAATTCCTTTATGTCCTTTTTCGATATCTGTTTGTGCAATAACCAAATATACACTAGCTGTATTTCCATTGGTGATCCAATTCTTCGTGCCATTTAATAGGTAGTAGTCACCTTTGTCAATTGCAGTAGTTTTTTGAGATGTGGCATCACTTCCAGCTTCAGGTTCACTTAAACAAAATGCACCTATGATTTCTCCAGTGGCGAGTTTGGTTAAGTATTTTTGCTTTTGCTCTTCAGTTCCAAAAGCTTCAAGCCCCCAGCAGACCAATGAATTGTTTACCGACATCACAACTGATGCTGAGGCATCAATTTTGGAAATTTCTTCCATAGCCAAAACATAAGATGCAGTATCCATTCCACCGCCTCCGTATTTTGGATCTACCATCATGCCTAAAAAACCGAGTTCTCCCATTTTCTTTATTTGTTCCCTTGGGAATTCTTGTTTTTCATCTCTTTCAATTACTCCTGGAAGTAATTCGCTTTGTGCAAAATCCCGTGCCGCATCGCGAATCATAATCTGTTCTTCGGTTAAATTAAAGTCCATAATGTTTAATAATTTGGCTATTTATTGTGATATTTGACAAATATACCTCTTTTATTCGTAATTTTTTTGATGAAATGATAATTTGAAAAAGGATGTAGCCCAATAAATTTTTTTAAAGATGAATGATGATAAGTGGTTTGTTATTGGTTTAATGAGTGGTACTTCTTTAGATGGAGTTGATTTGGTATATACTTCATTCACCAAAGGTTCCTATTCTTATGAGATAATTGCATCAGAAATGATTCCGTATTCTAAATCATGGGAGGATAAATTAAGATCAGGATTCGATAAAGATCCAGCGTATTTGAAAATTTTGGATGTTGCGTATGGAGAGTATCTCAGTAAGTTGATTCATTCATTCGTTGTGTCCAAAGGAATTAGTAAGGTTGATTTTGTTGCTTCTCATGGGCATACAATTTTTCATAAGCCAGAAGAAGGGGTTACTTTACAAATTGGTGATGGGGAGACTATTGCTAAATTGACTGGCTATAAAACTGTATATGATTTTAGAACACAAGATGTGAAACTGGGAGGGCAAGGTGCTCCTTTAGTTCCGATTGGAGACCAATTGTTATTTTCAGATTTTGAGTATTGTTTGAATTTGGGAGGCTTTGCAAATATTTCTTTTGATAAAAAAGGTGAGCGATTGGCTTTTGATATTTGTCCCGTTAATATTGTTATGAACCATTACATTCAAAAAATAGGATTAGAATATGATGATGGAGGTAAAATAGCTTCAGAAGGAACAATACATAAAGAATTGCTAGATGAATTAGATGGTTTGGAATTTTATAATGGAGATTCACCTAAATCGCTTGGCTATGAATTTGTAGTTGAATTTATTTTTCCTGTAATCGACAAGTATAATTTAGAAGTGAAAGATGTGCTGAGAACATTTATTGCTCATATCGTAAATCAAATTACAGATAAAGTTAGTTCACCTGGACAAGTATTTGTTACTGGAGGTGGAGCATTTAATAATTTCTTAATCCACCAATTGCAATTAAAACTGTTTAATTCAGTGATAGTTCCAAAAAATATATTGATAAATTTTAAAGAAGCCTTGGTTTTTGCATTCTTGGGCGTCTTGCGAATTGAAAATAAAAACAACTGTCTTAAATCTGTTACAGGAGCGAATAAAGATCATTGCAGCGGAAAAATAGTTGAACCTAAATAAATACTGATACTACTAACTATACATTATATAAATGAAAGAACTACTTAAAAAATATGAAGAAAAGCAACCTGAAATTGTTTTTCATTGGAAGGATGCCGAAACAGAGGCAGAAGGCTGGACTGTAATAAACTCTCTTAGAGGAGGTGCATCTGGTGGAGGAACTAGGATGCGGAAAGGACTTGATATGAATGAAGTTCTTTCATTGGCAAAAACTATGGAAGTTAAATTCACGGTTTCAGGACCAGCAATTGGCGGTGCAAAATCTGGAATTAATTTTGATCCATCAGATCCGCGAAAGAAAGGCGTTTTGGAACGATGGTATAAAGCAGTTACACCTTTATTAAAACATTATTACGGTACTGGAGGTGATTTGAATGTAGATGAAATTCATGACGTAATTCCTATGACAGAAGATTGTGGGGTATGGCATCCTCAAGAAGGGGTTTTCAATGGTCATTTTAAACCAACTGAGGCAGATAAAATTAACAGAATTGGACAGTTGAGATTGGGTGTAGTGAAAGTGATAGAAAATAAAGAGTTTACCCCTAGTTTACAGCGCAAATACACAGTTGCCGATATGTTAACGGGTTATGGAGTTGCAGAAGCGGTAAAGCATTATTATGATATTTATGGAGGTTCCATTAAGGATAAGAGAGCAATTGTTCAAGGTTTTGGTAATGTTGGTGCAGCAGCAGCATATTATTTAACTCAATTAGGCGCCAAAGTGGTTGGTATTATTGATAGGCATGGAGGATTAATTAATGAAGAAGGGTTTACGTTAGATGAAATGACGAGTCTTTTCTTAGCAAAAAAAGGTAATACATTAGAGTCGGACCAAATGATTCCTTTTGAAGAAATGAATAGTCGAATTTGGTCATTGTCTACTGAAATATTTGTACCGGCAGCAGCCTCTAGGTTAGTGTCTAAAGAGCAAATTTCTCAATTAATAGAGGCTGGTTTAGAGGTGATTTCACCAGGGGCTAATGTTCCTTTTGCAGATAAGGAAATATTTTTCGGTCCTATTATGGAATTTACAGATAAAAAGGTAAGTTTGTTACCGGATTTTATATCCAATTGTGGTATTGCTCGTGTTTTCGCATATTTAATGGAAAAGAGAAGATCTATCCCTATGCAAGACAAGGCTATTTTTGAAGATACTTCAAACACAATAAGGAATGCACTGATAAAGACGTATAATAAAAAAGAGAGCAAAACTGAAATTTGTAAAACTGCTTTTGAGATTGCTCTAGAACAACTTGTTTAAATTAATAATTTATGTTTAAGTACTTTTTAGGAAATAGCCCAAGATGGTTTAAAACTGTAATGATTACATTCCTAATCATTAATATTCCAATTTATTTTATGAGTCCTTCGGTAGCCGCTTGGTTATTCATTGGTGAATTCATATTTACTTTAGCAATGGCGTTAAAATGTTATCCATTGCAATCAGGAGGGTTATTGGCAATTGAGATTTTAGCCTTAGGGCTCACCTCACCTAAAAATGCAATGCATGAAGTGGAAGCAAACATAGAGGTAATATTGTTGTTGGTGTTTATGGTGGCGGGTATTTACTTTATGAAACCGTTATTAATGTACATCTTTAGTAAGGTGTTTACCAAGATAAAATCCAAATTAGTCTTGTCTTTGCTATTTGTATTTCTGGCTGCGGTTCTCTCAGCATTTTTAGATGCCTTAACCGTAATGGCTGTATTAATTAGTGTAACTGTTGGATTTTACGGAGTGTATCATAAAATTCACTCCAGCACTTCAGATTATGATAAAGACGGTGTTATAGATAGGAAAGAATTGAGTGGTGAAACTCTAGAACAATTCCGTTCATTTTTAAGAAGTTTAGTAATGCATGGTGCTGTAGGAACTGCCTTAGGTGGCGTTTGTACTTTAGTAGGGGAGCCTCAAAACTTATTAATTGGTGAAGTAATGGGCTGGGATTTTATTGAGTTTTTCTTAAAAATGAAAGCAATTACGCTACCAGTATTAGCAGGAGGATTATTAACAACTGTTGTATTAGAGTTGACAGGATGGTTTGGCTTTGGAGCAAAAATGCCTACTGTTGCGCGTGGAATTATAGAAGGTTATACGGCAGAAGAGGATGCAAATAGAAGTAAAAAAGAGAAATTTGCTTTGATGGTTCAAGGTGTTTCTGCAATATTATTAATTGCCGGATTGGCAACACATGTTGCTTCTGTTGGAATGATTGGTTTAGGTTTGATAATTGTTCAGACTGCCTTTATGGGTATTACAGATGAACATCAATTAGGACCTGCATTCGAAGAAGCATTGCCATTTACAGGCTTATTAGTTGTGTTTTTTGTGGTTGTAGCAATGATTCATGATCAACATTTATTTTCACCAATTATTGCTGCAGCGTTGGAATTAGATCTAGCAGACCAACCATCGATGTTCTATATTGCTAATGGAGTTTTGTCGGCTATCAGTGATAATGTATTTGTAGCCACAGTATATATAGGAGAAGTTCAAGCGGCTTTTGATGCTGGTACAATTTCCAGAGAACATTTCGAAACTTTAGCTGTAGCTATTAATACTGGAACAAATTTACCAAGTGTTGCAACGCCAAATGGGCAGGCAGCATTTTTATTCTTATTAACGAGTTCGTTAGCACCATTAATTAATCTGTCATACTTTAAAATGGTAAAAATGGCCTTACCTTATACTATTGTATTAGGAGGATTAGGGCTGTTAATGGTGAAATTAATGCTGTAAGAAAAATAAAAAATTAAATTGAAGCCATCTTTTGTAAAAGGTGGCTTTTTTTGTAGAATTGAACAATTTAAAAATTGTAACTTCGTTACTAGAATAAATCAAACCAATTAACCCTTAAGAATATGTTATTGCAAGAAACCCAAGAAGTACTGGATGAAGTAATGTCTGAAGAAAAAACATTGTCTATTTATAACTTAATTATGGACGGTGGAATTGGAGGACAGGTTATTGTAGTTGTACTTTTAATAATGCTTATTGCAGCACTTTATATTTACTTTGAAAGAATTTTTGCAATCAATGCCGTTTCTAAAACGGATAGTAATTTTATGAATCAAATTAAAGATCAAATTGCAAATGGAAAATTAGATGCCGCAAAAGTATTATGTGCACAAACTAATTCACCTGAAGCAAGATTAATTGAGAAAGGAATTTCTAGAATTGGAAAACCCTTAGAAGATATTAATACAGCCATAGAAAGCGCAGGAACATTAGAGGTTTACAAATTAGAAAAGAATGTTAGTGTACTGGCAACCGTTGCGGGTGCCGCACCAATGATTGGGTTTTTAGGAACTGTAATTGGTATGATTTTAGCATTTCATGAAATGGCAACTAGCGGAGGTCAGGCTGAAATGGGATCTTTAGCATCAGGTATTTATACAGCAATGACAACAACGGTTGCTGGTTTAATAGTTGGTATTATTGCATATATGTCTTATAACCATGTGGTGGTAAAAACCAATAAAGTGGTTCATAAAATGGAGGCGAAGGCCATAGAGTTCTTAGATTTATTAAACGAACCAGTTTAGGATGAAGTTTAAGGGAAGAAATAAAGTAAGTCCAGAATTCAGTATGAGTTCTATGACCGATATCGTGTTCTTGCTATTGGTGTTTTTTATGTTAACGTCAAATGCACCAAATGCATTGGACATGATTTTGCCAAAAGCCAAAGGGAAATCTACCAATACTAAGAATGTTGCGGTAAGCATAAAGAAGGGGCATCAATATTACGTGAATGATAAGAAAGTTCCAGAAGCAAATGTTGAGGCCGAGTTAAAAGCCTTATTGGCAGGTCAGGATAAACCTACGGTTTTGTTAAGAGCGGAAGAAGGAGTTCCTGTTGAGGATGCCGTTTCGGTAATGGATATAGCAAATAGAAATAAATTTAAAGTAATACTCGCCGTAAGACCCAAATAAATGGAGTTTTTAGATACTGTACATAAACGTAAATCTGCCACAGTTACATCAATAATAATGGTGTTATTGTTGTTGTTGATTTTCTTTTTTGGAATGACTTATATGGACCCACCAATTGAATCTGGAATTGCCGTGAATTTTGGTACTTCAGAAGTTGGTAGTGGAAATATTCAGCCTAAAGAGCCGGTTAAAACCGAGGTGAATCCTGTTGTAGAAGAAACACCAGAGGAAGTTAAAGAAGAGGTTGTTGAAGAAGAACTGGAAGAGGCAGCACCAGTTGAAGAAACTCAAGTAGAGGAAGTCTTGACTCAAGATTCTGAAGAATCTATTTTGATGAAGCAGAAAGAAGATGAGCGTAAGAAATTAGAGGAAGATAGATTAGCACAGGAAGAAGCCGATCGACTAGTGCAAGAAGAGGCCGATAGAATTAAGAAAGCACAAGAAGAAGCGGATAGAATAGCAAAAGAGGAGGCAGATAGAATAGCACAAGAAGAGGCTGATAAAAAGGCAAAGTTAGATGCTCAAATGAGTGGTTTAATTAATAGTGAAGGTGTTAAAGCAGGCGGTGAGGGAAATGATAAAACCGGCGGAGATAAAGGAAAGGAAACTGGAGATTTAGATGCTAAAGGTTATGACGGTCTTGGAGGTTCTGGTGGTAACGGAGATTATCAGCTAAAGGGCCGAAACAATCTTAACGATCCTCAGCCAGAATATCCTGGCCAGGAAGACGAAGGTGTTGTTGTAGTTGAGGTAAGAGTGGATAGAGACGGTCATGTTGTTAAGGCAACAGTTCTAGGAAAGGGAACTACAGTAATAGATTCTAGAATACTCTTAAAGGCAAAAGATGCGGCGTTAAGAACGAAATGGGAAAAAGACTCCAACGCCCCAGCAGAACAAATTGGAAAAATTATTTTTCGTTTCAATTTAAGAGCAAAGTAGAATAAATGACTTATCAAGAAACATTAGATTGGATGTTTTCGCAACTTCCAATGTATCAAAATGTTGGTAAAACCGCTTTTAAAAAAGATTTAACCAATACTATATTGCTTTCGGAGCATTTAAATTATCCAGAAAAATCTTTCAATTCTATTCATGTTGCTGGTACTAACGGTAAAGGCTCTACATGTCATATGTTGGCTTCTGTTTTACAAGAGGCCGGCTACAAGGTTGGTTTGTATACTTCGCCGCATTTAAAAGATTACACAGAACGTATCAAAATAAATGGAGAATCAATTGCACAAGATAGTGTTGTTCAGTTTATCGAACAGAATAATGCTTTTTTGAAACAACACAAGTTGTCTTTTTTTGAAATGACCGTTGGTTTGGCATTTGATTACTTCGCAAAACAAAAAGTAGATATTGCTATAATTGAAGTGGGTTTAGGTGGTCGATTAGACTCTACCAATATCATATCACCTATTGTTTCTGTTATCACAAATATTGGTTTAGATCATACGCAAATGTTGGGCGAAACATTGCCTGAAATTGCGGTTGAGAAGGCAGGGATTATAAAGCAAGATACGCCAGTTGTAGTAGGCGAATATCAAGAAGAGCTTCATCACGTTTTTTATGAGAAAGCAATGAGCTGTAATGCTGATCTGTTTTTAGCAGATAAGCATATACAGAAATCATATGAAACTGATCTACTTGGGAGTTATCAATTGAAAAACTTGAAAACGGCTGCATTAACTCTTGAAGTTCTTCGAGATTTTGGATTTGAAATTTCCGAAGACCATTTAAAACTTGGATTTAAACATGTAGCAGAAAATACAAGTCTATTGGGTCGTTGGCAAATGTTGGCTAATGAACCAAAAACATTTTGTGATACTGCACATAATAGAGAAGGATTAACACTTGTTTTAAACCAATTGAAGCAGGAAATCTACGAAAACCTTCATATTGTTTTAGGTGTTGTAAACGATAAAGATTTGGAAAGTATTTTACCCTTGTTCCCGAAAGATGCTCAGTACTATTTCTGTAAACCTAATATTCCAAGAGGTTTGGACGCTACTCAATTAAAGACAAAGTGCGATTTATTCGGACTTAAAGGTATCGTCTGTAATTCTGTGGCGGATGCATATAAATCGGCACAGCAAAATTCATCAACGAAAGATTTTATTTATGTTGGAGGCAGCACTTTTGTGGTAGCGGAGGTTGTTTAGGATTAAAAGCTTCTTATTTAAATGGCTATATCATCGTAATAGTTGTTCAATTTATTTGAAGAAACAAATAGTTCAAATTGAAACCATATTATTTTTTTATATTTGATTACTGTTTTAATAAGTCTATGAAAATTATGAAAAATTCAATCTTGGTATTTTTAGTTTGCACACTATTTTATTCTAAAACAAATTATGCACAGAATAATTTTGATGAAGAATTCGTGCCTGCAATTATTGTTATTTCAACTTTTCATTTAGTAAACGATTCAGAAAAAGATTTTTCGGATTGGAAAGATGTTGAGCAAGAGTACTTTGATAAAATTACAAATAAGAACGAATTTATTTTGGGTTCTGGAGTATATACACATATCATTTCTCCTGATGATAGTGAAGTTTTATTTGTAAATGTATACGGTTCTTGGGAAGATATTGAATATGGAAAAGAGCGTACCGAAGAGTTGATTGAAGAGGGCTGGGCTTATGAAAATGAGCGTGATACTTTTTTTGAAAACCAAAACAGTTACTATAATGGAAATAGGCAGGATGAAATCGCTATTTCATTGCCTTACCAAAAAGATTTAGTTACAAATTCTACCGAACCTTTAATTTTACACATAAGAAAGAATAAAACGGGGTCTGGTGGTAGTGGATATACAGAGTTCTTTGATAATGTAATAATGAAAAACGATTATATCAAAGGCTACTATACTTATAAGCAATTATATGGTAACAATGCACAAGACGCAGTTGAAGCCGCTATTTATGAAAGTTTAGCAGATTTTGAGGTCGCTTATGATGAGTCTGTAAGATTGGCTCATGAACATTGGCCAGACGAAGCAGAGAGAAAAGCTTTTTTTAAAGAGTTTAGAAAGATATTTAGTGGGCACGGAGATTTTATTTATCAAAATGTTCCGTCATTAGCGAAATAATTTATCTGCTAAGAAACTGTCTTTGAGAGTCGTTCAATTTTAGCGTAAAAAAAGTAGATTTATTTCTATTAAAAACTTTGCAGGTATTAAAAACTCGCTTATATTTGCATCCGCTTAGGGCAATTAGCTCAGTTGGTTCAGAGCACCTCGTTTACACCGAGGGGGTCGGGGGTTCGAATCCCTCATTGCCCACCAAAGTTAAAAGCTTCCATTTCTGGAAGCTTTATTTTTTTCAAAGAAAATCTATAGATTCCTTTAAGATTATTATTCACAAGGTTGGTTGTTGTCTTTCCATACTTTTCCTGGCCTACCACTTTCAGTATTTCCTTCAACATCTATATACTTTAAGCAAAGCACACCGTCTCCATTCTTATCTCTTTTTAAAATATTTATTTTGATCTTAATCTGAAAGTAATGAGTTGTAGATTTAGATGTTAAACTATTTGAAATCAGTTAGATGCTTGTAATTATTTTTTTATATGTATATTAGTTGTCTCATTATACCTCAAAAGTTAGTTGAAGAACTTGAAATTCTTTTTTATAGTCTTCTCTACAACCCTACAACCCTACAACCCTACAACCCTACAACCCTACAACCCTGCAATCCCTGTTGATTAAACCCCGGTTAAAAGTGAATATTAATTTTTTAATATATTTTTTTACTAACCTAAATTTTAATTATTATGAGGAAATTTATTTTTTACCTGTTACTGTTAACCGCC
>MPDD01000034.1 GCA_001874265.1 Bacteroidetes bacterium MedPE-SWsnd-G1 | reverse complement strand
TATCTTTTTCCAAGTCATTTGCAATTGATAGAACAATGCTTGACGATTCTATATTATTTAAACTTTGTTGGTTCCAAGTATTTATCTGCAAGGCAATTAAAATCCCAATAACCACCAATACAATTTCGCCGATAGCATATTTAAAGTACTTACTAGTTTTACCTTCGTTGAGTAATTGTTGCCGTATTTTTCTAAAGAATTTAATCATATTATTCTGTTGAAGTTAATTCAATAATTTCATCGATAAGGTTTAAGGCTTCATTTTGTCTTCGTAAACTTTGGTTGACAAAATAAATGTGATTTTCTAAAATATTTTCGAATTCAAGATCAGTAAAGAGATTTTTGTAATCGGTGGGTAAAGTGCCTTGTGTAGACCAGTTGTAATTGTTTTGTACACCAACATCTCTCCAAGAAATAAATTTGTTTAAATACGGTATTAACTGATTAAAAACCCAGACTTCCATTTTATCATCTCTAGAACTTAATATGGACATTAAAGATTTCCAGTCGGACAATTTTGAAGAAAGTTCTGAATTCTTAAGAGTACTTAATTTTCCTGATTGAATAATGTCATCTATTGCATTATTAGAGGGTACATAATCGCTCATAGGGAAAATTCTATGGATAAGAATATCTATTTCATTTTGGGTAAAGTTTTGATGGTTTTGTTCACCAATATATTCCATAAACTCCATAGCGGCCCTTTTAGAATTATCATGATCCTCTTTAACTGAAATAAATTGCGTCTTGTTTTTTAAGAATTCAGAATTAAGACTGGCAATAATATTTTGACGTTCAATATTATTTAGTCGTTCTTGATTCCAAGTATTAATTTGCAAAGCAATCAAAATCCCAATAACCACCAATACAATTTCACCAATAGCATATTTAAAATACTTACTAGTTTTACCTTCATTTAGTAATTGTTGCCGTATTTTTCTAAAGAATTTAATCATCACTTTTATCTAGTTGTTCTGAAATTTTTGAAATAAGGTTTTCAGTATTGTTTATTAAAATGTCGAGCGCGGAGCCAGTCGCATTGTTTGATGCCAATTGATAGTTTACAATAAACATAAGTTGATCATCTTCTAAGGCATGTAGAATTTCTTTTTCGTTACCCTTAAATGCTATATCTACCGATAAATTCTTGGAGATATAATCTTCAACGGTTCCATTAGTGAATGCAATATGCCATTTTGAAAATTGATTCACCCTTTGATATTGTTCTTCGTAGTGTAATCGAATGGTATTGAACAAATCTTTGATAAAAATCTCATTTGAATTACTGTGTTGTATAAGGCTGTTAAATCCATTATTTCTGTTGTGAAAATCAAAACTTATTCCTAGATACTGCGTAAGGAGGACAAGATTTATTTCTTCATATTTTTTTTCTGAAACTTTAGTAAAGTAATCTACATGTAAAGAAGTCATATCTTTTCGAGATTCTAGGTCTGCTAGTTCCAGTTTTAATTCTTTAAGAATTTGATCATATAGCAGTTCTTCCATTGCTTTAGACATTCGGCGTTCATTCCAATTATTAATCTGCAAGGCAATTAGGATTCCTAGAACTACAAGTATGATTTCTCCAAAAGCATATTTAAAGTACCTACCAGTTTTACCTTCGTTTAGTAATTGCTGTCGTATTCTTCTAAAGAATTTAATCATTAGTTATGTTGTTTAATTCGTTTCCAATTTCTTCAAGTATGTATTTTGCATATTCTAAATTTCTTTCTGTAATTCCCGAATTGGTCTTAGTTATAATAATCCTTAGGCTTATTGCATTAATTATATCAAATTCTCTCGCAGGATCTTTTAAGTTATTTTTAAAATAAGGAGTAAGTTTTTTTATTAAAAGATCATTGTTTACACTGGAATAATTTTCAATAAAATTTTCTGGTAAATTAATGGTAGTAGCATTCAAAGGAGGAAATATATGTTCGTAGAAAACATTGTCAATGTTATTGTCGATACTATTTTTAATCGTCTCAGATCGTTGGTAATAACTTATGATTTTTGACCGAAGTGAATCGTTACTTATTAGATTGATGTTTCCAGTAGTGTTTAAATCATTAAATGTTGTGCTATAATCTGGATATGTTTGAGTATACATTATAAAACTTAGTTTCTTGTTTATACTATCAACATCAGTCAAACTTTCTTTAGAGGTAAAATCATTTAGAATAGATTCAGACATATCTATGATAGAAGTATAAAAAGGAACACGAACCTCAAATCGTTCAATTTGATTTTCGAGATCATTTTGCAAGCCGATTAAATATCCCTGTTCTTTAGAAGCATTCTTTCTGTTTTCGTTCCAGTTGTTTACTTGTAGTGCTAATAGAATGCCAATCATAACTAACAGAATCTCTCCTATAGCATATCTAAAGTACTTACTAGTTTTACCTTCGTTTAGTAATTGTTGCCGTATTTTTCGAAAGAATTTAATCATGGGTAGTCTTTAAGGTTTCATTGATTAACTTAATATCATCTTCCGCCCAACTTTTCCACCAATTCAAAGATTTGATGAATTCAATTTTTCGTCTATTGTCAATTTTTAAAATGTTTCTTGCTATGGGTGAGTTTAATAATTTGATGAGTGAACTTTTCCTGTCTTCAGTTGCTTGTTTTAACGCAATTTCATTGTCCTCATATTTAAATTCAAATTCATTTTGTTCATACCTCCAATAATCATCGGCTTTATCAACTGCATCGTTATGTGATGAAAGATTGTTTAATACATTTTCATGGAGAGGGCCATAATATATCTGCATTCTATTAATGATAGAATCTAATCGCCCAAATTCAGTAATTCCAGAATTCCGAAACTTTTCTATTACAGTTGTGTTGATATCATAATTCACCCAAAAGGTTTCAATATGATTTTCTAGAGTATCCAATGGTAGTTCATTAAGGTTTTGATGATTCAATAAATTTTGATTTCTCAACACCAATAATTCACACTTGTTTATTTCTCTATTTAATTGTTTAACGTTGAATTTAAGGCTGCTTCGGTATTCTTTAATGAAGGCAATTAATTTAACTTCATTATTTCGCTGCTGATTCCAATTGTTAATCTGTAACGCAATTAATATCCCTATTACTACCAATACTATTTCTCCAATAGCATATTTAAAGTACTTACTAGTTTTACCTTCGTTTAGTAATTGTTGCCGTATTTTTCGAAAGAATTTAATCATTTGAATGTTTTTTTAGTTCAACATCAATTAAGTTCAATATTGATTCTTGAGCATCAAAGAGGTTATTTGCATTATCTATAGCCACTGTTGTATTTAATTTTTTTAAGTAGAGAAGGCTTTCAAATTCTTGATCTTGTAAAATGACTGCTTGGTCTGTTTTAAAATTACTTCTTGTTTTTGAGGTATATTTTCCTGTTTGCATATTCATATAAGAGTAATTTTTTAGCAGTAGAGGTATAATACTTTCTTCAGTCAATTTATTAATAAGCCCCACTGTTTCATAATATCCTTTTTCTGGGCTCGACAATGATGAAAGGGAAAACACTAACGAGTCATTCTTAATAAGACTAATTTTTCCAGAATTAAGGGTAGAATTTAACACTCCTTTTTGAGGGCTGTAACTCGGAGTCCATCCAGATTGCCCCACAAGTAAGTCAAATTCTAATTCATCAATGGGTTTGTTTTCTGGACCAACTATTTTTAAAAAATCATCGCATCCCGTTTTAATTGCTTCATGGTTTTGAATCATGTTCTTTAAAATAGATTGATTGGTGATGAATTCATTTTTTAAATTGATCAGAAGTTCTTTTTCCAAATTTGAGTTAATTCTGTCCTGATTCGAGGTATTAATCTGTAAGGCAATTAAAATTCCAATAACCACAAGAATTATTTCACCAAAGGCATAGGCTAGGTATTTGGTAAATTTATTTTCACTAATTAATCGTTTTCTGATATGTCTAAAAAATTTAATCATCTAGTGTAATAAATTCATAAGTGTTCTTGGTTAGATTTAAGATTATCTTGTAGTCTCCTTCTTTCTCAATTTGTATGTCTTGCCCATGTCTTTCGGCTTCACCTTTAGGAAAGGCACTTCCTCCCCAATTAATGGCCCAACTATCTCGACATCTAAATTTTACGGCGCCATGTTTCAAATGCATGCTTATCTCCCAAATATTTTCTTGTTCATCAATTAAGAGCAGAGGTGTTGATTTAGCACCAACATCGTCAAAGCCATTAATTGCAGTTCCTATAATTCCAACATCTTCTATTAAAAGGCGTACTTCAGGATGATATTTTTTTATAATGCGCATCATTGCCAAGGCATCATCACGTTGCTCTCTGTAAACTAGAGTTTGAAACGTTTTGGCTGTGCGTTCCGATTTTAAGAGTGATCTAAAATAAGGATCGGTCAATAATTCTTTGGCGGTGGCAATTTCTATGCTAGAGTAGTAAGTGCTGTCGGCAATGAATCCCCCTTGAATATCGTTGAGGCCGAAACCAGGATAAGGGATATTATGCTTCAAAAGAGCAGTATTTATTTTTTGAGAAAATTGATTTTCTAATGGAGTGTCACGTTGCAATAAATTATGGTAACTCTGTAATTGTCGTGCGATGTTTTTGTGGCGCTTGTTTTGAGGGTCGTAATTTAGGTCTTCAATTAGTTCATTAGAATGGGAATCATTTTCAAATGCAGAAGTAAATGACAACGACCATAGATAGTATGGATAGCCTAAAGCAAGTTGTTGTGCACTGTCATTTAGCAAAACACCAATGCTTTCAATATGGCCTTCAACTAAATTTGCATTTGTTTCATATAAATGATGATCATCTGAAATAGTGTTATACAGTTGCTCTAACGTTGTTTTAAATTCTATTTCTTGTAGTCTTTTTTGATTCCAATTATTCAATTGCAATGCCGCAAAAATACCGATCATTATTAGCAATATTTCCCCAATGGCATATTTAAGATATTTCCAAGTTTTACCTTCGTTAAGTAATTGTTGCCTTATTTTTCTAAAGAATTTATTCATACTTATGTGAGTTGAGTTCTTTATCAATTAGTGCTAAAATCAATTTATTTTGCTTTTTAACAAGCATTAAATCATACAAGACCATTTCCATAGAAAGGTACCTTTCTCCTAAATAATCTTCAAACAAAGGATCATTTAATAAAGATTGATAATCTGAAGAAAACTTACTTTTTCCAATTGCAGATGACCAACTATTTTTATATTCTACTAATCTAATATGCTTTTCAAATATAAATTTTGCTTTTTTTACTGCTTCTACTGTTCGCGCCTCTCCCTCTTTGAAATCTGAAATAAAGTCAGACCATCCAAATAGCAAATTGGAAAGGGAATCATTATTTATTAAATGAATTTCGCCTGAAGAAATGCCAGATCGCAAAGCACCGTTAAGAGGGTCGAATGTCCATCTAGTGTCAGAATTTTGTATCCAAATAGGTAGTGAATCCGTTAATGTAATAATTGATTTCTTAGAATCTAATTGCAGTAATTTTTGGGTGTATTTTATTACATTTTGATCATAGTAAAGAACCGTATCTATCTGTTTCAAATTAGATGTAAACTCAATTTTTAACGCTTTAAGAAGAATTGCTTTTTTTGCTATGTTCTTTTGATTTTGATTCCAATTATTAATACTTAATGCAATCAAAATTCCAATTACAACTAATACAATCTCGCCAATAGCGTATTTAAAATATTTCCCTGTTTTGTTTTCTAAAAGCAGCGATTTTCGAATTTGTCTAAAGAATTTAATCATAAGTTATTCTTTAATTTCTTTTTCCAACAAACTTAGAATTTCGGTGATTAATTGTAAGCCTTTTTCATGACTTTGTACTAGTTTATCATTTTGATAAATAGTATTCTCTGTATTATTTTCAAACTCAAGGTCATTTAATAAATTTCTATTATCAATGTCGAAACCAGATTTAGGGAAGGTGTTGTTTTTAACAGCTTGGTCAGTAGAAACTGCATCAGCATTTAACCAACTACCTTTTTTAATAATCATATTGCTAACTCTATCTCTTCCTTTTTCTAATTCTATTTCGCGTGATCTGATGTATTCGAATACAGAGCTCCAAGAAGAGAGTTTATTTCGTAACATTTGATTTTTAATAATTCCTAAATTTCCTGAATTCATTAGATCATCTAAAAATCCGTTTCTAGGGTAAAATTCATTGATATCGGCTAACCTGTTCAATGAAATATTGAATTGTGCCCTTGTGATATCTTTAGACTTATTACCTGTATGATTTAGAAGAATAAATTGTGATGCAATATTATTTTTGGTTTCATTTAAGACGCTATCTAAAGCCTTGTAATTGTATTCAAAATCTTGTTTTAGGTTTTTTAAAGCGGGTTGTTCATCTTTATTTTGTATGCGTTGTTGATTCCATGTGTTTATTTGCAGTGCTATTAAAATACCAATAACTACCAGGACAATCTCACCAATGGCGTATTTAATATATTTTCCTGTTTTGTTTTCCATAAGCAGGTTTCGACGGATTTTTCTAAAAAATTTAATCATATTGTTTAAGTTGAACGTCTACTATTCAATAGGGCTAACATTAAAAGATTGATTTTTGAAATAAATTATTCTATTTGGAACCGTTGTTTCAATCGTATTTTTTAGGCTTTCAGATATTTTATCAGATCTATATGCTACGGCCAAGTACACTAGAAATGTTTCTGCAATATCTTCTCTTACTGGGTTATCTCTTGCATAGGTAGAAATGTAATTGCCATCTGAAGTTTGACTTGATAGCCATCCATTAGACCTTGCATGAGTTTCATCTAGAGACGTATGCGATGCTTCATGAATAAGTGTTTCTTCTAAAATACCATCCTTTTCATATTCTATACTCTGCCCTGTATGAATTAAGATGTTTTTATTACCACCCCCAAATGGTTGAACGCCTTTATGAATCCAAACAGTTTCTACAGAAGTTTTTAAAATATGTGGTAATCTACCTATTTCTAATCCATATTTTTCAGCTTCTATTTGTGCCAATTCTTTTGTTTGAAATTCTGGATTCACTTGAATTTCTATAATAAATCCATCACTAAAAACAGTCTCAAATAAAAAGGCATTTTCTTCTACCCAATCATTTACTCTTCTATCGAACATGGTTCTGATTTCTTGACCAACGTAACTCGTTTTTTCAAATGTTGATGGGTCTGATGAGGTAACAATATCTGGATCTAAAAAGATTGTCCCATGAAATGGAGGCGTCTTAACTATATTAACTGGTGTTGGATCGTTATTTATAGACTCCATGTTATCTGAACTGCTACTACAATTGCTTAATAGTAGAGTAGTACCTATAATTACCAGTATATATAAGTTCATTTTTTTCGAACTATTATAGGTTCGTAAATCGGTTTTTGTCCTAAAGAATGTAATCATTGCTGCTTGTAATTTAATTTTGAATTTCCACAATCATTTCTATTTCGCAAGCAATATTTCTTGGAAGAGAGCCCATGCCTACAGCGGCCCTAGCATGCTTACCGCGTTCGCCAAAAACAGCGACCATTAAATCGGAATAGCCATTAATCACTTCTGGATGGTTGGTAAAGTCACCTTCGGCATTAACCATACCCAATACCTTCACAATGCGAACTACTTTGTTTAAATCTCCTATTTCTTGTTTTAAGGCAGCCAATTGAAGTATGCCAACCATCTTTGCCGCTTCATATCCTTCTTCTACAGTTAAGTCCGTTCCAACTTTTCCTTTAATGTATTCGCCATCTGTGTTTTTAGGGCCTTTACCTGCTAAGAAAACGAGATTGTCTGTTGTAACCGCATGCACGTAATTTGCCACGGGTTGCCCTAATTTTGGAAGCGTAATACCTAACTCTATAATTCGATGTTCTATATCATAATTATATAATGGTGTTTCAGATGTTTGGACTGAAGTTTCAGATTTGCATGCAAACAGCAGTATCAATCCCACTAGCAATAAATGTTTCATAGTCAAATTTTAAAAAAAAGCCTTCTTTATACTAAAAAGAAGGCTTTCATAATTATTCATATTTTAAATCTGTTGCTTTTCTTGGCAGTTGCTCGTCGCGTTGCGATGTTTGCCAAATAAAGTAGGCGATGATCGTTGCTGCCTGTTTTAAATCGTCTCCAACTAAATGATCGAAATTATCCATGTTAGAATGGTGTGTTTTCGTAGAGTATGAAATTGGTTCTTGTATAAATTGGAACCCAGGAATTCCTGCCATATCAAATGCTAAATGATCCGTTCCGCCAGTATTACTTAAACTAATCGTTGAAGCATCCATTTCATGAAAAGGTTTTAACCATTCTCTAAAAATCGGAGAAACTGCTTGGTTACCCTGTAAATAAACCCCTCTAATTTTCCCTGTACCATTATCCATATTAAAATACCCTGAAACTTTTTTCTGATCTTCCTTTAAGGAGGCTACTGCGAACCCACTTTCTGCAGCAGTTGCAAAATGTTTACCAACATATTTTCTCGAACCAAAAAGCCCTTGTTCTTCACCAGTCCAAAGCGCAATTCTTAAGGTTCTTCTTGGTTGTATTCCTGTTTCTTTTATAGTTTCTATGAGTATTCTAGCGGCTTCCATCATAACTGCAGATCCAGAGCCATTATCCGTAGCACCGGTTCCAGCATGCCATGAGTCATAATGTGCTCCGAACATCACAACTTCGTCTTTTAAATCAGTTCCGGGAATTTCCGCAATTACGTTGTTTTCATTTCCTTCAGGATTTGTGTAATTAGATTGTGAATCAATTGTCAATGTTACTGGAATATCTTGTTCCAACATTCTAAATATTCTATTGTAATGCTCTATGGCTAAAGTCATTTGAGGCACTACATATTTATCGTTTTCACGGGCATTTCCTTCAGCCGTTCTTGCTCCGGATACGAACACTGTTCCTAAATCTCCTTTTCTACTTCTATCTAAAGTTGCTAAAGGTTTTTCGGTTTCAAGTAGTTCCCAAGTCGCTGCTCTTAGAGCAGCTGCATCTGCGTTTCCTCCTCGTCTTCGTCTTTGACTTGGTATTGGTTGTGTAGCGTTTGCCAACTTAACTAAACTTTCAGAATCATGTCGTTTTGCCGTCGGCTCAAAAGCTTCTTCAACTTCTCTTATATCTTCTAGCAATACGAATTTACCAGAAAGTTTTCCTTTGTACTTATCAAGTTCATCAATTGTTGTAGCATTCAAATAGACAACATCTCCAGTTCCTTTAGTAGATGAAGACCAGGCTTTTGGATAGGCAATTATGGGCCAGTACGTAGGTGCTTCAGCATGCATTTCAAAATGTGTCATATCCCAACCACGTCCAAAACCTTCCCATGCTTCTAAATGAGAATTTTCCATTCCAATTTCAGTTAATTTACCCTCAGCCCAATTATTCGCGTTCTTAAGCCCTGTGGAGCCCGTAAGTCGTTGACCAAGCACATCGGTCATATAACTTGCAATTTCCATAACTTGACTGTTGTCAATACCATGTTTTTTAATAATCGTTGCGATGTCTTTTTCATCAGGAGTTTTGTTTTGTGCAGAAATTGAAATAGTCAAAAGCGCACCAACAAGAAGTGGTAAAATTTGTTTCATTTTAAGTTTGGTTTTAATGGAATACTAAAATAATAGAAAAATAGCTAAAAGTCAACGTTTTATAAAGATATTACTATTACAACCTCTGAGACAAAAGTGGTATGTTCGCTAAGAAAGTATATTTGATTTGTAAGAGTGTATTTTCCAATTATATTGAAAATGATTTTAATAGAGAATTTCGTATCTTTATATGAATTCAAATACTAGATATATGACAATAGCAAAATTTAAAAGTATTTTAGGTTGGTCCGCAGTTTATAATATGGCCTTATTATTGTTTTTTGCCCTTTTCTTTTTATTAGCAAAAGAGTGGATTTTTGATATATGGGGTTATTTTTTTAATGTTTCTTATGAGCAATACGAAGTGTTTATGCTTTATAGTATGGCGTTTTGGAAGGTTTTGATTTTTGTATTTTTGATCATTCCTTATTTAGCCATAGGTAAAGTTCAAAAAGGAATTAAGGAATAAATTAATTAAAATAAGGATTGTTGTTTTACACCACTTTCGTGCTCTAACAACCATTTTTTTCTCCAAATTCCACCTGCATACCCAGTTAATGAACCGTCACTGCCTATAACTCTATGACAAGGAATAACAATCGCTAATGGATTTTTACCATTGGCACTAGCAACGGCTCTTATCGCCTTTACGTCGCCGAGTTTTTTTGTTTGCTCTAAATAGGTTCTAGACTTTCCGTAGGGGATATTCAAAAGTTCGTTCCATACGCCTTTCTGAAAATCTGTTCCTTGTGGATTTAATTTTAAAGTGAACACTTTTAGCGTTCCATTAAAATATTGTTGCAGTTGACTAGCAGCATTTAATAGGCAATCTGGAATTGATTTACCAAGCAATTTTATTGTTTCGCTAGTTTCATCTAAAACAGTTATTTCAGCAATACCATCTTCATCGCCCAAAATTTTTGCAATGCCTAATGGTGTTTTGATATGTGCAACACTATATTCCAAATATATTTTTTGAATTGGCTGTTGTTATATCAGCAATTTCTTGATAAGGCTTATTGTAAATATCCACTAATTTATCCAACACGTTGGTAATATAACTGCTTTCGTTTCTTTTACCTCTAAACGGTGTAGGAGCCAAATAAGGTGCATCCGTTTCTAATACGATATGTTCTAATGGAATTTCATTTAAAAACTTGTCAATTTTTCCATTTTTAAAGGTAGCCACACCACCAATTCCTAATTTCATATTAAATGAAATAGCACGTGCTGCTTGTTCTTTGGTTCCTGTAAAACAATGAAATATTCCAAACAGTTTGTCGTCTTTTTCAGTTTCTAAAACTTCAAATATTTCATCAAATGCATCTCTGCAATGAATTACAATTGGCCAACCTTTTTCTTTAGCCCATTGTATCTGTGTTTTAAAAGCTTCTTGCTGTTGTTTTAAAAAAGTTTTATCCCAATATAAATCAATGCCAATTTCTCCTATGGCAAAAAAATCACGTTTATCAATATTCTCCTTTACATGAGCCAACTCTTCTTTATAGTTTTCACCGACCGAAGTAGGGTGTAAACCCATCATTAAAAACACGTTTTTTGGATATTCTTTTTCCAAGGTTAACATGCTATTTGTATAAGAAGAATCGATGGCTGGAATGAAGAATCTTGAAATTCCGGCATCAAAGGCACGTTGCATCATTTCAGCTCTATCTTCATCAAACTGTGAACTGTATAAATGCGTGTGCGTATCGGTAATATTCATGGAGTTTATTTACTTTTGGTAAAAATACTACTAAATGACAAGCCTAAAAAGCATCTTAAAGAAAAAGGGATATGTTAGAATTTCACTGAAAACTACAAAAACGAATCACCTTGAGTTAAAAGCAAAGATTAATGGTGTTAAAGGACGTTTTATTCTGGATACTGGGGCGTCCAATTCATGTGTTGGAACCGACATGACAGAAAAGTTTCAATTAGAAACTCAGGAATCTAAAATAAAAGCCGCTGGCGCTGGTGCATCAGAGATGGAAACTTCGGAATCTAAGCACAATTCGCTAAAGATTGGAAAATGGAAATTTAAGAAACAGCATATTGTAGTTTTTGATCTTACACATGTAAATACTGCTTTGGAAAATCATGGTGCTAAAACAGTGCAGGGCATTCTTGGAGCAGACGTGCTAAATAAAGGAAAAGCCGTTATCGATTATAAGAATAAATGTCTTTACTTAAAAAAGTTAGTGTATAAATATTAAACACACTTACTTTTAAGTAGTTGATTGTTAGCAGAATGTAATTTTTTTTCAAAAAAATAAAACATTCAGGCAACCATTTTTAATTGATTGGCGTCTTTATAAATGAAGACTAAACAAATTGACTTTTGAAAATCATTCAATTGTATAAAAACGAGACCTCTCTTATTAAGGGAGCATTGAAGAACAATCGTGATGCGCAACACACGTTGTTCGAATTGCATTCGCCTAAAATGCTGAGTGTTTGTCGTTACTATATAAAAGATTTACAACATGCCGAAGAGGCAATGTTAAACGGTTTTTATAAAGTTTTTACGAAATTGAAAAGTTTCAATCAAGAAGGGAGTTTTGAAGGGTGGATTCGAAAAATTATGGTTAGAGAATCTATTTCTATGCTCCGTAAATTGAAAAAAGTAGAGTTTCCTCAAGAGGAAATAATAGTTAATGAAACTTATAATAATATCAATATTGCCATTGATGTTGCCCAGATTCAACAATTGATAGATGGGTTGCCAGAAGGATACAGAATTGTATTTGTTATGTACGCTATTGAAGGATATAAACATGCCGAAATAGCAAAAGAATTACAAATATCTGAAGGGACGTCTAAATCGCAATTGTTTAAGGCTCGTAAGTTATTACAGCAGCAAATGAATCAATTAAATAGAGAAAGTCATGTCGCCAATAAAATTTGAAGAAAATATTAAAACGGAGTTGGAGAAAAGAACCATTCCGGTTACTGAAGGCGCTTGGGAAAAATTACAAGAGCGTTTAGGCCCAGAACCAAAAAGAAAACCGAAAAAATATATTTGGGTTTTAGGGGTGGCGGCAAGTTTAGCTGTTGTGTTTTGGTTGTCTAAAGAGGTATTTATACAATCTGAAGTATCACCAACAATAGTGGAACAGCCAAAAGAAGAGATTGTTCCAGTTCAAAAAGAAGACAAACAATTAGTGCCGGAAAAATCAGAAGTATTGGTGGCAAAAGAGTTAGAGCAACCAAAAACTAAACCGGAGAATGAACAGGTAGAAAAGAATACCGAAGAGTCGGTAGTAAAACAACCATCGTTAAATTCTAATGAGGTGCTTGTGGCTTCTTCAGTGCAAGAAGTAACGCCAACTGAAACCGAAAAAATGACTTTTGAAGATCAAAAAGTACAAGAAGTAGTGGCGCAAGTTGTGGAATTAAAAGAAAAAAACAATTCGGTTTCAGACGAGGAAATAGAAGCATTATTAAATAATGCACAAAGAGAAATTGAAGTTAGAAAATTATTACTTGAAAATAGTACTACTAGAACAGCAGGAACCGTGAACCCAGACATACTGTTGTATGAAGTAGAAATGGAATTAGATAAATCATTTAGAACAAAAGTCTTCGAAGAATTAAAAATACAATTCAATTCTGTTAAACATGCTGTTGCGCAGCGGAATAACTAACACTTAAAATTACTTAAAAATGAAAAGAATGAACCAATGTTTAACTGTGTTGGCAGTGGTATTTATTACCCTAACTGCACAATCACAAAACAGCGATACAGATCAGCAAATTGATAGTTTGCATGTACAAAAAGAGCAAATAATAAAGGAGGAGAAAGCCGCTTTAAAAGAAGAAGTTATGGCTATTAATGAAAGATTAGATGCTAAAGAAATTACACAGGAAGAAGCCGATGAGTTAAAACAGGAAGCGGCAACAAGAAGGGCATTGAATATTGAAAATAGAACCGCAATTATTGACAATAAAATTGCACTATTACAACGAAATGAAAACACCTATTTTGATGAGTATAAAATCTTTGGAGTTACCATAAAAACGGAAGATGATGAATTTGTCGGAATTCGATTTGGAGATAGTTATAACAATGAGGCTATCAGATACGATAAGAGAACTACAAGCGATTTGGTACTATCTTTTGGATGGAACAATGTTGCGGTCGATGGTGGAGGCTTAAACGCATCACCTTATAAGTTTTGGGGTTCTAGATATTTTGAATTGGGCTGGGCTTGGAAAACACGTTTGCTAAACAACTCTAATGCACTACGCTTAAAATATGGGTTCTCTTTTCAATGGAATGGCTATAAGTTAACCGATAATAGATATTTTGTTCAAAATGGGGATGAAACTACGTTTGAAGTGCATCCGTACGATTTGAAGAAGGCAAAATTAAACGTGACGAATTTCATTTTACCAGTACATATAGAGTTTGGACCATCTAGAAAAACAGAAACGGATAGTTATGTGCGTTACAGTTCTAGAAATCAGTTTAAAATGGGGTTAGGAGGTTATATAGGATTTAATGTAGGAACGTATCAAAAATTAAAATATACCGATGACACAGGAGATAAAGGAAAAGATAAAATCAAAAAAGATTACAACGTAACTGACTTTGTATATGGGTTAAGTGGTTACATGGCCTTTAGTAATTGTGGAGTATATGTTCGCTATGAATTAAGTCCTTTATTTGAAGACCAAGCCGTAGATCAACATAATGTTTCGTTAGGATTCCGTTTTGATATGAATTAAGGAATACTGAAGTTTAAAAAAAGAAGACATGAATTATAATTTTTTGATAATGCGGCGTTATTATAATTGATTGTTAAGAATAATAAATTGTTGTTGTTTTATTTAGAAATTACATGATTCTCTAAATAAATGAAAATCCCGAACCATTGGTTCGGGATTTTTTAATTTGAAACTATTTCAAAATTACTTCTGTCTGAAATGAATAATTACGGGAACTCCTTTAAAATCATAGATTTCACGTAATTTATTTTCAATAAATCGTTTGTAAGGATCGCGAACATATTGCGGTAAATTACAGAAAAACACAAATTGTGGAGTTATTGTTGGCAATTGCATACAATACTTAATTTTCACATATTTACCTTTCCATGCAGGTGGTGGATTTTGGTTAACAACCTCTAGCATTGTTTCGTTTAACTTACTTGTTGTAATACGCTTTTTACGGTTTTCAAATACAGTAACTGCTGTTTCAATAGCTTTAAAAATACGCTGTTTTGTTAATACCGAAGTAAATATAATTGGCACGTCTGAAAATGGTGCAATTTCTTTGCGAACCATTGCTTCATAAGCCTTCATAGTATTGGTTTCTTTTTCAACCAAATCCCATTTATTAATTAAAATGACAACACCTTTTTTATTCTTTTCTGCTAGCCAGAAAATACTTTGATCTTGACCTTCGAACCCTCTTGTGGCATCAATCATTACAATGGCAACATCACAATGTTCAATGGTTCTAACTGCTCGCATTACAGAATAAAACTCCAAGTCTTCTTTTACTTTTGCCTTTCTTCTAATTCCGGCAGTATCTACCAAATTAAAATCAAATCCAAATCGGTTGTATTTAGTATCGATACTGTCTCTTGTTGTACCAGCAATATTGGTTACAATATTTCTTTCTACACCAATAAGTGCATTGATAAACGAAGATTTACCTGCGTTTGGTCTTCCTACTACGGCAAATCTTGGTAATTCATCTTTTTCCTCTTCTTGATCCTCCGGAATTATTTTTGTAATAGCGTCCAATAAATCTCCAGTACCACTTCCGTTTATAGATGAAATCGTATGATATTCACCCAATCCAAGATTGTAAAATTCAAAAGCATCATCCTCACGCATCGCATTGTCAACTTTGTTAACAGCCATAAATACAGGCTTTTTTACTTTACGCAATAAATTCGCTACTTCCGTATCCATAGGTGTAATTCCCTCTGTAACGTCAACCACAAATACAATAATATCTGACTCTTCAATTGCTAAATCTACCTGCTTACGAATTTCTTCTTCAAAAATATCATCAGATCCAACAGCATATCCACCAGTATCAATTACGGAAAAATTCTTTCCGTTCCAGTCAGATTTTCCATAATGTCTATCTCGAGTAACACCACTTACCGAATCAACAATCGCATCTCTGCGTTGAATTAACCGGTTAAATAATGTCGATTTCCCTACATTTGGTCTCCCAACAATTGCAACAATAGTATTCATTTCTGATAAATTTTTTGCAAAGATACTATATCCCCTGATATTATCGTTGTAAATTTAAATCTTCTAAAAATCAATAGGATATGAATAATAATATAAAAGTTGCAGTTGTTTTTGCAATTGCCATTTTAGGAGCATCAATTGTTCTTGGAAATGCCTTCATAAATAGAAATAATTATGATAGTAATATAGGTGTGACTGGCTTAGGAGTTGCTAATTTCACTTCAGATTTAATTGTTTGGGAAGGGTCTTTTAGTAGTGAAAGCTTGAATCTGAAACAAGCTTACAAAGAACTAGAAAATGAAAAGAAAATAATTACTGAATATTTAATTTTTAAAGGAATTAAAGAAAGTGAATTAGTTTTTAATGCAGTTACAAGCAGAAATAATTCAAGAGCAAAGTATACAAGCGATGGTAGTTTTATTGGGAATGAATTTTTAGGATATGTTCTTACCCAATCTTTACAAATAGAATCAAATGATGTTGAAAAAGTTGAAAGGATATCAAGGGAAATTACCGAGCTTTTAAATAAAGGAATCCGATTTTATTCAGAGGCGCCAAGGTATTATTATACCAAGTTGTCAGACTTAAAAATTGAAATGATTTCAAAGGCAACGGCTGATGCCAAATCTAGAGCCGAGAAAATAGCAGATAATTCTGGAGGTGAATTAGGAAAATTAATTTCTGCAAGAATGGGAATATTCCAAATTACTGGTCAAAATTCTAAGGAAGATTATTCTTGGGGCGGAACTTTTAATACATCCTCTAAGAAGAAAACTGCCACAATTACTATGAAATTAAGTTATAAGGTAGATTAAATGAGTAACGAACATCATAGCGATATTTTTCTAAGGCCTCGTTTTAGTATTGATGTAAAAATGAGCCAGGATGCATTGATTTCTTTATTAAACGAGAAACTGAATTCGGATGTTGAGAATTACAAATCAAAGAAAGTAGATCATCATTTTTTTGTTGATATATCTCAAAACAAACAACATTATTGGTCACCTCAATTGCATATAGAAGCTTTAAATGATTTTAATGGAGGAAGTATAGTAAAAGGACTTTTTACTCCCAGACCCCATGTTTGGACACTCTTTATTTTTATGCATTTAATTGCAGGGGCTGTATTTTTAATTTTTTCTATAATGCTTTATGTGCGATGGACTTTAGAAGGTAATTTACTTTTTCCAGCGATAATGACAATATTAACTCCTATTCTTTGGCTTGGTTTTTACATATTTGGTCGTTGGGGTAGAAGACAAGGAAAAGACCAAATGGTAGAATTGTACAAATTTTTACGAAGTTCCATTAATAATTAAACCTTTTTGATTAACAATTGTCTTATAGTAATTCCATTATATAAATGAAGAATTACTGAAGATGAAAATTTATATTACGCTTTTAACTTTTTTAACTGTCCTTTCTAGTTCAGTTTTAGCTCAAAACTCTGATTACTTCCTAAAAGGAACCATTGTAGAAGAGGCAAACGGAAATCCTGTTGCTTTTGCTACTGTATTAGCTATTGATAAAACATCAAATGAGAATTTAGGGGGAATCACAACAGATATGGATGGAAAGTTCGAATTAAAAATAAATTCGGACAATGTTATTGTAGAAATCAGTTTTATTGGTTTTGAATCCAAGCGAATTTCAACATTAACATTTGTCAATGGAACTGCAGATTTAGGTACTATAAAAATTACGGAAGGAGAAGTTCTAGATGAGGTAAACATTAGGGCTGAAAAATCATCAACTGAATTTAAGTTGGATAAACGTGTATTTAACGTTGGAAAGGATTTAAGTTCAACCGGAATGGGCGCACTGGAATTGTTAAATAACGTGCCTTCTGTAAACGTAAGCATTGAAGGACAAGTTAGTTTAAGAGGAAGTTCTGGAGTTCAGATTTTAATTGATGGGAAACCTTCAATTTTGGCCGATGATCCAAGTAATTCATTAGGTTCTATTACTGCAGAAATGGTAGAAAAGGTGGAGGTAATTACCAATCCGTCTGCTAAATATGATGCAGAAGGGACTTCAGGAATTATAAATATTGTTCTAAAAAAGGATGAAAAAGAAGGCTTGAATGGTTCTATTACTTTAAATACAGGGGCACCTCATAATCATAGTGTTGGCTTAAGTATCAATAGAAGATCAGAAAAGTTTAATTTATTTGCACAACTTGGTGTTGGATACAGAGAACAACCAAATGATTCTGAAAACAGTAATCAGGATTTAGTTAATGGAACAACGGTAAATAGTATTGGAGAAGAATATAGAAATGAAAATTATTACAACATTATTTTAGGAACAGATTATCATATTGATGACAATAATGTGATTACGCTTTCTGGGAATTATGCGTACGAAATAGAAGATCAACCATCTAGTACCGATTTTAGTTATTACGATAGTTCTAATACGTTAATTTCTGCCTGGAACAGAAGCGAAACTACAGAGGCAACAAACCCAAAATGGCAATATGAATTGCAATATAAAAAGGACTTTAAAGATCATAAAGACCATGATTTATTGTTTAGTGCCTTAGGACGTTTTTTTGGAAAAGATCAGGAGTCAGAATTTGAAGTGACGCCAACTTTTGGGGATAGAGAATTTGACAATCAACAAACAGAAACAGATTTTCAGCAATCAGATTTTACCTTAAAATTAGATTATACCAAACCATTTTCTGATAAGGTTACCATGGAAACTGGAGCCCAATATGTAATTAATGATGTTGGAAACGATTTTACCGTCCGAAATTTTATTGATGATGAATGGGTAACGGATCCTAACTTAACGAATAATTTTGAGTACGATCAAAAAGTATTAGGTGTTTATGGAACAGGATCTTACCAAGGAGAGGCTTGGGGAGTAAAAGTAGGATTGCGAATGGAAGACACCAATTTAAACACGCTATTAACGAACACTGGAGAAGCAAATGAACAGAATTATACTGACTTCTTTCCAAGTGGACATGTATCATATAAGTTTAACGATGAAATCTCTTTACAAGGGGGGTATTCAACTCGAATCTTTAGACCACGTTTGTGGGATTTGAATCCGTTTTTTAATATCAGAAATGATTATAATATAAGAGTTGGAAATCCAAATTTAAGACCAGAATATACCGATTCTTTTGAAGTGACCAGTATATTCATAATTCCAAAAGCATCTTTTAATGCTGGGGTTTATTATAGATATACCACTGATGTTGTAGAGCGTGTCACCTATTTCGAAGATAATGTAAGTGTTACAAGGCCTGAAAATATTGGAACGAATGGAACGACAGGAGTTGAGGTTAATTTTAAATACAGCGCGTTAGAATGGTTCTCTCTAATGGGTGATTTTAACTTCAGTTATTTTGATAGAGAAGGAGAGTTTGAAGAACAAAACTTCGATTTTACAGGAGAGCGTTTTACATCGCGTATGACGGGGAAATTTAAATTACCTGCAGATTTTGAGTTTGAAATGACGGGGAATTTTCAATCAAAATATAAAACAGTGCAAGGCGAAGTATCTCAAAATGCATTTGCAGACTTAGGGATTCGTAAAAAAGTAGCCAAAGGAAAATTGGTTATTAATGCCAGCGTGCGAGATGTATTTAATTCTAGAGTTAGAGAAAGTGTTGTAAGTCAGCCTGAATACTATATATACAGCAAAGGGCAGAGAGGTACATTTGTGTCACTTGGCTTAAGCTACGGATTTGGAAAAGGAGAAGCGATGACGTATTCGAGTGGACGAAGACGTTAATCTCTATTCTTTATAGCCGAATCTACGTAATTGGTTTTTGTTAGATCGCCAATCCTTATTAACCTTCACATACAATTCTAAGTGAATTTTCTTTTGAAAGAATTTTTGCAAATCTTTTCGTGCCTCAGATCCTACGCGCTTTAGTGCAGCACCTTTGTGTCCAATAATAATTCCTTTTTGAGTCTGACGTTCTACCATTATAATTGAACGGATTTTAATGATTTTTTCATCTTCAATAAATTCTTCCGTTTCAATTTCTACCGCATAAGGAATTTCTTTTTTGTAATGCATTAAGATTTTCTCTCGGATAGCTTCATTTACAAAAAAGCGTTCTGGTTTGTCGGTTAACTGATCTTTAGGATAAAAGGCAGGGGAAGGAGGTAATTTGTCAAGGATTGCATTAAATACACCTTCCACATTAAATTTTTCGAGGGCAGAAATTAAAAACACCTCCGCGTTTGGAACTTTCTCTTGCCAATAGGCTAATTTTTCTTCAACCACAGTTTGATCCTTTGCAGTATCAATTTTATTAATTAGCAGTAAAACAGGAATTTTTGAATTCTTTATTTTATTAAAAAACTGCTCATCTTTTAATTCCTTTTCTCCTAGCTCTACCATGTAAATTAACACATCTGCATCTTCAAAAGCCGATTTTACAAAATCCATCATCGAGGCTTGGAGTTCATAGGCCGGCTTTATAATTCCTGGCGTATCCGAGAATAATATTTGAAAATCGTTACCATTTACGATTCCTAAAATACGATGACGTGTTGTCTGTGCTTTAGAAGTGATTATAGACAATCGCTCCCCAACTAAAGCGTTCATCAAGGTCGATTTTCCAACGTTTGGATTTCCAATAATATTTACAAAGCCTGCTTTATGTGTCATTTACAATGATTTGAGTGCAAAGGTACATTTTAATGCTAAAAAGTCTTTCACAATTAATAAATAGTTGTATCTTTGCAGTCCAAATCGCGGGATAGAGCAGTAGGTAGCTCGTCGGGCTCATAACCCGAAGGTCACTGGTTCGAGTCCAGTTCCCGCTACAAAATTTAAGTATTTCAAAAACAACGGTTTAGTCTCTGCTAAACCGTTTTTTTATGCCTACATTAAACGAATTGCTTATATTTGATATTCAAAATGAATACGAAAGTGCATACGATTTGTCCCTGAACCCAAATTTTTCTTCTCCCAAAATTTATAATGCCAATGGAGATTTATCTAAACGTTGGTATGTTTACTTTTCTTTTCGTGATCCTTCAACTGGGAAAATGAAAAGGGTAACACCAATTTATGGAAAAGCAAATAAATTTAAAACCAAAGAAGAACGTTTAACTGTTTTAACAGTCTATCGTAAAAAGTTGTTGCAATTGCTTAAAAAAGGATACAATCCTTATGCGGATAATTCGTCTTTATATAACCAGTCAAATCAAACCCTTCCAGTTCCTAAAAAAGTAGAGATACAACGTAAAAAAGAAGTTGCAACTGTAATTGAGCAAGAGCCTAAAATGGCAATTAAGGAAGCATTGGAGTTTGGGTTGCAATTAAAAGAAAAGTTAGTGAACCCAACTACAAAACGTAGTTACGAGAATAAAGCAAAACTATTCTTGAAATGGTTGAATGAAAATCATCCAACGCTTGTAACTGTAGATGCATTGGATAAGAAGTTAATGACAAATTTCTTAAATAGTGTTTTGATAAAATCCAGTCCAAGGAACAGAAATAATTTTAGGACAGAATTGGGAAGTGTGTTGCAAGTGTTAGAGGACAACGAAATAATAACTGAAAATGTCTTTAAAAAGATTCCAGTATTAAAAACCAAACCAAAACGTCATAAACCCTATACTGAAAAAAAGAAAAACGAAATATTTTCAAACTTAGAAAAGGAAGACCCGATTCTATTATTTTTTATAAAATTTGTGGCATATGGATTTATGCGTCCAGTTGAAGTCTGTAGAGTAAGAGTTGGTGATATTGATGTTGTAAATAGGACAGTAAAGTTTAAGGCTAAGAACAGCGATTATAAAACAAAATTAATTCCTCAATTATTGTGGGATGAGTTACCAGATTTATCAAAATTAGATAAGGATGCATTGCTATTTACACCTAATACAATCGGAGGAGATTGGGATGCAGAGGCAGGAAGTAGAAGAGAGCATTTTACCAATCGTTTTAGAGCAATTGTAAAGATTCCGTTTAAGTTAGGAGCAGATTATACAATGTATAGTTTTAGACATACCTATACGGTGAAGGTGTATAGAGAATTTAGAAAAAAATACGCTCCGTTTGAGGCAAAGTCTAGGTTGATGCTAATTACAGGACATACTTCTATGTCGGCTTTAGAGAAATATTTAAGAGATATAGATGCAGAATTACCAAAGGATTATTCTGAAATGTTGGAGTCATAATTTATGGGAAAGCAATCGCTAGAAAATTTTTGTAAAAAACTATTTGTGAACCTCACAGATAACTTTTTGTTTTATATTCCAGATAATGAAATAATAGGGAACGCAATTGAGGAGTCAAATGCTGATGTGTTTCAAAACTACTTGGATCAAGTAATACTAATGGATTGGAAAAAAGGTCCATTAATGTTTGCTAAGAATGAATTGCAATTCAATGAATATGTAAAAACTTCATTGCTAGAAAAAAATGTGTTGAAGTTAATCGAGAGGAAAGAGAAATTAGAAACAACAAGTTTTGATTTCATTTTCGAGAAGTATTACAATCAAGTTAGAGCCATAACTTTTATATGTGGTTGGTTAAATGACGAATCAAGACTAAATCAATTAGATGATAATAGCATTGCAATGATGAAGTCATTTGAATTGCAATACAAATTGTATGAACAGCATTTGTTGAACTTAGAGGTTGCATTTAGAAAAAAAGAGGTTGCAATGCAATTGCAACCAACTTCAAATATAGAATTGCAATTGCCAATTTTGTTGGATCAATTAAAAACAATTGAAACCAATCAAATAGCAAACAATAAGATTGTAGAATATCTAGTTGCAACTACAAAAAAATCAGAAATTAAGAACAAAGGAAATTCTAAAAAGCCGAAAAGTATTTTGATTACCGAAAGTGAGGCAGAAGAGTTTTTACTTGCAACAGTCTTCGGAATAGCGTTATAACAATAGGTTTTAGGCTAATTAGTTATACGAAAAGCACATGGTAAGCACATTTTTTTATATTTCAATACCACAATTTCAGCACTCATTTTTTTTAGATAAAACACTTTTCAGTCACTTTAAGGAGTTGCAAAACACTACCATATTTTGTGTTTTTTATGTTTGGGTGCTAAGGGTGACACTGTATTGTTTTCGGTGTTAAAATGTAGTTTATATGTATTACTATTTTATGTCTGGCCAGAGAAGTTTTACTATACAGGATGCGCGAAGAGCGCTTAAAGAATAAAATGGATTGTTTTTTATTTTAATTAAACTTCTGTCAAACAAAATCAACATTTGTTAGAATTTCGTAACTTCGCAAATCATATGAAGCGTTTTTTACATAAAATAATGTCACTTTTAATGGCTTTCGTAGTGTTATTTTCTACAATGTCATTTACTGTCAATATGCATTATTGTGGAGATACTTTAGTAGAAACTGCAATCTTTCAAGAAGCCAAAGGTTGCGGAATGGAAATGGAAAAACCATCTAATGAAGGGTGTTCTATTACCAAGAAAAATTGTTGTGATGATGAACAATTAGCATTTGAAGGTCAAGACGAACTACAACTACAGGTTGATAAAATTACGTTTGAGCAACAAGTATTCATAACTTCATTTGTTTATACCTACATGAATCTTTTTGAAGGTTTAGATAATAATGGATCTTTTTACGAGAAATATAAACCGCCACTTGTCATTAGGCGTCTCTACAAGATTGACGAGACATACTTAATTTGATTTTTAAACAATAGACTTTTTTATCCTGTGACTGTAATGTTGTAAGGATAATTTACTGTATTCGGTGTTTTCGGAGCACCAATGTCTAATTGTTTAATTACCAAAGCCAATGCTAAATAAAAGCATCAAATTTTTAATAGAAAATAAACTCGTAGCAGTTTTATTATTAGTTCTCTTTGTAGGTTGGGGAACAGTCAACGCACCTTTCAATTGGGATACAGGATTCTTACCAAGCAATCCCGTGGCTGTAGATGCCATACCAGACATAGGGGAAAACCAACAAATCGTTTTTACCAAATGGGATGGTCGTTCGCCACAAGATATAGAAGACCAAATTACCTACCCACTTACAACGTCGCTACTTGGTATTCCTGGAGTAAAAACCATTCGTAGTTCCTCTATGTTCGGCTTTTCAAGTGTCTATATCATTTTTGAAGAAGACATTGAATTTTACTGGAGTAGAAGTCGTATTCTCGAAAAACTCAATTCCTTACAAAGTGGATTATTGCCAGAAGGTGTTAATCCTGGTTTGGGTCCAGATGCCACAGGATTAGGACAAATATTTTGGTACACACTTGAAGGTCGTGATGAAAACGGTAATGTAACAGGTGGTTGGGATTTACACGAATTACGTAGTATTCAAGATTACTATGTTAAATATGCCTTGTCCTCTGCAAGTGGTGTTTCTGAAGTTGCATCAATTGGTGGTTATGTTCAAGAGTACCAAGTGGATGTAAACCCAGAACTAATGCGTCAATATAACATTGGGTTACATCATATTGTTAAAGCTGTTAAAGAAAGTAATAAGGATATTGGTGCACAAACCTTGGAAATTAACCAAGCTGAATATTTAGTTCGTGGTTTGGGGTATGTAAAATCTATTGCAGATATTGAAAATGCTGTAGTTGATTCTGAAAATTTCACTTCAATAAAAATTAAAGACATTGGAAAAGTCTCTTTAGGTCCTGAAACTAGACGAGGCTTGTTAGATAAGGAAGGTGCGGAAGTTGTTGGTGCTGTTGTGGTTGCTCGTTATGGTGCAAACCCAATGGAAGTCATAAATAATGTAAAAGAAAAAATTAATGAATTAAGCGCAGGTTTACCTTCAAAAGTATTGGCAGATGGAAGAACTTCACAAGTTACCATAGTACCTTTTTACGATAGAACAGAATTGATACAGGAAACTTTAGGTACTCTAAATGAAGCCTTGACTTTAGAAATCTTAATAACCATTTTGGTAATAATCATTATGGTATTTAACCTTCGAGCTTCAGTACTAATATCTGGATTATTACCAGTTGCAGTTTTAATGGTATTTATAGCAATGAAGCTCTTTAATGTTGATGCAAACATAGTAGCCTTGTCTGGTATTGCTATTGCTATTGGTACAATGGTAGATGTTGGTGTCATACTTTCAGAAAACATCATTCGGCATTTAGATGAAGATAATGGTACACAATCCATTAATACTGTAGTTTACAATGCAACAGCCGAAGTTTCAGGTGCAATTGTAACCGCAGTAATGACAACAATTATAAGTTTTATTCCTGTTTTTACAATGATAGGTGCTGAAGGTAAATTATTCAGACCATTAGCCTTTACAAAAACCTTTGCATTAACAGCTTCAATAATTGTAGCATTGTTTTTAATTCCACCTTTTGCAGCGTTTTTATTCAGAAAGAAAACCATAAAAACGCATTTTAAATATGCTTTAAATGGTGTTTTAATAGTATCTGGAATAATTGCAATAATCTATGGTTATTGGTTAGGATTAATATTGATAGCTTTTGGTATTACAGCATTATTAAGTACTCAAAACAAAATAACAGAAAAACAATCCAACTTGATTAATATCATAATATGTGCAACAGCAATAGTATTTCTGTTGGCGGAATATTGGAGACCTTTAGGAGTTGATAAAAGTATCTTATGGAACCTCATCTTTGTTGCTGTCATTTGCTTTGGTTTATTGGGTGTTTTCTCATTGTTTATCAGGTATTATACTCGAATTTTAAGATGGTGTTTAGATAATAAATTACTATTTCTTTCAATTCCAACTGCAATTGTAATTGCTGGTTTTTTCATTATGAAAAATACAGGTAAAGAGTTTATGCCATCGTTAAATGAAGGTTCATTTTTATTAATGCCAACTTCGATGCCACATTCGGGTGTAGAAGAAAACAAGCGTGTTTTACAGCAGTTAGATATGGCAGTTGCCAGTATTCCTGAAATTGAAACAGTAGTTGGAAAAGCAGGTCGTACAGAATCTGCATTAGACCCAGCACCACTATCAATGTACGAAAATGTTATTCAGTATAAGTCAGAATATATGCTGAATGAAAACCGAGAACGTCAACGTTACAAAGTGAATGATGATGGTTTATTTGAATTAAAAGATGGTCGATTTATCGCAAATCCAAATAATACAGAAAATGTCACCCTGAGCACAGTCGAAAGGTCTCAACTCATTCCAGACAATAATGGAGAGTTCTATCGAAATTGGAGACCTGAAATACAATCACCAGATGATATTTGGAAGGAAATTGTTAAGGTTACCAAACTACCAGGTGTTACATCTGCACCAAAATTGCAGCCTATTGAAACCCGATTAGTAATGCTACAAACTGGTATGCGTGCACCTATGGGAATAAAAGTTAAAGGTCAAGATTTAAAGCAAATAGAAGCTTTTGGTGTTCAGTTAGAAGATATACTTAAAGAGGCGGAAGGTGTTAAAGATGAAGCCGTTTTTGCCGACCGTATTGTAGGTAAACCATATTTGTTAATTGATATTGATAGAGAGAAAATTGCTCGTTATGGAGTAACTATAGAGGAAGTTCAAAATGTTTTAAAAGTGGCTGTAGGAGGTATGGTATTAACGCAAACAGTAGAAGGTCGTGAGCGTTATGGTGTTCGTGTACGTTACCCAAGAGAATTAAGAGCAAATCCAACCGATTTAAAACAAATCTATGTGCCTATTGAAAAAGGAAGTCCTGTTCCTTTAAGTGAATTGGCGACTATAAATTATGAACAAGGTCCACAAGTGATTAAAAGTGAAGATACCTTTTTAGTTGGATATGTGTTATTTGATAAAATGGATGGTTTTGCAGAAGTAAATGTGGTTGAAAATGCACAAACCTTAATCCAAGAAAAGATAGACTCTGGTGATTTAATTGTACCAAAAGGTATTAACTATCAATTCACTGGAACGTATGAGAACCAATTACGAGCAGAAAAAACCTTGTCAGTAGTTGTACCTTTAGCATTAGCTATAATCTTTTTAATTCTGTATTTCCAATTCCGATCAATTGGAACATCTTTAATGGTATTTACAGGTATTACAGTAGCTTTTGCAGGTGGCTTTATAATGATATGGCTCTATGGTCAAGATTGGTTTTTAAACTTCAATTTCTTTGGGAAAAATATGCGAGACTTATTCCAGATGCACCCAATTAATTTAAGTGTAGCGGTTTGGGTTGGGTTTATTGCACTCTTTGGTATTGCAACCGATGATGGTGTAGTAATGGCAACTTATTTAACACAAACATTTGATAGAAACACACCAGATAATAAAAAGGAAATTAGAGCATCAGTAGTTGAAGCAGGTGAAAAACGAATAAGACCCTGTTTAATGACTACAGCTACAACCATTTTAGCATTATTACCAGTATTAACCTCTACAGGTCGAGGAAGCGATATAATGATACCTATGGCGATACCAAGTTTTGGTGGAATGTTAATCGCTTTAATAACACTATTTGCAGTACCAGTATTATATAGCTGGAAAGCCGAAGTTCAACTTAAAAGAACTGTAAAATGAAACAGATAAAATCACACATAAAAACAGTCTTTATTCTTTGTTCGTTATTCTTGAGTCTCTTTGCAAATGCACAGCAATTAGAAACGTTAATCAATGAAGCAGTAGCGAACAACCCAGAGATTCAAAAATTTGAATTACAATTCAACATTGTATCTGAAAAAGTAAATGAAGTTAACACCATTCCTAATACAGAATTTGGTGTAGGTTATTATGTAAGCGAACCTGAAACAAGAACAGGCGCACAACGCTTTAAAGTATCGGCTAAACAAATGTTGCCTTGGTTTGGTAATATTTCTGCAAAAGAGAATTATATAAGCTCATTGGCAGATGCTAAATATGAGGACATAGTAATTGCCAAAAGAAAACTAATGGCTTCGGTATCGAAATCTTACTACGATCTATATGCTAACAAAGCAAAACAAGAGGTCTTAATTGAAAACATTAAGCTACTTGAGACCTATGAAAAATTAGCATTAACCTCAGTTGAGGTTGGTAAAGCATCTGCTGTAGATGTGTTGCGATTGCAAATTCGTCAAAATGAAATGCAACAACTAAAAGATGTTTTAAGTCAGCAGTTTTTAGCAGAACAATCGAATCTTAATAATCTTTTGAATAGAGAAAATGATATTGTTGTTACTGTGGTAGAAAGTTTAATGATGCCTTCAGAAGACTTTGATATTACTTCTGAAAATTTAGCATTACATCCTGAATTACTAAAATATGATAAACTCTATCAATCCATAGAGCAATCAGAATTATTGAATCAAAAAGAAAGTAGTCCAATGATTGGTTTTGGATTAGATTACATCAATGTTGCTGAAAGACCAAATATGGATTTCAGCGATAACGGAAAGGATATTGTAATGCCAATGGTATCGTTATCTATCCCAATTTTCAATAAGAGATATAAATCCCAGACCAAACAAAATGAGTTGCAACAACAGGAAATTACTGCGCAAAAACAAGAACGG
>MPDD01000033.1 GCA_001874265.1 Bacteroidetes bacterium MedPE-SWsnd-G1 | reverse complement strand
AATATTTATTGATTGTTAATCAAGTAGTTGGTAGTTTTTTTATCGTTTTTCTTCATTTTCATGTGTTTTATTGATTTTTCAATGAAATGAGTGAATTATTTTTTTTTGTGTAAAATTTCATACTTATAGGGCGTTTTGAAAATAGTTAACACGAAAACGTTTTCGTATGTTTTAGTAGGTTTTTTCTTAATTTAAAATTTACATTGCGCTCGAAAATTAACTTAAAATTAACTTAAAACTTTACTAAATTAACTTCTATAGCTTACTATTTCTTTTGAAAACCTCTTTCTGAAAATCAGTTTTTTTTTTGAGATAAATCGTGTTGTTTGTCGATAAAATCAATACTTATGTCGTAGGTTTTTGTCGTTTATAGGTGTGTACTAATACTTTGGCCTATGAAAGTTAACTTAAAATATGTTTAAATAATTTCAAGTCAATTTTTTTAACTAAAAAATTAATTAAAACTTAACTAAGTATGAAAAACAATTTACTAAAGAAAATGTTTTTTGTTGCAATTATGCTCACTGGTAGTGTCATATTTGCGCAAACTGTTACTGGTACAATTTCGGATGCTAACGGTCCGCTGCCAGGAGCAAACATTGTGGTTAAAGGAACCACGAATGGAGTAGATGCTGATTTCGATGGAAATTTTACATTGGACAATGTAGGGTCGGACGCAGTATTAGTTGTTAGTTTTTTGGGGTATGTAACCCAAGAAGTTAATGTAGCTGGGCAATCAGTTATTAATGTAACATTGGCGGAAGACGCGAATGAATTAGATGAGGTGGTAGTATTCGGATATACTGCTCAAACTAGAGGAGATGTAACAGGATCTGTTGCTTCGGTTGACATGGAAGAGGCATTACAAGCCCCTACGGTAAATGCTGCAGAGGCGTTGCAAGGTAGAGTTACAGGTGTAACTGTTGTAACAAATGGTTCTCCAGGTTCTGCTCCAAAAATTAATATCCGTGGTTTTGGTACTAGTAACAATACAAATCCATTGTATATCATTGACGGTGTTCAAACAGATGACCCAAATACTTTAAATAACATTAATCCTGCCGATATTGAGCAGATGAACGTGTTAAAAGATGGTGCAGCAGCTATTTACGGTGCAAGAGCTAGTAATGGTGTTGTAGTAATCACGACTAAAGGTGGTGGTTATAACATGGCATCAGCAAAGGTTTCTTTAGATATGTATACTGGTTTTTCTCAAATATCAGATTCTCCGAGTGTTTTAAATGCACAGCAACATGCTGATGTATTATTACAAAGTTATTTAAATGATGGTGTTGATACAACACATGGTCAGTACGATCCATCTGGAACAGGGAATTATACAGTGCCTTCTTCAATTTTAGGATATAGAAGAGTAGTTTCTTACGACCCTATAGTATTTAGTGATGCTTTTAATGCAACAACTGAAGCTAATGGAACTGATTGGTTAGATGCAATCACTAGAACAGCTCCAACATCTAATGTTTCATTATCTGTTCAAAACGGTAATGAGTCTGGTAAATATTTCATGTCTGTTTCTTATTTAAATAGAGATGGTATTATGAACCACACTGGATTTGAAAGAGCAAGTACACGTTTAAATTCAGAATTTAAAGTGAAAGAAAAATTAAGAATTGGAGAGCATATCAATATTTCTTATTCTAATACTTTAAGCGGTAATGGAGAGGCTATTGAAAATTCTTTTAGAATGACACCTCTTTTACCAGTTAGAGATGACGATGGTAATTTTACGGGTGTTGCAGCTCCAGATCTTGGAAACACAAGAAACCCAGCAGCACAATTATACAGATCTAAAGATAACTATAACAAGCGTTATGCAGTATTTGGAGATGTTTACCTTTCTTATGATATTTTAGATGAGTTAACATTTAAAACAACGTTGGCGGGTGGATTTAATACTTTTGATAGTAGAGCATTTACATATTTAGATCCTGAGCATGGTGAGCCAATTTCTACAAATACATTAGCTGAGCAAGATCAAACTGCTTGGAACTGGGCTTGGACTAATACGTTGAACTACAATAAGTCATTTGGAGATCACTCTATTAATGCTTTAGTAGGTATTGAAGCTTTAAAAAATGAAAGTAAAGGAAAAGGAGTTTCTAGAACAGGATACTTATTTGAAGATCCAGACTTTTATTTATTGAATAATGGTTCAGGTGCTCCTAACGTAGATTATGCATATGCAGGATGGGATTCACTTTGGTCAATCTTTGGTACTGCAAACTATTCTTATAAAGATAAATATTACTTTACAGGAACATTACGTAGAGATACTTCTTCTAGATTTAAAGGAGACAATCAATCAGATATCTTCCCATCATTTAGTGGAGGTTGGGTATTGAGTAAGGAAGACTTTTATCCAGAAGATGCTTTCGTTGGAAGAATTAAAGTGAAAGCTTCTTGGGGAGAATTAGGTAACCAAACTTTACCAGCAAGTAACCCTACAATTAATATCTCAAGTTTAAATGAAGGTTTAGCCAATTATGCATTTAATGGAAATGCTAGTAGTATAGCTACTGGAGCATTGTTATCACAAGTTGGTAACCCTGATTTAGTTTGGGAAACATCTGTTGCTACAAACTTTGGTGTAGATTTATCTATGTTAGATAGTAAAATTGGAGTAGGTTTAGAGTTCTATCAAATTAAAACAAAGGACCTTATTACAAGAGATTTTGGACTAATTAATTCTACAGCTATTGATGCTGGAGCACCATTAGTAAACTTAGGAGATGTTAAAAACACAGGTTTCGATTTAGCGCTTAGTTATGGTGATGAAACTGATGGAGGTTTTTCTTATAACCTTAGTGCAAATATATCTAGTTACAAGAATGAAGTTACAGCGTTGATCGACGGTGCACCAGTTGCGGGTAGAGGAGATCTTAGAAACGGAGCAGTAACAAGAACTGAAGTAGGAGGAGAAATGTCTTATTTCTACGGACGTCAAGTGGCAGGATTAGATTCAAACGGAAGAATGGAGTTTGTTGATGTAAACGGTGATGGTGTTGTAAATGATGATGATAGAACAAATATCGGTTCTCCACATCCAGATTTTACCTATGGATTAAATGCTAATTTAGCATACAAAGGATTTGATGCCCAATTATTCTTTACAGGATCTCAAGGAAATGATATCTATAACTACAATAAAGTATTTACAGATTTCGGATATTTCTTTAAAGGAAACAGAAGTACTAGAGTGTTAGATGCATGGACACCTTCAAATACGAATACAAATATTCCAGCATTAACATCTTCTTATCCATTAGAAGAGTCTTCTTCAAATTCATATTTTGTTGAAGATGGATCTTACTTTAGATTAAAGAATTTACAAATTGGATATACATTACCAGAAAACATTTCAGGTAAAATTAGTTCGGAATCAATTCGTTTTTATGTTCAAGCTACAAACTTGTTTACGATTACTGATTATAGCGGTTTTGACCCAGAAGTTGTTGCTTATGACAATTTAAGTTTAGGTGTAGACAGTCGTTTATATCCGAACTCTCAAATATTTACTTTAGGTGCTAATATTAAATTTTAAAAAATGAAAAAAGGATTAATATATGTTGCATTGCTTTTCGGAGTTTTAGCATGTAGCGATGAATTTACTCAGTCTCCAGCAGTTGGAGCATTGAGTGATGAGGCTCTTAAAAATGAAACCGGAGTTAATTTATTATTAACTGGTGCGTATTCAACTTTAGATGGCCAAAGAGCGAATGGATTTGGAAATGGCTGGTCTATTTCTGGAGATAACTGGATTTATGATGTCGTTTCTGATGATGCTCATAAGGGATCTACAGATGATGATCAAGCGGATTTAAAAGAAGTTGAATTATTCAACTGGGCAACTGGTAACGGATATTTCTATGGTAAGTGGGGAGTAATTTTCGCTGGTATCAATAGAGCAAATGCAGTAATTGCGTTAATTGCAACTATTGAAGAAGGAGATTTTTCTGCTCAATTAGCAGAAGCAAGATTCTTAAGAGGACACTTTAACTTTGAGTTACAAAAGGCTTGGGGTAATGTACCTTATATTTCAGATGAAAATTATGCTGCTACAGAATTTAATCAACCAAACCCTGGACCAATTTGGGATCAGATTGAGGCGGATTTTAAATATGCTGTAGATAATTTACCAGATACTCAAGATGTATATGGTAGGCCAACTACTTGGACAGCTACTGCCTTTTTAGGAAAAGCACACTTGTATCAGCAAGAATGGACAGATGCTTTGACGTATTTAGAGACTGTGATTAATTTAGGTCCTTATTCTTTAATGCCTGACTATGTAGATAACTTTAGATTGGCTGGAGATAACAGTACTGAATCTATTTTCTCTATTCAGTTTGCTGCTGATTCTGGGCAATCTTATAATGGTAATTCAGGAGGGTCGTTGAATTTCCCTAATCCTGGGCCATTTGGTTCTTGTTGTGGGTTCTATCAGCCAACACAAGATTTACTAAATGCATTTCAAACAACTGCTGGAGGTACACCTTTATTAGATACTTACAATCAAACGGATGTAACTAGTGATTATGGAATTAACAGTGATGAAGCATTTACACCATTTACGGGTAATTTAGATCCACGTGCTGATTATACAGTTGGTCGTAGAGGAATTGACTATAACGGATATGGTGAGCATATTGGAAAAGATTGGATTAGAGCAGGATTCTCTGATATTTCTGGACCTTATTTACCAAAGAAAAATGTCTATTGGGACGGAGAAGCGGATAACCAAGCAACAGGTGGTTGGGGACAACAATTGTCTGGTATTAACTACCACATTATGCGTTATGCAGATGTATTGTTAATGGCTGCAGAAGCAGAAGTTGAATCAGGAGGAAGTTTAGCTAATGCCTTAACTTATGTGAATAGAGTTAGAGAAAGAGCTAAAAACTCGAACTACATGCAGGCAACTGATGGTTCAGGTGATGCTGCAACGTATGTTATTCAGCCATATGCAGATTTCCCAGATGCTGACTTTGCAAGAAAAGCAGTTCGTTTTGAGCGTCGTATAGAATTAGGTATGGAAGGTCATAGATTATTCGATATCAGAAGATGGGGTAATTCAGTTCAGCATATGAACGATTACTTCGCTAACGAAGCCCGTACAATTACAAATTTTGGAACAAAAGTAAATGCGTATACTTCTACGTTCGATTTATTTCCGATTCCAATTTCTGCAATTGATTTGAGTGGTGGAATTTTGACTCAAAACCCTGGTTACTAATTTGAATTAATGACTAAATATTGAAGAACGGGGCATATTTTTGCCCCGTTTTTTTTTACTTTTATATCCATAATATTATTACCCTATTTTAATGAAAAATTTGATTTTTTCCCTTTGTGCATCCCTTTTTTTATTTTCATGTTCAGTCGATAAAAAAGAAGGTGATTTCGTCTTTAAAAAGTTAGATACTGAAGCTACTGGGATTGACTTTAAAAATAATTTAGTGGAAAATGATTCTTTAAATTATTTGACGTATGCCTATATGTATATGGGTGGTGGAGTCTCAGTTGGAGACGTAAATAATGACGGTTTAAAGGATTTGTTTTTTACCGGGAATATGGTGGAGAATAAATTGTATTTGAATAAGGGAAATTTAAAGTTTGAAGACATATCGGATGTTGCGAAAATTCAAGGAGATGGTAGATGGTTTACAGGGGTAACCATGGCCGATGTCAATGACGATGGTTTTTTAGATATCTATTGTTCTGTTGGTGGTAAGTTCGGCCCAAAAGAAAATTTGCTATATATAAATAATGGCGATTTAACCTTTTCAGAGAAGGCAGTAGAATATGGTTTGGCAGATGTTGGAAACAGCGTTCAGGCAAGTTTCTTTGATTATGATTTGGATGGAGATTTAGATGTGTATTTATCAAATTACCCACCAACACATTTTAATGCACCTAACAGTTATTACAGAACTAAAATGTCTGCGCCAAAAGATGTAGAAACAGATAAATTGTTTAGAAATGAAGGGGGAAAGTTTGTAGATGTTACCGATGATGCTGGTTTAAGAACTTTCGGATTGTCATTAAGTTGTACAATAGGTGATTTAAATAATGATGGATGGCCAGATATTTATGTTTCTAATGATTTCAGTTCGCCAGATTATATGTTTTTTAATAATCAAGATGGCACTTTTTCTGAGCAAGTAAAAAAGACTACAAAACATACGGCATTTTATGGAATGGGAGTTGATATTGCAGATTATAATAATGATCAACTTTTAGATATAATTCAAGTCGATATGATGGCGAAAAATAACCGTCGTCAAAAAGCAAATATGGCAAGTATGAACCCAAAATTGTTTTGGGGAACAGTGAATTCTGGATTTCATTATCAATACATGCAAAATAACTTACAGGTAAACAATGGGATTTTGAATGATAATCTTCCTGATTTTAGTGATGTCTCTAGAATTGGAGGCTTATCTTCTACGGATTGGAGTTGGGGTCCATTATTTGCAGATTTAGACAATGATGGGTTAAAAGATATATTTATTTCTAATGGTACAAGAAGAGAGATTAACAATCGTGATTTCTTTATTGAAATGCAGAAATTGAAGTTGTCTAAAGCAGATTTGCTAAAGAAAAGTTTAGAGATACCTTCTGAAAAGATTGATAATTTTGTCTACAAAAATACTGGAGATCTTAAATTTGAACAAGTAAATAAGGAATGGGGAATAGAATATCCAGGATTTTCTAACGGGGTTGTGTATGCAGATTTAGATAACGATGGAGATTTGGAAATAGTGCTTAATAATATTGATGATCATGCTACCGTTTTCCAAAATTCTAGTTCAGAAACATCGAATTACATTACAATAGATTTTGATGGAATTAAAGGAAATAGAATGGGGTTAGGTAATCGTGTTTACGTTTCAGCTGAAGAGGAAACTCAGATGCAAGAATTAACTTTAACTAGAGGATTCCAGTCATCAGTAGCCCCAGAATTACATTTTGGTTTAGGGCAATCTACTTCAATTAACAAACTAAAAGTGGTTTGGACTGATGGCAGAACTCAAGTACTAGAAAACCTTCCTGTAAACCAAAAACTTACATTAAAATATGAAAATGCAGTTTCAAATTCGGAGAAGGTTTCAACCAAAAATAAAATATTTTCTGAAAATAGCGCAATAACATTTCCAGAGCATAAACATGTAGAAAATTATCATGATGATTTTATAGATCAAGTATTACTACCACATAAAATGTCTCATTTTGGACCCGCACTGGCCATTGGAGATCTAAATGGAGATGGTAAAGATGATTACTTTGTTGGAGGTTCTTCAAATTATGTAGGGGCAGTTTATTTACAAGAAAATAAAGGTTTTGAGAAAAAAGAAATCTCTGATTTTGAAAAAACATTATTAAGTGAAGATGTTGGGGCTACGATTTTTGATGCCGACAACGATGGGGATAACGATTTGTATGTTGTGAGTGGAGGTTATGAGTTTGAACCAAATTCAAAATGGTTACAAGACCGTTTATATATTAATGATGGAAACGGGAATTTAACATTGTCAGAAAATGTATTACCTGAAATGATAACAAGCGGATCTAGAGTTTATTCAGAAGATTTAAATAAAGACGGAAAGTTGGATTTGGTTGTACTAGGAAGACAGGTTCCTAAAAATTATCCTTCTCCCGCCAACTCATATGTTTTATTCAATAAATCAGAAAATGGCGTAGTAAAGTTTGAAAATGTTACGGATAATGCAATCAATGGATTTACCAATTTAGGAATGGCGACAAGTGCAGTTATTACCGATATTAATAATGATTCTTGGCGAGATATTATTGTAGTTGGGGAATGGATGCCTATTAGAGTTTTTCAAAATAATGAAGGAAAGTTTGAAGAGGTATCAGAGAAAATGGGACTAACAAATGATACGACTAGTTGGTGGTGGAGTATACAAGAAGGTGATTTTGATAATGATGGTGACATGGACTATATTGTTGGGAATAACGGACTGAATTATAAATATCAGGCTACGGAAGAAGAGACATTTGATATCTTTATCAACGATTTTGACAAGGATGAAAAAAGCGATATTGTCTTGAGTTATTATAACGAAGGAGAGCAGTTTCCTGTAAGAGGAAGAGAATGTTCGTCGCAGCAAATTCCAGCTATAAAAACAAAATATAAGAATTACGAAAGTTTTTCTGAAGCAACCCTAGTTGATATTTATACAGAACAAGACCTGAAAAAATCAGTTCATTATCAAGTAAAATCTTTTGCCAGTATTTACCTAGAAAATAAAGACGGAAAATTTATAATACATAAACTGCCAAACGAGGCTCAGGTTTCAAGTGTAAATCAGATTTTGGTAGATGATTATAATAACGATGGAAACCTTGATGCCGTGTTGGTTGGGAATTTACATGTTTCAGAAATTGAAACTACTAGAAATGATGCTAGTGTTGGTCAACTTTTGATAGGGGATGGATCTGGTAACTTTAATGCAATGAGCGCAACAGAAAGTGGATTGTTTATTCCAGGAGATGTGAAGGATGCTGGAATTATTTCCGTTGATGAATCTAATTATATTATTGCAGTTAAAAATGAAGATTTAGTGCAAACGGTCAAAATTGATTAAGAGTAAAACATTGTATAATAAAAAAGCCAAATCGTTACGATTTGGCTTTTTTATTATAAAGGATCAAATTATAATGACCAAGCATTCCCATTTCCTGCCTCCTCTAAAGGAATGCACGCATCGTATCTTCCAGGTATTGGATCATAATTTAAAATATTTTCACCTACATGCTCCGATGTGTAATAGCCATATAGTGTAAAGCGTCTTGTCTGTGTTAAAAATGAATAAATTAAATATGTGTTTAATTTTGTGCCACTTAATTTAGTTTTATCCTCTCTTAAAACTTTAAATACTTCTTTCTGTTTGTCATCAGAAATATCAAAATAGGTCGCTAAAATAGTTTCATACTCATCTTTTGTTCCTTCAGAAGGATCTTTTCCAAACACCGAATTAAATTCTGTAGCAAAAGCTTTAGCGCCTTCTTTCATTGCAACTTTTTCATGGTCACCTAATATTTCATCAAACATTTTATCCATAAATTCAGGTACAAATACGTCAAGAGCACCTGCAGTATCAGTTTTTGGCAGTATTATATCAGCTAATTGTGTGATTATGTATCCTTCAGTCTTTGTAAAAAATACGGGCGTCCATGTCCCTACGTCAGAAGTACAGGATTGAAGTACACTCAATATAGTTGGTGTCGCAACAGCATAACCTAGTGTTAGCGACATGTTTTTAAGGGCGGCTCTTCTATCCATAATTATGCATTGTTAAATTTATTAGTTTTTAATTGTTCTATGGCATGTTTTGCAGCTCTTGCCGTTAGCGCCATATAAGTTAATGAAGGGTTTTGACATGCCGCTGAAGTCATACATGCTCCGTCTGTAACATATACATTTTTTACAGCATGAACTTGGTTGTGTCCATTTAAAACAGAAGTTTTAGGATCACGTCCCATTCTAGCAGTTCCCATTTCATGAATTCCTAATCCTGGAAAAAACATGTTAGGATTGTCGTATCCTTGAACATTTTTAAAGCCAGCAGCTTTTAACATTGCTATCGCTTCTTCTTGAATGTCCTTTTTCATTTTCTTTTCATTTTCTTTGAATTCAACGTCAAAAGTAACCGTTGGTAAGCCCCATTGGTCTAAATTGTCATAATCCAAAGTCATTTTATTTTCATGATACGGTAAGCATTCTCCAAACCCTCTCATTCCAATACTCCAAGACCCTGGCTTCATTAATTCATCTTTTAGGTCTTTTCCGTAACTCAATTCTGCTACACCTCTTTGCCAATTAGATCTACTTGCACCACCTTGGTAGCCAAATCCACGTACATATTCTTTTCGGTCTGTTTCTCCACCTAAATTTCTAAATCTAGGGATATAGAACCCTGCAGGTTTACGACCTTTGTAATACTGCTCTTCAAAACCTTCTACTTGAGCACTTGCTCCAACAGATAAGTGGTGATCCATTATATTATGGCCCAATTCTCCGCAGTCGTTTCCTAATCCATTTGGAAATCTTTCAGATTTAGATTGCATTAAAATTGAAGCCGTTGCGATCGCTGATGCACAACTAAAAATTACTTTTGCGTTGTATACTGTAGTTTCTTTGGTATTTGCATCTATCACCTTAACTCCAGTTGCTAATTTTGTTTTGTCATCATAAACGATTTCATGAACAATGGAGTTTGGTCTTAGAACCATGTTCCCAGTTTTTTTAGCTGCTGGAAGTGTTGAAGAAAGACTACTAAAATATCCGCCAAAAGGACAACCTCTCATACATCTATTTCTAAATTGACATTTATCTCTCCCTTCGTGTTTTTTATCTCCAGTAATATGTGCTGTTCTTGCATGCGCAATTATTCTACCATCATCAAAAGACTCCGCTACTTTTTCAGCTAAAAATTCTTCTACACAATTAAATCCAAAAGGAGGAGAGTATTTTCCATTTGGTAAAGGATCGATATCCATATTCTCTCCTTGAATTCCAATATATTCCTCAACTTTGTCATACCACGGAGCAATATCATTGTAGCGGATAGGCCAATCTACACCATTTCCATCACGTTTGTTTTCTTCAAAGTCTCTGGCACTCCATCTATAGCAATGTCTACCCCATGTAATGGAACGACCTCCTACGTGATATCCACGCATCCAATCAAAACGTTTGGTTTCATTGTATGGATGGTCTATATCATCTACGAAAAAATGTTCAGAGGCAGGATTCGTAGTATATCCGGTTCTGTCTTGTTTTGCTTTTCGTTCTTTAATTCTTTTGGTTTTCTCTCCTCTGTTGTCGAAATCCCAAGGGTCCATATTCATAGTTGGGTAGCCTTCAATGTGCTTTACCATACGTCCTCTCTCAAGAACCAAAGTCTTTAGCCCACCTTCGCATAATTCTTTTGCTGCCCATCCTCCTGATATTCCAGATCCAATAACAATAGCATCATACAGTTCGTTCGTCTGTATTTTTGAATTTGTAGTCATATATAATTGTTAAAATTTAAAAGGTAAAGCATCATTTTTAATCATTCAAAGAAAATGATTGTTAAATAACACTCTAAGTAAGGGCAAATTACTTAATTTGCGCTTGCTTTTTGTTCAAAATATTTCAGTGAAAATAAATATACAAAAAATACAACCTTATATTGAAGACGACATTGTTTATCATGCGGACACTTGTCTGCCATTAATAGATGCTGTTTCAAGAAAAAAATTAAAGTTTAAAGCTTTAGCTAGATATACTTACCCAGGAGATCGCTTGACTGATGATACAAAGGGTTTAAGTTCTATTGGTTATTGGGATGCTGACGAACCTCAAGATTGGGGGTTGGATTGGCATCGTAATGAAGGTATAGAGGTTCATTATTTAGAGTCGGGAACCATGCCCTATTCTCAAGGGGATAGAACACTTAAGTTGTTACCGAATTATTTAACGGTAACAAGACCTTGGGAAGCACATAAAGTTGGAAACCCTTCTATTGGAATGGGTAAATTTTACTGGGTAATTATTGATTTAAATGTCAGAAGACCACATCAAAATTGGACATGGCCAGACTGGATTTTATTAACGAAAAGGGACTTGAATAGGTTAACAACTTTGTTGCGACATGATGATAAATGGCTATGGAAAGCAAATAATAAAATAGCCTCTTGTTTTCAGCGATTAGGAAAAGTTGTTGATACTGATATTAATGGGTCTAATGATTCTAAAATTAGACTTATAATTAATGATTTGTTACTGTCATTGCTGCAGTTGCTTGAAGAAGATGAAATTGTTTTAAACGAGTCTTTGGTAGATAGTTCTAGAAGTGTTCAATTATTTCTGAATGAGTTGGAAACACGCTTGTCAGATAATTGGACAATTGAAAAAATGGCGGCTTCCGCAGGGGTAGGTTTGACAAGATTTACGCATCATTGCAAGAAATTAACGAACCTCACACCTATGCGTTTTTTAGCGATGAAAAGAGTTGAGATGTCCAAATCTTTATTGCTAGAAAATCCAAATTTAAGTATTGCTGAAGTGGCATATAGTTGTGGTTTTGCAACAGGTCAATACTTTTCAACTGTGTTTAAACGACACGAAAAATGTACTCCGTTAGAGTTTCGAAGTAATCAATTTGTTGAGTTCAATTAAATTTTCTTCATTTATTGGGTGGAATTTTACTTTTATCACAATTCATTCTTTTTTTTTGTATAAATTCTTTCACTGATAAAAAATAGACAGCATTCCTGTATTGATTTTTTATCTTGGACTAAATTTTTTAACTTTTACTAAACTACATGAATAGAAGAGATTTTATTTCAAAATCTTCTCAAACTGGCTTAGCCCTTTCTTTACTTGGAATGTATGCTTGCAAGAATGGTGAGAAGAAAACAATTGAAGTTCCTTTTTTTAAATTGTCTTTGGCTCAATGGTCGTTACATAAAGCTATAAGAGATGCAAAAACTTTATCAGCTTTTGATTTTGCTATAAAAGCAAAAGAACTAGGCTTTGAAGGATTGGAATATGTGAATCAATTGTACGAAATTGATAAAAACAACAAATTAGCATCTGTTAGAAATCTTACTAAAGAATTAAAATTACGAAGTGACGATACTGGGATGACCAATGTAATGATAATGATTGATCATGAAGGAGATTTGTCTGTGTCTGATAAAGTAGGAAGAGATAAGGCAATCCAAGACCACATTGTATGGGTAGATGCTGCTGCGGAATTAGGTTGTTCGTCTATTCGAGTAAACTTATTCGGAGACCCCGGAGAGAAAGATGTACAGGCTTGGCACCATGGGTCGGTAGATGGTATGGGAAGATTGTCTGAATACGCATCTAAAAGTAATATAAATGTAATTGTTGAAAATCATGGAGGTCTATCATCTCATGGAGGGTATGTGGCTAAAGTTTTAAAGGAAATTAATATGCCGAATTGCGGTTCTTTACCTGATTTTGGTAATTTTTGTGTACGTCAAGAATCGGGAGAAAGATGGGGCGAAAATTGTATTGAACAATATGATGTATATCAAGGAGTCGCAGATTTATTACCATATGCAAAAGGAATTAGTGCAAAAACATTTGATTTTGACAAGGAAGGTAATGAAGTCACTTTTGACTATGTAAGATTGATGCAGATGATAAAGGATTCTGGTTTTAATGGATTTATAGGGGTAGAGTATGAAGGGAATAATTTATCCGAAGAAGCAGGTATTTTAGCTACCAAAGAATTATTATTGAAAGTAAAAAAAGTATTAACATAATTTAAATAAGTAATAAATGAATCTTAGAAATTTTTTAACAAAAGCAGCAGTACTATTATTAACATTAGTGATTTTTTACAGTTGCGCTAATAAAAAGAATGAACAAGTAGCCGAGGTAGAATCAAATACGGAAGTAAATTCAGGGCCGTTTTTCGAAATTTCTTTGGCGCAATGGTCATTACATAAAGCTTATTTTGATGGTAGTTTAGATCCTATGGATTTCGCAAAACAGTCTAAAGAATTAGGTATAAATGCAGTAGAGTATGTGAGTCAGTTATACGTAGGTAAAATGAAGCCAGAAGATAAAGCTACTGAAATTCCTAAAATTGCTGCAGAATTGAAAAAGAGAAGTGAAACACAAGGTGTTACCAATGTGTTGATTATGGTAGATCGTGAAGGTGACTTGGCAAGTTCAGATGCTAAGAAAAGAAAAGAAGCAATTAAAAATCATACACTTTGGGTAGATGCTGCTGCAACTTTAGGTTGTACGTCAATTCGTGTAAACTTGGCTCCAACAAGAGGATTGAGTGATGAAGAGTGGCACAAGAATTCTGTATTAGGACTGGGTGCGTTGGCCGATATCGCTGCAAAGAAAAATATCAACGTTATTGTTGAAAACCATGGTGGAATTTCTTCAGACGGTGCAAAATTAGCAGCAGTGATGGCAGAAATAAACAAGCCAAACTGTGGAACTTTACCAGATTTTGGAAACTTTTGTATAGATGGTAGCCCAAGAGGAGATTGTAAAGTTGAGTATGACAGGTATAAAGGAACTAAAGAATTAATGCCATACGCTAAAGGTGTTAGTGCTAAATCGTATGATTTTGATGCTGAAGGGAATGAGACAAAAATGGATTATAAAAAATTATTACAGATTGTTAAAGATGCAGACTATACTGGATTTATTGGGGTAGAATATGAAGGAGATAGATTAAGTGAAAAAGAAGGAATTATAGCAACTAAAGAGTTGTTATTGAAGTTGAGATCAGAATTTTAATTAAATAACTAACTAAATACTTTATCATGGAAGGAATTAATAAAAATAGATTGTTTTTAGCCAGTTGCATGGCCTTAGTAGTTACATCAATGACATTTGCTATTAGGGCAAGATTAGAAACTGTTTTTGGTCCGGAAGGTGTAGGACTTACATTGGAGCAAATTGGTTATGCATTTACACCAGCGTTTTGGGGATTTACCTTGGCAATGATTATTGGTGGTCCTTTAGTTGATTCTTTAGGTATAAAAAAGATTACTTGGATTGCATTTATTACGCATGCAATAGGTATTGTTTTGACAATTACGGCAACATCTATGACTTCATTGTTTATTGCAACACTTTTTGTTGGAATTGGGAACGGTATGGTAGAGGCTGCATTAAATCCAATGATCGCATCTATTTATCCTAAAAATAAGGTGAAGATGTTAAATAGATTTCATGTTTGGTTTCCAGGAGGTATTGTAATTGGTTCTTTGGTAGGTTATCTTGTTATGGATGTAATGGGGTTAGGTTGGCAAGTAATGGTGGCTACTTTATTTATTCCATTAATTATTTATGCGGTAATGTTTTTAGGACAAAAGTTCCCGGTTACAGAACGTGTAGAAATGGGAGTTAGTTATAACGATATGTTAAAAAGTGTAGGAAAACCGTTGTTCTTATTTATGGTGTTATGTATGTTGTTAACTGCAGCATCAGAATTAGGGACAACACAAAGAATTGAGTCCTTGCTTAAGACTTCAGGAGCAGCACCTTTATTGGTGTTGGCATTTATAAACGGAATCATGGCTTTAGGAAGGGCTTTTGCCGGACCTGTGATTCATAAAATGCAACCAGCTGGAATGTTATTGTTCTCTGCAATATTTACTTTTATTGGATTGTGGTTGCTTACCGTAACCTCTGGAGGCATGTTATTTTTAGCAGCAGCCGTATTCGCAGTAGGTGTTACGTTCTTCTGGCCGACAATGATTGGATTTGTGGCAGAATATTTACCAGAAACTGGTGCTCTTGGAATGTCAATTATGGGTGGAGCAGGAATGCTTTCTGTATCAATTGTATTACCAATAATGGGTAAAATCATGGATGATGCTGGTGCGAGTGAGGCGCTTAGAACAATGTCCGTTTTGCCTTTGATATTGATAGTGTTGTTTTTAGGATTGAATGTCTATATGAAAAAGAGAAAAGCGTAAGGGTTATTTCATGAATACTAAAACTAAGACGCAATTATCCATAATGATGTTCCTTGAATTTTTTATTTGGGGAGGTTGGTTTGTTACGCTTGGGTCTTTTTTAAGTAATAATTTGGGGGCTATAGATTCTGAATCTGCTATGGCATATGCAACCCAGTCTTGGGGCGCTATTATTGCTCCTTTTGTAATTGGATTAATTGCTGATAAATATTTTAATGCTGAAAAAATACTAGGGTTGCTCCATTTAATTGGAGCAGGACTCATGTATTTAATGTATACGTCTGATGATTTTGCAACATTTTACCCATATATATTGGCGTATATGATTGCATATATGCCAACATTGGCTTTGGTAAATTCAGTGGCGTTTAATCAGATGAAAGATCCTTCAAAAGAATTTCCTTTGATTCGTGTGTTTGGAACAATTGGCTGGATTTTGGCGGGCTGGATTATAAGTTTAGTCTTTAAATGGGATGCTTCAGAAAGTATTCAAGAAGGTTTGTTGTCAAATACATTTTTAATGGTGGCCATTGCTTCATTGGTATTAGGTGTATTTAGTTTTACCTTACCTAAAACACCGCCAAAAATTGCAAAAGGAGAAAAAGTAACGATTACCGAAATGCTGGGGTTAGATGCCTTAAAATTATTAAAGGATAAGAATTATTTTATCTTCTTTATTTCATCAGTTTTAATTTGTATTCCTTTAGCGTTTTATTATCAAAACATTAGTTTGTTTTTAACAGAATCTGCGGTAGAAGATTCCACTTTTTGGGCTTCTATGGGCCAACTGTCTGAAGTGTTGTTTATGCTGCTGTTACCTATATTCTTTAAAAAATATGGTTTTAAGAAAACGATATTAGTTGGTATGTTGGCATGGACTGTTCGTTACCTGTTATTTGCCTATGGCAATTCGGGCGACTTATTCTTTACCATTGTAATTGGAATTGCCTTGCACGGTATTTGTTATGACTTCTTTTTTGTTTCAGGACAAATTTATACAGATTCTAAAGCAGGAGAAAAAATAAAAAGTGCTGCTCAAGGATTAATAACATTAGCAACATATGGTGTTGGGATGTTAATCGGTTTTTGGGTTGCAGGAAAAATTGGAGATCATTTTTTAGTAGAAAATGGAGCACATATATGGAAAAATATTTGGCTATTCCCAGCCTTATTTGCATTGGGAGTTTTCATGATTTTTCTAGCATTGTTTAAAAATGAAAAAATAGAATTTACAGAATAAAAAATAATATTATGAGTAATAAAATAAGACTTGGAGTGCTCGGTGGTGGAGGAGATTCGCTTATCGGTGTATTGCATAGAGTTGCATCTGCAATGTTCGATCAATATCAAATTGTCGGAGGAGTTTTTAATCCGGATTTTGAGCAAAATAAAGGATTTGCTGAGGAAATCGGTTTGCCTACCAATAGAATTTATACTGATTTTGATACAATGGTAGTCGAAGAATTGAAACTTCCTAAGGAAGAAAGAATGCAAGTAGTGTCTATTTTAACGCCTAATTTTTTGCATTTTCCTATGGCGAAAAAGTTGATAGATTCAGGGTTCAATGTTATTTGTGAAAAGCCAATGACAACAACTTATCAAGAAGCAAAAGTATTAGAGGCTTCTTTGGAAAAATCAGGGACTGTATTTGCATTAACACATACATATACGGGTTACCCAATGGTACGTCAAATGCGTGAAATGATTAAGCAGGGTGTTTTGGGTAAAATTCATAAAGTAGATGCTCAATATTACCAAGGCTGGATCAATCCAATAATTCATGATGAAGAAAGCCGTAAATCAACTTGGAGATTGGACCCTGAAAAAGCAGGAATTAGTTGTTGTGTAGGTGATATTGGTGTGCATGCTTTTAACTTAATTGAGTTCACGACCGGTTTAGAAGTAGATACCATTTTGGCAGATTTTAATTATTTGTATAGCGATAATAAAATGGATATAGACGCGTCTGTTTTGGTGAGAATGTCTGAGAATGTGAAAGGGATTGTGCGTTCAAGTCAGGTTGCAACTGGTGAAGAGAATAATATTTCAATTGCAATTTATGGTGATAAAGCAGGGTTAAAATGGGAGCAAGAGAATCCTAATTATTTATATGTTTTAACCGATGATAAACCGTTACAAGTTTTAAAACCAGGTCATGCATATAATAGTGACTTGTCTTTAGATGGGACAAAATTACCACCAGGACATCCAGAAGGGATTTTTGATTCGATGGGGAATATTTACAAAGGAGTTGCAAAAGCAATTCGTGGATTAGAATATAACTCAGGAGAATTTCCAACAATGAGAGATGGTGTTAGAGGTATGAGTTTTATTGAGAAAACAGTAGAGTCAAATGCAAACGGAAATGTTTGGGTAAAATTAGAAGGATAGTATGAAGACAATAAAAGGGCCAGCGGTATTTTTAGCACAATTTGTAGATAGCAAAGCACCATTTAACACCTTGGATGGAATGTGTAAATGGGCAGCAGATTTAGGATATAAAGGAATTCAAATTCCAACTTGGGAAAACTTTTTAATAGATTTAGATAAGGCTGCAGAAAGTCAAACGTATTGTGATGAGTTAAAAGGTACAATCAATTCCTATGGATTGGAAATTACAGAGTTGTCTACCCATTTGCAAGGGCAACTGGTTGCTGTCAATCCAGCATACGATTTGATGTTCGATAATTTTGCGCCAGATGCTGTAAAAAACAATCCAAAAGCAAGAACCGAATGGGCAGTAGATACTGTTAAGAAAGCGGCGGTAGCGAGTAAAAATTTAGGGTTAAATGTGCACGCAACTTTTTCGGGTTCATTGTTATGGCATACGGCTCATCCTTGGCCTCAACGCCCTGCCGGTTTAGTAGAAATGGGCTTTGAAGAGTTAGCAAAACGTTGGAAACCTATATTAGATGTCTACGATGAAAATGGGGTAGATGTTTGTTATGAAGTGCATCCTGGTGAAGATATACATGATGGGGATACATTTGAACGATTTTTAGCTGCAACTAATAATCATAAACGTGTAAATATATTATATGATCCATCACATTTTGTGTTACAACAATTAGATTATATTGCTTATATAGACCATTATCATGAGTTTATTAAATCGTTCCATGTAAAGGATTCAGAATTTAATCCAACGGGTAAAAAAGGTGCCTTTGGAGGATTTAATGATTGGGGAGATAGAGCAGGAAGGTACCGTTCTTTGGGAGATGGTCAGATAGACTTTAAAACTATATTTAGTAAATTAACACAATACGGTTGTGATGTTTGGGCTGTAATGGAATGGGAGTGCTGTATTAAATCTCCGGAACAAGGAGCAAGAGAAGGAGCAAAGTTTATTCAAGATCATATTATAGAAGCCACAGAAAAAACCTTTGATGATTTCGCTGGTGCGGAAATTGACAAGGGTACATTAAAGAAAATATTAGGGATATAATCCGTAAATTATACAACTTAACTAAAACTACTATTTAAAATGCAAATAAAAGAATCACCAGACACGTTTGATGCCATTATTGTTGGCTCAGGTGCTGGAGGAGGGATGGCGACCAAGATACTTTCTGAAGCCGGATTGAATATCGCGGTGGTTGAAGCCGGTCCGTTTTTCGACCCAAAAGATCCAAAAACTCAAACACAATTAAAATGGCCATATGAATCTCCGAGACGTGGTGCATCTACAACTAGAGCCTTTGGAGATTATGATGCTGCCTATGGAGGTTGGGAAATTGAAGGCGAACCATATACAAGAAAACCGGGAACTAAATTCGATTGGTTTCGATCAAGAATGTTAGGAGGTAGAACAAATCACTGGGGAAGAATTTCTTTAAGATTTGGTCCTTTAGATTTTAAAAGAAAAGATCATGATGGATTAGGCGAAAATTGGCCAATATCATATGATGACGTCAAGCCATATTACGATAAAGTAGATAAACTTATTGGGGTTTTTGGAAGTAAAGAAAATATTCCAAATGAACCAGATGGCTTCTTTCTGCCAGCACCTAAGCCTAGGTTGCATGAGATGTATTATATCAAAGGCGCGCGTAAAGCAAATATTCCTGTAATACCATCGAGGCTTTCAATTTTAACAAAAAGAATAAACAATGAAAGAGGTGTTTGTTTTTACTGCTCACAATGTAGTAGGTCTTGTAGTGTGTATGGAGATTTCTCTTCAGGTTCTTGTTTAATATTTCCAGCGCAAAAGAGTGGTGGGCAAATTACGTTGTTCAATGATTCTATGGTTCGTGAGGTTGTAACAGATGATTCTGGAAAAGCGAAAGGCGTTATTTTTATAAATAAGAAAGACAGAAAAGAATATCAACTAAATGCAAAGGTTGTTGTTTTGGCAGCATCGGCTTGTAGTTCTGCTCGTATCTTACTGAATTCTAAAAGTAAGCATCATAAAGATGGTTTAGGAAATAGCAGTGGTGTTGTAGGTAAATATTTACATGATTCTACGGGAGCTAATAGAATGGCATTTATTCCTGAATTAATGAATCGCAAAACTTATAACGAAGATGGAGTTGGAGGTATGCATGTGTATACACCATGGTGGGGGAATGATAAGAAGTTAAAATTCCCTAGAGGATATCATATTGAAGTATGGGGTGGATTAGGAATGCCTGCTTATGGGTTTGGTTTTAATCCAAATTATTTAAATAAATATATCGGCGAAGAAGTTGGCGGTTATGGAGATCAATTAAGAGATGATGTAAAGAAATTTTATGGATCTGTTATTGGTGTAGCAGGACGTGGAGAAAGTATTCCAATGGAAAGCAATTATTGTGAAATTGATCCCGATGTTGTTGATGAATGGGGAATTCCAGTTTTAAGGTTTAACTATAAATGGAGTGAACATGAAATTAATCAAGCGGAGCATATGCAAGATTCGTTTGAAGAGATTTTTGATGGAATGGGAGCAAAAGTGTTAGGAAATAGGCCAACGGCTGAAAACAAATTTGGTTTAGAAGCTCCAGGTAGAATTATTCATGAAGTAGGAACTACTAGAATGGGTAATGATCCGAAAACTTCGGTTACGAATAAGTACAATCAATTGCACGATGTCAAAAATGTATTTATCGTAGATGCTGGACCGTTTGTGTCGCAGGCAGATAAGAATCCGACTTGGACAATTTTAGCCTTGTCTTGGAGAGCATGTGATTATATCGTTAAAGAATTAAAAAGTCAAAATTTATAGATATGGATAGAAGAGATACAATAAAGTCATTGTTACTTGGTTCTGTTGCGGCAGGTTTGGCTTTAAATGGATGTGCTCCTGATGTTTCTAGTGAAGAATCAGTGAAGCCATTGGTAAATGGATTGTATGGAAGAACTCCTGAGGAAATTGAGCGAGATGAAAAATTAGTTTCTGAAGAATTTTTTAATGGTCACGAATTATCGACCATTGCAGTTTTGTGCGATATTATTTTGCCTAAAACAAGTTCATCTAATTCTGCCACGGAAGTTGGGGTTACTAGTTTTATAGAATTTATAGCGAAGGATTTACCAAATTATAAAACTCCAATTAGAGGTGGAATTATGTGGTTAGATTCTTTTAGTAATAGGTTGTATGGTAAAGAATTTGAGAAATGTTTAAACGCAGAGCAATTGGCCATATGTGATCAAATTGCATATCCAGAAAAAACAGCCCCAGAATTAAAGCAAGGAGAAAAGTTCTTTTCTACTATGCGTAATCTAACAATGACAGGGTATTTTACATCAAAAGAAGGGCTTCAAGATTTAGGGTATAAAGGAAATACACCAAATGTTTGGGACGGAATTCCAGAAGATGTTTTAAAAGCACATGGAATGGCCTATGAAAAAGAGTGGTTGGCAAAATGTGTAGACCAATCTAAGAGAGGTGATATTGCTGTTTGGGATGATAATGGAAATTTAATTAGTTAATTGTTAAATACTTAAAGATATAATGATGAAAAGAATAATTTATGTATTAATGGCGGGGATGTTATATGTATCCTGCAACGCTCAAAACGATTGGATCATTCTATTTGACGGATCAAATTTTGATCACTGGAAAGGTTATGGTATTGAAGGAATGCACCCTGAATGGAGCGTAGATGGAGATGCCATGAAATTTACTCCAAGTGAAAAAGGAGGTAAAGATATTATGACCAAAGAAACCTTTAAAAACTTTGAATTGTCATTAGAATGGAAAATTTCTGAAGGAGGAAATAGTGGAATTTTTTGGGGCATATTTGAAGATGAAAAGTATGAAAAAATATATCAAATGGCTCCAGAGATTCAGGTGCTAGATAATGAGCGACATCCAGATGCTAAGAATAATCCAAGATTTCATCAGGCGGGCGCGTTATACGATTTGGTTCAGCCAGACCTTGATGTAAGTAATGCGGCAGGATATTGGAATCATTTATTATTAAAAGTAAATCATGATTCTAATTGGGGTGTTGTGACATTAAATGGAGTTGTTATTGTAGAGTTCCGATTACATGGGCCAGAGTGGGATGCTTTAGTTGAAAACTCTAAGTTTAAAGGTTGGGATGGCTTCGGGAAATATATAGATGGACATATCGGTCTTCAAGATCATTCAGATATCGTTTGGTACCGAAATATAAAAATTAGAAAGTTGGATTAAACTTTTAAGATTAATTAATCAAACTCAAAGGAGGGCTTTACTAGAGCCCTTTCTTTTTGAAATAAAATAGTAATAAAGAATGAAAAATAAAATATTAGTAGGTTTAGTTGTGTTTTTTATAATTAACAATGCTTTTGCCCAAATTGGAGAAAAAGAGCCAACAAAACCTGAAGAAACGGAATTGTGGGAACCAAAGGTACCTGTAGTAAAAACAAATGGAGTTGGGGCTCCGCCTTCTGATGCTATCGTCTTGTTTGATGGAGAAAACTTAAATGCGTGGCAACATATTGAAGATAAAAGACCAGCAGAATGGATTTTGAACGGAGATGGAAGCATGACTGTTAAGGATAAATCTGGCGATATTGAGACTAAGCAAGAATTTGGAAGTATGCAATTGCATATTGAGTGGCGCTCTAATAAAAATAGTACCGGAAGCGGGCAATCAAAGTCTAACAGTGGTGTTTGGTTACAGAGTAAATATGAAGTCCAAATTGTAGATAGTAATGATAATCCAACGTATGTAAATGGTCAGGTAGGAAGTGTTTATAAACAGTCTGTCCCTTTAGCTATGGCATCTGTGCCAACTGGAGAATGGAATGCTTATGACATCATTTATCATGCCCCTGAATTTGATTCAAAAGGGGTAAAAACAATATCTGCTACAGTAACAGTCTTGCATAATGGCGTTTTAATTCAAGATCATTTTGCAATTTTAGGAACTGCACAATATATTGGTTGGCCTAAAAACCCTCCTCATGGAAAAGCACCTTTGAGGCTGCAAGATCATCATGATAAAAGTGGTGTTTCCTTTCGTAATATTTGGGTAAGAGAATTGGATTAATCTTCCATAGGGTAGGTAAGTCCAATTTTTTCTCTTACGCTATCTAATTGGGAAATTAAATCTAAACTATTTTGATGTGACCACAAATCACTTTCAATTTTATGGTCATTTAAGCATTTATGACATTCTTCTATTTCATGGAAATATCCTAAACCCGTTTTAGTTAATTCGATCAATTCAGTATAGTCGTCTTTAATAATGCTAAAACGATCTGCTTGATGCCATCGGTCGTGAATATGAATTTGTCCTTCGGTGCCCGAAATTCTTACGGTCATATCAGAATGAGAAGTAAATCCACAATATAATATGGCACTTGCTTTTTTGTAATTAAATAACATTGAAGTTTGAATGTCAGCACCAGTTTCTTTTTTAAATAAGGCACTAGCGTTAATACTTTCGGGAATCCCTAGTATAGCATAACTTAAAAAAACCGGGTATATTCCAATATCTAACAAAGCACCTCCTGCCAAATCTAAATTAAAAACTCTACTTTCTAATGCATGATTAGATAAGAATGCGAAATCTGCGTTTATGTAGTTGACCTCGCCTATTTCACCATCATTTATTCTTTTCAATACTTCAACAAAAACAGGATTGAATCTGGTCCATAATGCTTCCATAAAAAAACAATTTGTTCTCTTAGAAGTGTCAACCATTTGTTGTGCTTCTTTTTTATTAATTCCAAGAGGTTTTTCGCACAAAACATGTTTGCCGTGTTCCATGGCTTCAATACTAAGTTGGGCATGACTATAATGTGGCGTAGCAATATATATAATGTCAATTTCGCTATCATTAAATAGGGCGTTGTATGAGTTGTAGGCAAGTCTTGCATTATGCTTAGAAGCAAATTGTTTTGCTTTATCTTCTGATCTTGATGCTACTGCATGCAATTCAGCATTATTAAATAATGAAAGGTCTGCAGCAAATTTATTTGCAATATTTCCGCAACCAATTATTCCCCATTTAATTTTTTTCATCTCTCTATTGTAAAAGTGAGTTTTGTCGAAACTTTTTCGATCTCTTCTTTGTTCATTTTCATTTTTCGAAACTCATTATTCGCATACATTTCTGCTTGATCCTTGTAGAATTTACTAAATGGATTTCCAGAATTACCGGTGGGTAAAATACTCATACTATTTTCAATATCTGAAAAATCAATGATTCTTCTTGTGGAGGGACCAGCGTGAACTTCGTAAGTACCGTCATTGGTAAATTTATAGGCTAAATTGTTGATGACTTCTTTACTTCCTGTAACTTCAAAAGGACCTACATTAAAAAACGACCGTAAAACTGAAATTTCTCCGAAAGGATGTTTGTGTTCAAGTGTGTGAACACGATTCCATGTCCAACTCGAAATATCCTCTCCAAATTGTTCTCTTAAAGCCGCTACGGTTTCAGAAAAAGAAATTCTTAAAATATCAGATCTACTTTCTCTATCATTTGTTGAGGTATTATCCCACCAAATTGACCTTTCTTTGTTTAATTGTTCCGCAATAGTTCTACCCGCTAAATGCGTTTTTGTAAAATTATTAAATGATACTTCTCCCATCTCATCTTGAAATGTATTTTCTAAGAAGCGGTAAATATATTTTGCATAGATAGTTGCACCTATACTTTCTTTATTAAAGTCTCCATCCCAATTTGTAAGAGTTTCTAAAGCCTCTTTTTCTATTTCGTTTAGTTGTTTTTTTTCAATAGATTCAGTTATAATTTTTACATTATTCGGTGCAACAGCCGATTTTGTATCTGAAATCATTTTCATAAAATCTGTTTTGGTCCAATCGTTTTTAGGGTCTAAAAGCTCAGTAATTCTTTTGGCTCTATCTTCTGGTAGATAATAACCAGGGTAAAGTATTCCCGCAATAGAATCTGGTTGATTATTTGCAGAATATACATAATTCCATGTTGGGTTATGTGCCTGTGGATTTTGAGTAAAATTTAAATAATCTTTTATTTCATGATTTCCTGTTCCACTTAAAATTAATTTTGAATTTGCATTTTCTGGTAATTTATATAATTGAGCAGCCGCCCACCATGAAACATTTCCATCGGCATCTCCATACATAATGTTTAGGCCAGGAGCATGAATTTTTGCAACTCCTTTTTTTACATCGTCTAAATTTTTTGCTCTAGACATTTCATATAAAGAAGTTAAAAGTTGATTTGGAATTTTGGTGTAAATCCAAGACATGGAGATAGGTCTATCCGCATCAATGGTTTCTACAATACCATTCATTACAGGTCCATGTATAGTTGATTTTAATTCAAAAGTTATTGGTTCTTCATCCTTAACGATTATTGTTTTTTTCGTACTTGAGTAATCTCGGTAACTTCTTTTAAATTGATATTTAGAATCATCATTCGGGTGGTTTCTCTCTTGGTAAAAATCAATATCATCATTTTCGAACATGGTTATTCCATATGCATAGTTTCGATTATGAGAAAGCACAGGGAAAGGCACAGCCCCTAAATAATAGCCGTAACTTTCAAAATTTGGAGTTTCAATATGTGCTTCGTACCAAACAGATGGTGAAGAAAATGCGATATGAGGATCGTTGGCAAAAAGCACTTCACCGCTTTCGGTTTTATTACCATTTACAACCCAACTATTAGAGCCTATAAACGGAGGAATTGGAGAACTCTCCATAATTTCATTTATAGCCACAGTTAAATCTTCAATATGCTTATTGTAATTTTTTATTAAAGTTGAATTAGCAGGAACTTGAATACCAAGTTCGTTTAAATATCGATACCCTAGTTTTTTTTGTAGTGAACTTAATAGAGGGTCCGTTTTATGCGCCATGGCAAAACTGAACGCCATATAACCAATAACATTGTAGGTGTCTTTTAGCGTAAAGTTTTCTTTCTTTAAACCTAAAATTTTATATTCAATTGGGGTAGGTCCTTTTGCTATAAATTCATTGATGCCATCTAAATAGGCGTTTGCCATTTTATAAGTGTCACTATTCTTGCTGAGAAGTTTAACTGATTCTTCAGAGTATTCATCAATACCTAAACTTGCGAATAGTTTATCGTTTTCAAGTGCTGCTTCTCCAAAAAGTTCTGATAATTTTCCTGGGGCTATGCGTCTTAATAATTCCATTTGCCATAAGCGATCTTGGGCATGTACATAGCCTAAAGAACGTACAGCATCTTCTTCCGTATTCGCATAAATATGCGGTATACCGTAATCATCAAAATATACCGAAGTTTTATTGTAGAGGTCATTCAGGGCAATTTCACCTTTATAAGTGGGTTTTAAGCTGTTAATAAAAAGGAATAATGCAATGATTAGAATAGCAATCAGTGCTAAGGAAAATTTTAAAATTCTTTTTTTCATAATAACAAGGTATTTCATATGAAGAAATACGAATGTTAAAAATAAGATTTTTTATGGTCCTATTTTAGTAGGAGAATGAATTTAAAAGAACGCTATTATAAATAGCGTTCTCGAAGTATTTCAATGTGATGATTTTCATGGCCAATGATAATAAATCCTGCTGCACGAGTCGATAATTTATGGTCACTAGCAATGCCAATATTCGTAAGCATTGATTCTGTAAAAGATTTAAAAAGTGAAATCGTGTTATTTCTGGCTGCAATAAAATCTTCAATTAAATCAGTCTTAGTTCTGCTATTAGCCTCGGCATAATTATTAAACTCATCTTGATCAAACCCTGGAAGGTGCACTTGATCGTTCCTTGCGATTCGCAAAGCGCGATTCGCAAAAATACGTTCCGTATCAATTATATGAAGTAATAATTCTTTGATAGTCCATTTGTCAATATCGTACGCATAGTCGAATTTCTCTTCAGATAATGACTCTAATAAAGAGGCCGTTTCCATTTTGTTTTGGACAAGACCTTTGATTAGGTCTTGCTCTTTAACCTTTGCAATGTAGGTTTGATAATAGTTGAAATATTCGTCTTTAGTTAAATCTTTTAAGGTCATCTATGCTGAGTTTCTACTTGCATTAATATTTCCAAATAATGAACGTGTAACAATCTTTTCATACACCTCAATTTGTTTTAAATCCGGTTTAGATTGTCGCTTTAATTCTTGTATTTTTCTTAATGCATATTGTTGAATTGTAAGTAAAGGTAATACAATATGTTCTCTTACTTCAATAGAAGCTTTTCCTTCTGGACTTGTTTCCATTAATTTAGTGTGACCAGCAACTTCTAAAATAAGTCTTTTTGAAAGTTCATATTCCGCATATATTAATTTCCAAAATGCTCCAAATTCAGGATCGTCAGCCATATAAGATGTCAATTCAAAAAATGATTTTGAAAGTGACATCATGCTGTTTTCTAAAAGGGTTTTAAAGAAATCTGAATTTTCATATAGATCCTTTATTTTTTGAAGTTCACCCTTGTCTTCATATTTTTTAATGGCAGTTCCAACTCCAAAGAAACCTGGAACGTTTTGTTTTAACTGACTCCAAGATCCAACAAAAGGAATCGCTCGTAAATCAGAAAAATTTAGTTGTGCAGATTTAGATCTTTTAGATGGTCTACTTCCAATATTAGTTTTGGCGTAGAATTGCAGTGTGCTCATTTGCTCCAAATAAGGAAGAAACTTTGGATGATTTTTAAAATCTACATACGCCTGATAACTAGTATTGGCCATATCATTTAATAATTCCTTTTCATTCTTTGAAAGTACATTTCTATTTCCGCTAAAGAGTTCATTAGAGATCCCTGCGCTTAACAATTGTTCTAAATTGTATTGCGATGATTCTAATGTTCCGAAATTTGAACTAATGGTTTGTCCTTGTATAGTTAATTGGATTTCTTGATTTTCAATTGTAGGTCCAAATGATGCGTAGAATTGATGTGTTTTTCCTCCTCCTCGAGCAGGTGGTCCACCACGACCATCAAAGAAGATAACTTTAATACCATATTTTCTAGACATGGCTGTAAGATTTTCTTTTGCTTTGTATATTCCCCAATTCGCCATTAGATAACCTCCATCTTTTGTACCGTCAGAAAAACCAAGCATAATTGTTTGTTTGAACTTTCTGTTTTTAAGATGCTTCATGTACGCTTTATTTTGATAAAGTTGTTCCATTACTTTGTCTGCAACTAATAGATCATCTACAGTTTCGAACAATGGAATAACATCTACCGGTAACTTACCTCCAAACCCGCAAAGATTTAGCATAGCAAAGGTTTGCATTACATTTAAGGCAGTCTGATTGTTGCTAATAATATATCGGTTACAGCCAAGTTCTCCATTTTTCTTTTGGATTGTTTTTAATGCATAAATAGAGCCGATTGTTTTATTTAAGACTTCGTCTTTGTAACCTTCTGGTTTAATTTTTCCTTTTACCGTCGATAAAAATTCAACTTGTTCATCGGCGCTCCAAGAAGCATAGTTTACAGGGAATGTAGTGTCGCCTTCGTTCTGTAATTCTTCAACCAACTCTGTAAAAGCGTTGTGGTGTACTCGACTATCTTGTCTAATGTCTAAGGTTGCAAAATGGAATCCAAATAGATTAACCTTATGAATCAAATCGTCTAATTCGTCTAAGAATAGGGATTTGTGCTTTTCAATAATGGTGGCTCTTATTTGTCGTAATTCATTTTTAAACTCTTCTAATTTTAGTTGTTTACGTTGCGCAATAGGAAATGTAATTTCTTCATAAATACGTTTCTCTAGATTGAACACGGGGTCTTTTACACCTTCAAAAGTTAAGCGTCTTTTTAATTTTCTTAGATCTCTAAAATAGTTTGTCATTAAAGAGTGTCTCAGTCTTTCTGCTACTTGAAGTGTTATTTCTGTTGTTACAAAAGGATTTCCATCTCTGTCTCCTCCTGGCCAAAATCCAATATTTATAACTTCATTGTCAAGGGGTCTACCTGCTGCAATGTTATTTTCAATGTAATTACTGATTTTAGAAAAAGAATGATAAAACACATTCTCTAAATACCAGATTAAGTTTACGGCTTCATCAAAAGGCGTTGGCTTCTGCTGTTTAAAAAACTGTGTTTTTCCAAGTTGAGCAAGTAATTTTTTTATCATTACAAGATCACCTTCTTTAATGGCTTTAGTTAGATCTGTGATAATTCCGAGAACAGTTCCTGGGTAAAATTGAGTTGGATGTGCAGTTAGTACTATTCTGACTTTAAAATCATTTAAATATTTAACTAATTCTTCTCTTTTATTCGAAGACTTGGCAACTTCTTTAATGTTTCTTAGGGTACCCAATCCATTCATGTTGTTGATGATAGGGAATGCAGAATCTTCAATAGCATCAAATAACACCACTTGTCTTTCTATGTATTGTATAAATCTAAACATAAGATCGACCTGTTCTTCTTCAGATGGATTGTCGTGATATTTCTGAAAAAAATACTCTATAATTTCAGTTGGATTCTTTTTATTTTGAAACCCTTTTTCACAAGTTTCATGAAACAAAGGTAGCATTACTCCTGTACTGCTAATACTATCAAATGGTAAGCCAGTAAATACACTGTTGTACATTTGAAAATTCCCCAATACATTATCGTTAAATCGTTTTAATTTTGTTTTTAAAGCCATTGTAAAATATTCATGTTTTGAGCGAAGTTACGAAAGGATGTTTAATCAATATATATCTTGAATAAAGAATTACGAGTATTGTATTGGTATTGTTGGTAATTCATTAAATGCAGAATAAAAGAGTGTGTTTTTTGTTGAATCCATAATTTAAAAATTTATAAAAATAAGAATTCAGT
>MPDD01000032.1 GCA_001874265.1 Bacteroidetes bacterium MedPE-SWsnd-G1 | reverse complement strand
TGGCTGCTTTTTTATTTTAGAATATTTATATAAATGAAATTCATCTCATCGGAATTACTTTCTATAATATCTAACCTATTGTCATTATTTAAGTCCGCAAGAATAATATCATAGGTGTAAAATGGTTTATCTCTTAAAATAATTTCTTTCCAACCATTTTCTTTACCTAAATTTAAAAACACCTTATTTGGTTCGTTTACATTGGCAACAACAATGTCATAACTGCCATTACCATCCAAATCTCCAAAGTCCATAGAGTAGGAGTTGCTTGCTGTTTTGTCAAAAACTTCCCGTTTACTGAAATCTAGTTTTTTACTACCAAAATAGATGCTGTTCGGTTCTTTAATGTTTGCCGTAACAATATCTAAATACGTATCGTTATTGATGTCAAAAATACCAACAGATCTCGTTTCGTCTTTCCCAGTTCCAAAGGGAATTTTTTCCTTAAAATTTAAATTTCCGTCGTTTAAATAAATATAGTTTTGTTGCTGGTCTCTATTTGCAAGGATTAAATCTAAATGACCATCTTTATTTATGTCGGCAACTGCAACATCGATTGTAGAATCATCTTTAGAGCCGAATTTCAATACTTTAGAAAAAATGCCTTTACCATTGTTTAAGCAAATTTCATTTTCTTTTCCTCTGTTTGTAATTAGGATATCAAAATCGCCATCTAAATCTATATCAACTGTTTTTAAGTTTCTAGTAGGGCTGTATGCTTCACCAAAATTAGCTGATCTAGTAAAATTGCCTTTACCATCATTTAAATAAACGGCATTAGGTGCCATATCATTTCCAACGGCAATATCTAAATCACCATCATTGTCAAAATCTGCTAATTCTGTTGCGTAACTCGTTTCCTCTATTTGGTCTAGTAGTTTTGATACCGTGAATTTTCCATAACCATTGTTGATGAATATTTTGTTTGATTCTGGCCAATGCCGGCCATTTGCAACAATCAAATCAAAATCACCATCATTATCTATATCACCAGCACTAATTGATGCTGATTTGTCTTTGCTCTGGCCAAGTACATTTCTAGAATTGGAAACAAATTTAATTTCTTGACTCATTGATATAATTGGGAGGGCAATGCAAATTAGCATTTTAAAATATTTCATATTTTCTAAACTTTGAGACGCATTAACTTTTGATTACCGAACTTCCTCCATCTACATGGATTATTTGCCCTGTAACCCATGACGAGTTTGATGTTAACAAGAAGACCGCAGCCTTTGCAATATCTTCTGGTGCCCCTATTTTTTTTAATGGATTCCTTTCGGATTGAAAGGCTATTTTTTCAGGAGTGCCTAATAGCCTGCTGGCTAAATTTGTTTTGGTTAACGATGGCGCTAAGGCGTTTACTCTTATAGTAGGAGCCAATTCAGCAGACAAAGATCTAGTGAGTCCCTCAATTGCACCTTTGGAAATTGCAACTTGCGAATGGAAGTTAAAACCAGATTGCACGGCGATTGTAGAAAATAAAAGAATAGATGCATCACCACTTTTTTTTAGATTTGGTAATAGTTGTTTAATAATTTTAGTAGCACCAAGTACTTGAAGTTTAAAATCGGACAAAAAATCTTCATCTTTAAAACGATGAAACGGCTTCAAATTTATACTGCCAGGACAATATGCCAACCCATGAATCTCTTCTGGAAAATCAGATATATCTAAATTTTCAGAATTGACATCTAACTTAATAAATGCAACGTTTTTGCTATTTTCAACTTTATTAGTGTTATAAGTTGCGATAACATTTGCTTCTTCATTTTCAAGAATAGAAACTATTTCTTTTCCTATTCCAGAGGAGCCACCGATTATTACGTAATTTCTCATAGTTTTAGTATTAGCTATATTCAGATGTTTACTTTTCTTTAAAAGCAACATTTATAGTAAAGATAACCAATTTATAAGAGTTGATCGAAAAGTACGTAGAATGTGTAAAATTAGAGATGTTTATAAACGAGATATTAAGATATGCCTCGTTTGTAGGTGCTAATAGCTCTTTCACGGGCCATTTTATGATCTACCATTGGCAATGAATAATTCAATTCATCAAATTCGGGAATCCATTTTCGAATATAAATAAGTTCTGGATCAAATTTTTTGAGTTGCGTAGTAGGATTAAATACTCGAAAATATGGAGCTGAATCGCAACCGGTTCCAGCTGCCCATTGCCAATTTCCATTATTCGAAGCTAATTCATAATCCAATAAATGTTCGGCAAAATATGCTTCTCCCCATCTCCAATCTATAAGTAAATGTTTACATAAAAAACCGGCAACAATCATTCTAACCCTATTATGCATGTATCCTGTAGCATTAAGTTCTCTCATTCCTGCATCAACCATTGGGTAACCTGTATTACCACTTTTCCAAAGTTCAAATTCTTTTTCATTATTTCTCCATTCTACAGTATCATACTTACGCTTAAAATTAGCGTTTATAACTTTTGGGAAATGAAATAGAATCTGCATAAAGAACTCCCTCCATATAAGTTCATTTAAAAAAGATTCATTCTCTTTAACTTCATTTACAATTTGTCTAATGCTAACTGTTCCAAAACGTAAATGAGGAGAAAGATTGCTCGTGCCATTTAAGCTAGGGATATTTCGAGTGTTTTCGTAATTTTCTAGTGAGTTGAAATTATAAGGTTTTACTTTTTTTATTGAGAGCGTAAAACCCATTTCTGAAATTGTTGGAATTTCATAATTATTTTCAACGTAAGAATTACCCAACTCAGAATCATAATTTTTCAGTAAAGATGTATTTAGTTTTTCGCGCCACTTATTTTTATAAGGGGTATAGATTGTATAAGGTGTTTGGTCCGCTTTTAGTACTTCATTTCCAGAGAAAATAACCTGATCTTTGCATGCAGTACTTTTAATATTTTTATAACTTAAAAAGTCATGAACTTCTTTATCTCTTCCGATAGCATAAGGTTCGTAGTCTTCATTATAAAAGACCTCTTTTACAATAAATTCAGAAACTAACTTCTTCCATGCCTTAATGGGTGTATCAATTAAAATGTATATACCGGAGTTATTTTTCTTAAATTCTTTATTTAATAAATTAAGCTGTTCGTAAATAAATGTTATTCGAGCATCGTTTGCATCTAGTTCTTCAATAATATTTTTGTCAAAAATAAATATTGGTAGCACTGGAGTACCACTATTCAAGGCTTTGAACAACGCATGATTATCATTGATTCTTAAATCTCTTCGAAACCAACATATAGATACTGTTTTTTTACTCATTGTTTAATCTTAAATTTGATCAAATTGAATGCTCTTTATTTTAAGATATCGGGGAAACTTGCTGTTCTAAATGCAATGAATTCTTAAGATAGACTTTTTTAATTAAAATTATTTTCGACACTGCTATTCTAAGGTTAATTTAGCCCAGTCCCATCCTTCAAGACCGGCATTATTAACGGCTTTTACTTTAACAGTGTCACCCTCTTTTAAATCGTTAATATCGATAACGGTTTCATTAGTCTCGAATGTTTTTGATCCTCTATCTTTTGAATTGTAATGAACACGATAATGGTGAATTGAACTTTCCGGAGAAGCTGTCCAGGAGACCGTATATTTTCCGTTAGAATCTTTTGTTGCAGTTAGATTGTTAAGTCGAGAGGGGCTAGAAGCTAATAACATTAGCGTAGCAGTTGTGGTCTTGGCAACTTCATTAACTAACTGATGGTTTATTGTTTCTAAATTATCGTTCCATTGATGATAGTAGGGATTACCGAGTACAGGATAAGATCCTATACCTCCGACGATATCTCCATAGGCCTCATAATATGCATGTGCATCGGTGTTTTTATAATAAAAAGCATCATAGGTAATCATATTTGTAAAGATGGAAGCGGCAGCATGTTGAATATCACGTATACCTTCATTCGAATACCTTATGGTATTATCTAAACGACTATTATTAGCCCATCCGACCATGTCATTATTAAGTGCGCCTACTATGTTTATATTGTCGGCAACTGCTTGTCTTACAAATTCTCTACTACCCAATAAACCAGCTTCTTCACCAGTAAATGCCAAAAACATAATGGTACATGGCATGGGATTTTTAGCCATAATTCTCGCTGCTTCAAGTAGGGCGGCTGTACCAGATGTATTATCATCTGCTCCTGGTCCATCTTCAACCGAATCATAATGACTGCTAACAACATACACAATTTCTGGATTGGTAGTTCCCTTTAAAGTTGCAATTACATTTGCCGTTTTCTCATTATAGGTTTTTCTTTTTGGTGTAAACCACTGAAATTCTGCGTCGTATCCAAAACTTTTGAATTGATCGAAGATGTATTGACTCGCCATATCATTTCCCGGTTTTGATATATATTTTGATCCGAATTTGTATAAATCACTTTCATAACCATAAACCCTATGTTCGGAAGCCTCATTCACTACTTTTTGTACTTCATCTTTTATATTTTCGAATAGTCTTTCTCCTTTTTGCTTAAGTTTTTGTTCGCTTTCTAAGTTAGAATTTATCCGATTTAGTAAATCTAGTTTTGAAATTTGGGAATTTAAATCTAAAAGATAAACTCCGCGTTCTGGTGAAATAGTATTTCCGTCTCTTTCAGAAACTATTAATATTTTACTTCCTGTTGGGTCAATTTCCCATTGATATTCAGGGGCAAATGTTCTTACAGTATTATTGTGAAAAAGTTTAGTGACTTTCTCCGACTCAAGATTGTACATAAATGATCTTCTATGTCTGCCTTCTCCTTTGGCTGCAATTATACGGTTTTCATCAATAAATTTTGGAAACCTGTCATGTTGAATCTCAAATGAAACTCGTTCAATGTTTCCTTCTAAATCTGAAAAATAGATCTCATAATCACTCTGTTCCATCATGCTAAAGACCACTTTCATGCCAGAAGGGGATAAAGAAGCATCTGTAATTTTGTTAGTAGTTTTAATAATTTCATTGTTAATGGAAATATTATTGAATTCAACTACGACTAGGCTTTTTTCCTTTTCTTTTTCGATCTGCACCAAAAGGTGAGTTTCATTAAAGTCTAATAATGTTCCCTCAATGTTCTGGACTTGATTAGATTCTATATTCAAAATAGCAGTACTTCCTTTTTCTTGCTGAAAAAGGACATATGTGCCATTATTATCTAGTGTAGATTTTTTATTATTTGTAGTGTTAACTTCTAACAATTCATCGGTTTGCAAATCATATTTGAAAAGATGAGCAATTTCACTTTCTTCTTTTGAACCAAGTATAAATAGTGATTTGTTATCAGGTGCAATTACATATTGATGAGTTATAGTTCCTTTTAGGTTTAATTTTTCAGGAGATTTATTTCCTTTAGTTTTATACAAATAGGTATTTTTATTTATGACAGAATTATATGGATTCATCACTGCATAATATTCTTTCCAAGAAGAAACGGTTTTCATTGCTTCATCTTTTTTCTTTTCAGCATTTAAAACTTCTTCATTTCTATCTGTTTTTTTGAAAATTTTCATATTTCCAGCCAATCCTAACGCTTCTCCTTCGACGCTAAATACTTCTTTATTTGAACCTACTTCAACAATTTTTGAAAAGGTTCTTGATTTATTCTTAAATGTAAAGATGACATGTTCTCCATTTTTTGTAAACTTTAAATCTTCCCCATCTTCCGCTATTTCATATACTTCGAATAATTCTCCTGTTTGCAGAGCTATTCGTTCAAAATACGCATCACCTTCGTTGCTGTTAATAATTTTTTTAAATGTCGAAAGCGCTTCAATATAATCGCCATTATTCCAGTTGTTTATCGCTTTGTCGTAATCTTCTTGCGAATTTTGACCAATAATGCTGAGCGTAAACACAAGGCTAAAGAGGGTAAAGATAATTCTCATATAAATAAAGTTTTCTGGTTTGGTTTCTCGTTTTGAATAAATAAAGATAATAAAAAAAGCAACCTATTATGGGTTGCTTTTAAATTCGTTTATATTATTGATTCTAGTTTATCTTCTAACTCTACCTCTCATTTGGTGGTGACTTAAACCAGGTGCTTTTTTCATTTGATCTTTCATCATTTTAATCTGGTCTTTTAGCATACCATGCTTGTCTAACTTTTTTGCTTCTGCCATTAACTTGTTTGCTTCTTGCTTTCTGTTTTTAGACATGGCAATACCAGACAATTGTAACTTAGCCATAGCCAAATCATGATCCATAGATAAGCCTAGTGTAATTGCTTTTTTAAAGTATTTCTCGGCCTGCGTTAAATTAGACTGAGAAACCATGATACCTTGTAAAAAGTTATAGTATCCTTCTTGTTTCTTTATTAATGCAGAACTAGGGTTTTTTATGTAACTCAACCATTTCTGGCATTTTTCAAAATTTTGCTTTCGTAATTGTAAAAACGCCAACAAAATAAATTCGTTTTTAAAATAGAATAGAATAAAGATTCCACTTAACAAGATAAGTGAAATACCGTTCATTATATTTCCTTCGATAAATTGAAAAACGGCCCAAGCAATAATACCTGCAGCAAGAACTAATTTTATATTTTTATTAAACATGTTTCTTTTTAAATTTGGTGTGCAAAGATACCTATTTGCACTTATTTCTTATAATATTTCTTATACTTAAAGTAGGCCAATACACTAAATAAAACGGAAATGGCTAACCATGTCCAAATTTGGTATGGAATTTTTGCGGCTTCTCCTTGTGCATAAGAATGCAATCCGGATAGTAAATGATTTACGCCTAAATAGGTCATTAAAATAGATGCAAATGATAATACACCTGCAACATTAAATGCATAACGACCTCTTAAGCCTGGAATTAATCGCATGTGCAAAATAAATGCATAAATCATAATACTAATTAAAGCCCAAGTTTCTTTTGGATCCCAGCCCCAATAGCGGCCCCAACTTTCGTTTGCCCAAATGGCTCCTAAAAAATTTCCGATCGTTAATAAGATAATTCCTAAAGTCATAGACATTTCGCTAATGACTGTAATCTCTTGTACAATTAATTTAACCTTCTTCTTGTTTTTATCATTGGTAATGATCATTAAGAATAATGCCAATAATCCAAGAATCATACAGAGGGTAAACGGACCATAACTGGCCACAATAATTGATACGTGAATCATTACCCAATACGAATCTAATACAGGAACTAAGTTTGCTATTTCTGGATCCATCCAGTTCATATGTGCAAACATTAAAATCATAGCCGTAACAAAAGCAGTTGCAGCAATTGTTAATTGCGATTTTTTTCCGAAAATCAATCCGAATAGCATGGTTGCCCAAGCAATATATATCATGGATTCATATCCGTTACTCCATGGAACGTGTCCAGATATATACCATCGTATCCCTAAACCAACAGTGTGGTAAGCAAACAATAATACACAAATTATTGAACCAATTTTTAATAGGGTTTTTAAGAGCTTAGAATCGTTAAATATATTTATAATTATTACTATGAATAAGAAAAGACCACCTAGCATGTATTGCCAAAAGAGGTTTTTAAAGATGTCGTTTTCATTATAGAAAACCTCTAAATCAATCTTCTTGTCAGATGGGTATACATCGCTTCCAAACTTTTGCTGAAACTTAATAATTCCGTTTAGAATTTCGTCTGCCTGAGAATAATCATTCTTTTCTTTTGCTTCAATTAAGGTTTGTAAATACGCTGGGAAAATCTGTTTTACAAAAACAGAATCCGTTCCAGAATAGTATTCTGATTTTAATTCGTTTTGTGAAACCCACGTATTGTTTTCATCATTAGGAATTGGGAAAATGGCTAACAAGTTTCCAAATAAACCATCAAATAAAACATTGACGCGGTTGGTAACATCTAAAACACTTTGATCAAACTTTGATTTAATCTTTTGCTTAAAGGCATATTCGTTTTCTTTTGCCAATTTGTAATCGCCCATGTTAGTTAAGAAATCTGCAAGTCGTGCATATTTCTGATCCTGAGGAATGCCAATAAGATCTCTTAATTTAGTGTTCTCCTTTTTAATATAAATCATAGGAACATTAAACCAAAAGCGTGGATTTTGCTGCATAGAAATGAATACTTGGTTAGAGTTCAATCCTTTAAATTTGTCTTTTTTACTTACTTTTCTTAGTAATTCTGAAGAGAAAGTATGCAAAGGTTTCATTCTTCCTCCTGCATCCTGAATAACCAATTTGCTGAATTTCTTAGCGTGTTCTGCAGAAACAGCATTGGCATTTACAATAGAATCTATCTGAGCATCGGTAAGTTGATGTTCTTCGTGTTGAGAAAAACCAACATTTATGGCCAACAATGCGGCAATGGTTAATGCTGCTTTTTTCGCTTTCACTTTATTCAGCGTTTGACGTAAGGTATCAAATCGCGTGTTTTTTGCAAAGATGATTATGATCAATCCTAAAAACAATAGAGTATAGCCGAAGTAGGTAATTGTAGTTCCCCAAAAGTCATGATTTACAGATAATCTCGTTTCTTCATACTCTGGAGTGATATTGTAACTAGATTGGAAAAAACGATACCCTTTATAGTTTAATACATTGTTCATAAAAATTCTAAAATCGAATGTTTCAGAAGGATCAATTACGGTTACTTCACTTGCATACGACATAGGGTTTTCAGAGCCCGGATAGGTGTCTAATTGAAAGTCCCTCAGTTTTACATGGAAAGGAAGTGTAAGTTGCTGCGCACCATAATTAACTCTAAAATGTAATCCGCCTACACTAATTTGTGTTGGTGATTGCATATAGTATTGCGCACCTGATAGTTCAAGTTTTTTTGTTTCTTCACCAACGGTAACGTCGAATACTAATTTATCTAATGGGTCTTCATTTTTATCTCCAACAATAGTTTTGTAAGAACCTTTAACGGCTGGTTCTGGAATTACAAAATTCATCCCTGCCAAGTTGTGCAAAGAAAGTAGATTTAAATCTTGAATAGAATCTTTGGCAATGGTACCGTTAAATTGATCAGCCATTCTTAAAAAGGTTCCATCATGAATGGATTTAATTTTTAATTGTCCATCAATGGTTAAAATATCTACCGTATTGTTCCCTTCATTGTCATAGCCTATTAAAACATTGTGAATCAATTGACTTTCACCTTGCTTTAAATAATGATCATGGCGACCTCCGTTTGATGATTCAACAATTTTTAAAAAGGATTGACCGTTTTCATCTAAAGTAAATTCTTCTTTAGCATTTGGTACATATTCTACCAAGTCAAACTCAAAATCTTGTCCTTTAAAATTGTCTTTAAATGTATAATTAGGTGATCCTTTAGCTGATAATAAAACTGCGTCTGGGACAGAAATTCGTTGAACTTCATTGTTATGTGTAGTTACTTGAAAATAGGTCGTTTCAGAAAGCATAGTGTTATTAGATTCACCTTCAATAATTGGCATAATGCCTTCATAACTTATATACCTTGTAACACCGGCACCAATTATAATAAGAACAAATGCCAAGTGAAATAACAATACAGACCATTTCTCTTTTCTATACAATCGATATTTAAAGATGTTACCAAAAAAGTTAAAGACAAAAATAACCATAATGGCTTCGAACCACCATGCATGGTAAATCAGTGCTTTTGCAGTTTGTGTACCGTAATCGTTTTCAATAAAAGTTGCAATACCCATGGCAGCAGCGAATACGATAAACAAAACCCCGGTAAGTCTAGTTGAATATAAAAAAGAAAGTAGTTTATTCATTTTTTTTAATCCTAAAAAAGTTTGCGCAAAAGTACGGATTATTAAGATTATATTGATGAGTAAAACGTTAATTATTACCCCATTCAAATTGCTAAATCGTTTTCAATTTTTTATATCGATTTATTGCGCTAACTTTGAGATTCTCAATAACAAATAAGAATAAAAATCATGTATAAAAACGATCATAATCCATTACAAAATTACCAAGCATCAAATTCTAGATATGACACAATGCAATATCGCAGATGTGGTAAAAGCGGTATTTTATTACCCTTACTGTCTTTAGGGCTATGGCATAATTTTGGTCATGCTGATGATTATACAAAGGCAAGAGACATTGTTAGAACAGCCTTTGATAATGGAATTACGCATTTTGATTTGGCCAATAATTACGGACCTCCTTATGGTGCAGCAGAAGAAACTTTTGGTCGAATTTTAAAGGATGATTTAAAATCGTATAGAGATGAAATGATTATTTCATCTAAAGCCGGATGGGATATGTGGGACGGGCCTTATGGTAATTTGGGTTCTAGAAAATATTTAATTGCAAGTTGCGATCAAAGTTTAAAGAGAATGGGATTAGATTATGTTGATATTTTTTATCATCACAGACCTGATCCAGATACCCCGCTTGAAGAAACAATGGGAGCCTTAGATCATTTGGTAAGACAGGGAAAAGCCTTGTATGTCGGTATTTCTCAATATTCTGCAGAAGATACTGCAAAAGCATCTAAAATTTTAAAAGAGCTAGGAACACCATGTTTAATTCATCAGCCAAGATATAATATGTTCGATCGGTGGGTAGAAGGAGGGCTTTTAGAAACATTAAATACAGAAGGTATTGGTGCAATTGCATTTTCACCTTTAGAGCAAGGTATCTTAACAAATAAGTATTTAAATGGAATGCCTAATGATTCAAGAGCTGTAAAAGATGCCCGCTATTTAAATGAGAATCATATTACGGCTGAGGTTCTGGAAAAAGTGCAGCAATTAAATGCAATTGCGGTGGATAGAGGACAGAGTTTAGCACAAATGGCAATTGCTTGGATATTAAGAAACCCTGAGATTACGACAGTATTGGTTGGTGTTAGTAAAACTGCACAATTATTAGATAATATAAAGTCACTCGAAAATCTTAACTTTACAGAAGAAGAATTAGCGAGAATAGAAACCATATTAAAATAAAAGTGATGAAAAATTGTATGAAATCGATAGTTGTAATTTTTGTTTTTCTTGTTGGATTGCAACATGTTAATGCGCAAGAAACTGTTTTGAAAGAAGTATTGTTAACGACTTTAAATAGCGTGAATGAATTGGATTTGTCAAACCTTAAAACGGAAGATTTGATGGAGTATAATACGGGCTTAACGGATCGTATTTATGAAATTCTAGAAAGTGATAAGGTAGAAAAAGAGAAGGTTGAGGCTATGAAAATTCTTAGCAATGATACTGAAAGAGATTTAACGGATTTACTTGGAAAAAAAATGCACAAGAAGTATGTAAAATTGATGGAAGACCAATTGAAACCTTTAATTAAAAAAGATAAAACCTTAAAGCACTTATTCTAAAGGGTTAATTTACAACATACATTTACCAATTTTGAACTTCTTCTAAGTCCTATTAGAATTTAGATTTGCCATATATTAATTTGTAAAAATTCAATAGTATGGCTATCTCAAAAAAATATTTAAAATCTAAACCAGTTTGTAAAGTAACATTTGAATTAGAAGGAATTGAAGCAGATTCAATTGTTGCAGTTGGAGATTTTAATGATTGGAACTCAGAAGCGACACCACTTAAAAAATTCAAAAACGGGAAATTTAAAACTACTGTAGATTTTGAAAAAGATTCATCTTCAGAATTTAGATATATTGTAGACGGTGCATATATAAATGAACCAGAAGCGGATGCTTTTGTTTATAATGCATATGCAGGTGAAGAAAACAGTTTGTTAACTGTTTAGGAAAGATCTTCAATTAGTAATTGAATAATATCAATTGCTGCTTTAGAAATTTTTGTACCTGGTCCAAATACCCCCACAACACCAGCGTTCATTAAAAATTCATAGTCGTTGGGTGGTATGACACCACCTGCGATTACTTTGATGTCTTCGCGACCATAATTTTGTAATTCATTAATGACTTGTGGTAACAATGTTTTATGACCTGCTGCCAAAGAAGAGATGCCTAAAATGTGTACATCGTTTTCTACGGCTTGTTTAGCCACCTCTTTTGGTGTTTGAAACAAAGGGCTAATATCAACATCAAACCCTAAATCGGCAAAACTTGTGGCAACCACTTTTGCGCCTCTGTCATGCCCATCTTGTCCCATTTTAGCAACCATTATGCGTGGTCTTCTTCCATCCATTTCTGCAAACTCATCGGCCAACCTACACGCTAACTTAAAGTGCTTATCGTTTTTAATTTCTTTACTATACACGCCTGTAATGGTATTAGTTGTTGCTTTATATCTTCCAAATTCTTTTTCAAGTGCCGAAGAGATTTCTCCTAAAGTAGCTCTATTTTTGGCACAATCTACAGCTAATTCTAATAAATTGCCTTTACCAGTTTTTGCACTTTCTTCTAGTTCTTTCAGAAGTTCTTTTACGACTTTATCGTTTCTATTTTCTTTTAATAATGAAAGTCTTTCAACCTGCTCTTTTCTAACTGCATCATTGTCAATTTCAAGCGTTACAAGATCATCCTCTTTTTCTAATTGATAGGCGTTAACGCCAACAATTGTATCCTTTCCACTATCTATTTTGGCTTGTTTAATTGCAGACGCTTCTTCTATTCGTAGTTTAGGAATGCCTTTTTCAATGGCTTTAGTCATACCTCCTAAACTTTCAACTTCTTCAATCAACTTCCAAGCCTCATTGACAATATTTTCGGTTAAGGATTCTACATGGTAGCTGCCAGCCCAAGGATCAACAGTTTTTGTTATATAAGTTTCTTCTTGTAAGTAAATTTGCGTGTTTCTTGCAATACGTGCAGAGAAATCTGTAGGTAGGGCTATGGCTTCATCTAATGCATTTGTGTGTAAACTTTGCGTACCACCAAATACGGCAGCCATGGCTTCTATTGTTGTTCTCGCAACATTATTAAATGGGTCTTGCGCTGTTAAACTCCAGCCACTCGTTTGGCAATGCGTTCGAAGCATTAATGATTTTTGGTTTTTTGGATTGAATTGCTGTACAATTTTCGCCCAAAGCATTCTTGCTGCACGCAGTTTAGCAACCTCTCTAAAATGATCCATACCAATTGCCCAGAAAAATGATAATCTAGGAGCAAAATCATCTATTTTCATACCAGACTTAATGCCAGTTCTGATATATTCCAATCCATCCGCTAGTGTGTATGCTAGTTCTATTTCTGGTGTTGCACCAGCCTCTTGCATATGGTATCCCGAAATGGAGATACTATTGAATTTAGGCATGTTTTTAGTGGTGTATTCAAAGATGTCTGAAATAATTCTCATAGATTGCGTAGGAGGGTAGATGTAGGTGTTTCTAACCATAAACTCTTTAAGAATATCGTTTTGTATTGTTCCAGATAGTTTGTCTAAAGCCACACCCTGCTCTTGAGCAGCGACTATGTAAAAAGCCATGATTGGTAAAACCGCACCATTCATAGTCATTGAGACAGACATTTTACCCAATGGAATTTCATCAAAAAGTACTTTCATATCTTCAACAGAATCAATGGCAACTCCCGCTTTTCCAACATCTCCTTGAACACGTTCATGATCAGAGTCGTAACCTCTATGTGTAGCCAAATCAAAGGCTATAGAAAGTCCTTTTTGACCTGCCTTTAAGTTCCGTTTATAAAACGCGTTGCTTTCTTTTGCTGTTGAAAATCCTGCATATTGTCTTATAGTCCAAGGTCTACGAACATACATTGTAGAATAAGGACCTCTTAAAAATGGAGAAATACCTGCAACATAGTTTTCGTGCTCAAAAGACTGTTCTCTTGCTGATGAACTTTCTGTACCTAAACTAATATGTTGAATTGCTCTACGCTTCATTTTTCAATCTTTCTTGATCTAAACGCTCAGATAGCCTTTTGGCAATGATTGGCTTGATCAGTGTTTTTCTCGGATTCGTTTTTACAAAAGGATACAACTCCAACTCATTTTTCATTGTATCACTTGTATTAGTATGTTTGTTTGTGCCGAGTAATACAATACTGCCATCCTCAAATAACTCTTGTTCCTTAGTCGCTGATTTCTCTATCGAATCTTGAATATTACCTAATTTTAATTGCTTAAGAAACCCTCCATTTTTTTCAATTTCTTTAAATAATTCGAGTGATTTTTCAGCGATTTCTTTGGTCAAATACTCAACATAATAACTGCCATTTACCATTTGGCTGGCGTTTGATAAATAACTTTCTTTTTTAAGAATTAAAAGTTGGTTCCGTGCAATGCGCTCTCCAAAGGCGTTTGATTTATGATAGATACTATCATAAGCCAAATTACAAACAGTATTGGCGCCTCCCAAAATAGCACTCATGCTTTCTGAAGTTGTACGAAGCATGTTTGTGTTATAATCGTACAAGGTTTTATTACGCATGCTTGGCGATGCAGTAATATGCAATTTACTTTGTAGCCCTAAGTCGTTACAAATGCTGGCCCAAACTGTACGAAAGGCTCTTAACTTGGCTATTTCAAAAAAATAATTACTCCCAATAGCGAAGTTTACATTAAAATCCAATCGTTTTTCTTTTCGCACGTCTGTAACGTTCAAAAAATGATTTATATATTCGAATCCGTGGGCTAAAGCAAACCCTATTTGTTGTGTAATTGTAGCGCCAGAATTCTGATAGTTCGCTGTGTCAATTGCAAATACTATTGAATTTTGAGATGTATGGTTAAGTAAAACGTTGAACGCCTTAAAGTCATTTTGAAGCGTTGTAAACCAATTGCCTTCTTTACCAAGGTTTCCAATGATGTCAAGATTAAGCAAGGTTGTATATTTCTCGGTATGATTTATTAAATCTGTTAAAAAACTTTCAGAAAGGAAATCAAATTCAAATTGTAATTCAATGGTAATGGGAATATTTCTAAGGGCTATTTGAATATCAAAAGGGCCTGAAGCTTTGAATAAAATACTTTCTACCCCTCCTTTAATTGCTTTACGTGCAATAGAATTGGCAACACGTTCATCGGCAATAAAAATAGTTTGACCTATTTTAAAATCGTGCGTTGATCTATCGGAAACAACTTGTTTATAAGAGTCTATATGATGAATTGGGTTGATTACAATTCCATCTTTCGTTTTTGTACTTAAAGTTTCGTTGTATTCTTTTCCTTTTAAATCGAATTGAATTTTTTGTTTCCATTGTTTTTCAGAAACAGGAATAAAGTTTTCAAATAAAGAATCATCCATTATTATTTCTTTTTAATGGTATCGTATTCTATAATAAAAATGTCTTCATCTTCTTTTTTCATATTGTATTCTTCACGAGCAAATTTATCTAGTTTTTCAGGATTTTCCAGGTCCTTTATTTTTTTAGAATCCTTTTCAATTTCTTTTAAATAGTATTCCTTATCGTTTTCTAGTTTTTCAATGGTTTTGTTAAATTTTCGATCAACAAAAAAAGAATTCTCATCAAAAAAGAACATCCATACAGCAAAGCCAATAAATATTAAGACATACCTATTGCTAATAAAGCGTAAAAATTTGTTCTCTTTTAATTGTTTTAAGGTCATACTTAATTTAGTTTGTCGTTAATTACTGTTCTAACGATATCTACTGCAACCGTATTGTAACGGTCGTTCGGAATAATTATATCCGCAAAATTTTTAGTAGGCTCTATAAACTGATTGTGCATTGGTTTTAAGGTGTCTTGGTAACGGTTTAAAACCTCATTCATATCTCTTCCTCTTTCTTGAATATCTCTTTTTAAACGTCTTATTAAGCGTTCATCTGCATCAGCATGTACAAAGATTTTAATGTCACATAAATCTCTCAACTCTGGATTGTTAAAAATTAAAATACCTTCAACAATAAAGACTTTTGTAGGATGTGTTCTATGCGTATCTTTTGTTCTGTTATGCGTAACAAATGAATATACAGGTTGATCAATAGCCTCGCCGGATTTTAATTGTTTTAAATGCTCTACCAACAATTCAAAATCAATAGAATTTGGATGGTCAAAATTTATTTTAGTGCGTTCTTCATAGCTCAAATTATCGGTGGCTTTGTAGTACGAGTCTTGCGATATAATACCAACTTCTTTGTTGGGTAATTCGTTTAACATTTTATTTACCACAGTGGTTTTACCACTTCCGGTACCTCCGGCAATTCCAATTACTAACATATGCTATAGGATGATATTCATAGCAAATTTACTAAAATTAAACAGTTAAAATGGGCTGAATAAAAAAAGCTTTTCACAATTGTGAAAAGCTTTTTTTGCATATTTTTTTATGAAAACTTCTAGAGTTTCATTGTAAATCCGATTCCTGCAGTACCACCAGTTGTTCCGCCACCAAGTTCTAGAAATAGCCCCCATTTTTCATTAAAAAACCAACGGCCACCTGCATGTCCTCCAAATCCTACGTCGCCATTATCTGGATTGTTTCCTAATCCTACCGCATATCCTAAACTTAAGCCTCCATATACATCCCAATCAGGGCTTTCAAGTTTAAACACACGGTCAAAATAATAGTTACCTTTAACACCAAATGTTATCCAATCTATATCCCAATCCGTTCCAGCAAAAGGCGCAATTGTTATGTCCTTGCTCACGGGGATTTCATAGGTCACTCCTAAGAAACCAAAGTTTAATTGTTTTCTTGCGCCCTCTTGTGCATTTGCTTCATTAGAGAAACTTAAAGTTAAGACAGCAATAAATAAAAGAGTAAGTAGTTTTTTCATAATAGTTTGTTTTTTTTTGTTTAATACAAATATAATGAATTTTAACTATGTATTTTTTAAAAAGAAATACGTGCTCTAGCACCAAAATACCACAAGCTAGATTCTTCTGGATTTAAGGTCGGATTTTTAATCCATTGCACATCAGGTGTAATTGCCAAACGTCTTGTTATTTGATACCTGTAAAAAAGTTCTGCTGTTAATTGATCTTTACTTCCTGATATATTTGGCTCTGCCCAAGAAAAAGCGATACCGAACAAATCATGACTCTTAAAGTTAAGACCATAGCCTATTTGCACGTCTTTGGTGTAAAAGGTGTTTTCTGCTTTTCCACCGGAAAAACCGAATCTAAAAAAAGGCATATGTAATTCATTAAACAACCAATAGGAACTAAATGCAATACCTAGGTCATCTTCATATTCGGCACCTGTATGACTGGTATAAGATGGGCTTCTCCAAAATGTTAAACTAAAGTTTTTGGAAAAACGTTCATCAATTGTTGGGGCCCAACCAACTTCTGCCCATGTTTGTATATCACCATTAAAAAAATTACGACCAAAATCTAAAAAATTTCCATCTTGGTATAAATCACCATACACATCTGTAAAGGCTACTTTGGCATATAAAGATTTAGTTATTTCAATTCCCGCTCCAATTCCAAAGCCAGGATTGTGCATATTTACTGTACCACTGGCAATTGAACCGAAATTGATAAACGCTTTTGTAGGTATTCCTAAGCCATGAAAATTAAAAAAATTGGCAGGATCAATTTTACCTACAATAGTCCCAATTTTACCATCTAAAAACTGCTGCGCATAATGCAGTTCTAATATTCTGAATGTGTAATGCATAAAACCTGTGCCGGTTAACCCATAATATCCAGATTCATCTAAACCATGAAACATAGGACTGCTCTCGCCATTGTATCGATGCCTACTACTTAATAGAACAGAAAAAGTACCTTGATTCTTTCCCTTTTTTCGATTTACAATAACTTTACTAGCCCTGATGTTTAAAACGCCACTACTTGTTAGTTTGTCATGGTTTTCTTCATCTATTACATCGGTTGAACCTAGTGCCAAAGCAACATACTCTAGTCCAAGGCTAATGCCTGTTTTTTCTTGTAAATTCTTTTTCCAATCGTACCAAGGTTTTGTATGTTTTACTGGCATTCTATAATAAGGATCCCGGTCGTTGTCAAATTTTAAAATTTCGGCAATGGAATTTGGTCCGTTGAACTTGCTCTTACTTTCATAAATAAATTCGGTACTGTCTTTTTTTACGTCTTCTTTTTGTTCATTTTGAGAAAAACCAACAAAGTTTATGAGTATTGTCAATATGGTTAGGTAGTGTTTCAGTTTCATAGCAGTTGTTATTAATTTGTTTTCCTCATCCTTTTAGGGCCATACCAAAGCCAAAAACCAGAAATGGAAAAAGTTAATAAGGCAATTCCCATAAGCGTAGAATAAAACAATTTGAAATAGCCATTAGTGCCCAAATAATTATCTACAATAGAACCGTCATGAATATTTTCTATAAAGTCAGCGTTGCGTTTGCCCACATTCAAAAGTTGGCCAGTAGCCCCATCTAATTGAACACCCCAATAATCTTGTTTATACACAAACTTAATCATGCCCTTGTCTTTTTTTACTTCAATCTTGTCTAAAGATAACGAAATATTTTGAGCAATATCTTTTTTGATAATGGAGTCTGAGATGCTATGTAGTTTTTCAAGTGGCAACCACTTTTCAAAATTTACTGTAGTTCCTTGATGATTGATTGGTGAAATGATTTCATTGGAATGTTTTTTCCAACCTAATAAAACACCGCTTATAGATACAATAAAGAAAAAGGAAAAAAGAAAAATGCCCATCGTCCGGTGTACCTTTCTAAAACCTCTAATCGTTTTTGCCTGTTTTTGCCTTTTGGTTTTCATTTAAAAAATAAAGAGGAAAACATTGTTGCTTTCCCCTCTACAAATTTAAATTATTTCAAGAGTTTGTCTAATTTTTTTAACTCTTTTTGAATTGCTTCTTGGTATTGCTCATCAGCATTATTTGCTTCTTCAATTATTTGTTTAAATTCAACCTTCATACTTTCCGTTACAGGACCCTCAGAATGATCTAATATACCACTCATAAAGGACATTTTAAATAGAATAGTAGCCGGCAAGTTAATTACCTCGGCTAAAGTTCTACCAGTAGAAACATAAGTGCCTTCATAATTGTTTACAATCTTGGTAATCACTTCTAATTGCGCTTCAGCTTTTTCAGTATTACTTGTACCACTAGACTTATATGCTTCCAATTTTGCTTTTGAATCATCTCTTGTTTTTAAGGCTTTAATTACGTTTTGAGTAGATTTTTCTGCAACATCATACATTTCCATCCAAAAAGCATATTTACTTTCTGCTTCTTCATGCGTAAATGTTTCTTTAGGATTCATAAATACCTTAAATTCTTGTGTTTCCACAACTCCATCAACAGTAAGTTTGGCCGTATATGTTCCAGGAGGTACAATAGGTGTTATTGTAGTTGGAGGTCTCATTGGAACCGCCGTTACACGATTAATACGTGTATCCCAAACAAATTTATTAAGTCCTGTATTAAAACCTTCTCCAGTACCAAAGTTTAAACTCATTTGTGCCTTTGTATAGTTTCTGATTTCATTACCGTTTTTATCTAAAATGGCTAAACTAATGTCTTTAGGCTCTTCCGATAATTTGAAATATAGCACAGCACCAAGCGGTTTAGGGTCACCGGCATCAATAAACTTACGTTTTCGTTCTCCATTAATTGGTGTGAATCCAATTTCATAATAAGTCAATCCTGGGCGCATGTTCTGAACAAAATAATTCTTTTTAGCACCTGGATTCCCACCTGGTAAATAATCTATCCACCAATTGTATCCAAAGCGCGTATGGTCTGGAATAGGGTAGAGGTGTACTGGTTTTGCATCAATTTCTTGACTTTTTTCTCTTAAAGGTGTAATATCATCCATGATCCAGAAACCACGACCATTGGTTGCAATTACTAAATCATTGTCTTTAATTACAGCATCTACTACAGGAGTTGCAGGCAGGTTTGCTCTCAATTTGCTCCATGTTGCCCCATCGTTTAAAGAATAGTACATGGTTGTTTCAGTTCCTACAAATAACAATCCTTTACGAACAGTATCTTCTCTAATAGTTCTGGTTATCTGGCCTTTTGGAAAATTATCTGTTAAGTTCGTCCAAGTTTTTCCATAATCGGTAGTTTTGAAAATATAAGGATTGTAATCATCATATGTATTGAAGTTAGAAAAAACCACATATGCGGTTGCTGAATCATGCGGAGATGGCTCTACTTCATATACTTGAGAAAATTCAGGGACACCATCAGTAATACTAATATCATCCCAATTTTTTCCACCGTCTTTGGTGATATAAATCTTACCGTCATCAGAACCAGACCAAATTACACCTTGTTTTACTGGCGATTCTGCAACTCGTTTAATAGTACTATGAATTTCTTGTCCAAAATATTCTGAAAGCCATGGTGTACCAGTAATTAATTGTCTTTCTTTAATGTCGTTTGTTAAATCTGGACTTATCACCTCCCATGATAATCCTTCATCGGTTGTTTTGAATAAGACGTTACCACCAAGATAAATTGTTTTTGAATCATGTGGTGATACAAAAAATGGCGTATCCCAATTGAAACGGTATTTCAATTCATGCCCGTTTAATCCAAATAATGGATAAGGCCAAACGGAACGAACGTTGTTTTGTCCAGTTGCAATATTATTGACTGTAAACGGGGCTCCACTTCCAAAAGGTGCACCACCAGAAATGTTATAAACAATATTATTATCTTCAGGATTAGGAATAACACTGCTTATTTCTCCATTGCTTATTTGTGTGGTTTCATAGCCTGAAATCCCACCCCATCGAGAAGCACTAGGTATTTTATAAGCCAAAATATCCTGTCCACTTCCATATACATTATAAGGGAAATCATTATCTACATTTACTCTATAGAATTGAGAATTTTTTTGAGTGTATTGACCAGACCATGTTTTACCACCTGTCATGGTAACTTGACAACCACCGTCATTAGTTCCAATCATCCTTTTTGGGTTCTTTGGACAAATCCATATATCATGGAAATCGTCTTTAATTCCTGGATCTAGAATCCAAGTTTTACCGCCATCTTTTGTCATGAACATTCTGTTGTTCGGTGACCATAGCTCATTTTCGTCATGTGGGCTTGCATAAATATGGCTGTAATAAAATGGACGGCCAATAATTTGAAAGTTATTTGAAACAAACTCCCAATTCTCCCCTAAATCTGTGGAGGCATAAAGGCCCGGTTTTGTTTCTGAATCTACAAGGGCGTAAACTTTTGTTGCATTGGCAGCAGACATAGTAATTCCTGTTCTTCCTCTACCACCTTCAGGCAGCCCGTTGTTGTAAGTAATTTCTGTCCAGTTTTCACCTCCATCAACAGATTTCCATAATCCGCTATCTGGCCCACCTGTTTTTGGCCCCCATGCTTTACGTTCAAACTCCCATACAGCGGCAAATAATTCTTCAGGATTAGAAGGGTTCATTACTAAATCAATTACTCCTGCTTTTTCACTTTTAAACAATACTTTATTCCAAGTTTTACCGCCATCAGTTGTTTTGTACACACCGCGTTCAGGGTTAGGGCCAAAAGCATGTCCATAAGCACCGACATATACAATGTCTGGATTTGTAGGATGTATTCGTACTTGTGAAATATGATGTGTTTCTTCTAATCCAACATTCACCCAATTTTCACCACCATCAACCGATTTGTATACTCCATCGCCCCAACTTACATTACTACGCATTTGTGGCTCTCCCATACCAACGTACATGATTTCTGGATTCGATTCAGAAATTTCCATGGCACCGATACTTCCATATTTAAAATCTTTATCACCAACAGGTTCCCAGTAAGTTCCAGCATCTTCTGTTTTCCATAAGCCATTACTTGCGCCATGGTAAAAGGTGTGCTCTTCAGTAGGATGGCCTAATACTACAGATCCTCGGTTACCCACAATAGGGCCAATAAAGCGCCATTCTAAGGCATCGAATTTTAATTGCTCTTTTTGTTCTTGTGAATTCATTGGAACTACAATGCTTAAAAGAAAAAGAATTGTAGTTAGTTTAGTAAGTAATTTCATAGAAGCTTATTATTATTATAATCCGAATCTGTAATTAAGAGATAGCATCAATTGCTGTTTAGATTTTAAAAAACCATATTCACCTCTAAATTGCCAACGTTCGTTATGTTGATAATTAAATCCTAGTAGCATGTTCCACTCGTATTCTAATTGTTTATTGAATTTATAGTATACATCTGTATCTACAACTCCACGAACAAGATTATATGTGGCTTCTGCTCTTATTTTTTCCAGAGGTCCTAAATCATCCCAATAGTCTCCATTCCCATTTGGCGTATTTCCATCTCTAAAACTATCCCAAGTGTCGTCTATATATTGTTTGTCTTCTTCCGTAATGCCCAAGGCCTCATCGAAAGCAATATTTCCTGAAGTTTGACTGTCTAATTTTTGGAACTGAGCTCCACCCCATATAGCCCAAAAACGCCCTTTTTTCTTTGTCATTATTCTTCTAATAACTCTAACTCCACTAACGTTTACCAAAACCGGTTTGTCTAATCGAGAATTTGTAGTCCAAGACCAAGAATAATCAGCAGCAATATTTACAGGGCCCAAAGGGGCTACTGCCAATAAATTTAAGCCATAATATTTACCTTCAATATCTGTTGTACTGGTAATTAAATCGCTTCCTAAAACACTAAATGAAATGTCTTGCTCTCCCCAAACTTGTCCATAATAACCTCCTACAGAGAAAAAGGGTAATATCCATGCATCAACTCGTGCATTTATGGTGTTAATTCTACCTTCAGATGGGCCAAAATCTAAAATTCCGTCTAATCCAAAATAATTTTCAGGTACTGTTCCGTCATCACTAATAGCCATTTCGAAGTCGTCTATAACAATACCTTGTTTGTTAAAAACACTACCCAACATAACGCCAAAAGGCATTTGTAGTTCATAACCCTTGGCATAGGCTTTTTTGCCTAATATTGGCAGTATATAAGGGTATTCTTTACCAATTTGAGTGCTATCTATGGTTTGACTTTTAGCAGTTGGAGCGAATATAAAAAGCGCTAAAATGCTAACTATAATTAGTAGAGATGGGTTTTTCACAGGATTTATTTTATTGAATTAGTTAATTCAAATATAATAAATATTGGAATGTATTGATACCTATATTAAGAAATTAAAAATTTGCAGGTTGTATTACTCTATACTTTTAAACTCTTTTATGGCTTTATTTGGTTCAATTACATTATATCCCTTCCAAAATTCTGGATCATAGCTTGGGAGATATGTAGGAGTAACTTTCGCCGCTTCTTTAAAGCCATCGAATTCTGTTTTTGAAATGACATTATTTTCAAAAACGACCAATTCATTTTTCTGAATAACCGTCATTTGAAAATTTAATTCGCCGGAAACCTCATTCTGCTTTCTTCGCCCCTTAACATTCTTGTTTTTCTCAATAATTTTAAGTGGTCTTTTTACGCCAAAACGATTGCCAATTGTTTGCTCTGCGTACGATAGAACATATTTATTTTCACTATTTTTATTGTAGATAAAACTACCTTTATGTATGTGAGATTGAAACATTAAACCTAGTAACTTAAAACTTTTAATGGTTTTAACATTTTCAAAATCTAGTCTTTCAATTGCGTAATCTTGAGGGTTTATGTACAAAGTACCTTTATAATCGGCGCTCCCTTTTGGAGTAAAACTAATTTTGTATACGTAGTTATTATTCAAAAAAGCAAAATCTTCTAGGGTAAACCTATATTTTTTCGATTTTTCCAAAAAGTTCAGAGATGGGTCTTCGTAAATGATGCTTGCGTTTTCTAAATTCCGAATTTGATTTTTACGCCATTTTAAAAAGTTGTTTTTTCGGTTTTGTTCTTTTTTCTTTTCTTCTTCTATTAATGCCTTTGCTTCTTTGGCTTCATTATCTTCAAATAAAGTAGAATCCATTTCTTCTTTGGTTCCAAACAAACCAGATTTTATTTTATAATAAGAGTCAGGTTTTACATTATTCTTGATAATGTTAGTGAGACGTTCTTCAAAACTTTCAAAAGTAATCTCGTTTTTTTTGTCATACAATTCAGAGGCTTTCAAGACTTCTAACTTATAACCATCATCTATTTTATGATTGGAATATTTGGTGGTAAGAATTTCTGTATATTGATCGGACTTACTTGGTAAAGCCATTAGAATACTATCTATTAACCCTTGATTAAATTCTGGAATGGTAGACTTTTTTAAATCTATTTTTTTTGTATCGACATTCGTAAAATTTGATTCTCTAAAAAACAAAGTGCTTTTTACATAATCGGTATCATAGTTTGAGGCTAGCCTTTCTTTAACTTTTTCAATTATTTCATCCGCAGTTAATTGCTCTTTAGTTACAACCACTTCATTTAATTCAAATGTTTTTGGTTGTAATTGAATAATACTGTCTTTAAAATTCAGGGCCGGCATATTTTTGGTTTCATAGCCCAAACAACTGATTTCAATACTATCATTTTTTGTTAGTGTATTCCTTAAATGCATAATAAAATAGCCCTCATTGTTGCTTATAACACCGAACGATTTATTTAAAGTAATGGAAGCGAAAGGTATTGTTTGTTGTGAGGTAGAATCAATTACTGTAGCGCTTAGTTCTGTTTGAGCGTTAAGTTGTACAATAAAAAAAGAGATGATTAAAGTTAGATAGTAGTGTTTCATTTAGTCGAATTTTTTGATAAAAATATAAATCCTTATCAATAAGACGAACACTTTAAGATTTTGTTAGTTGAGTTTTAACATTTGTTGGGAAATAGTTCACGAAGGTAATTTTTACATAAAGCGCATTTTGACTTGTTTTGTTGTCAATTCACCTTGCGAGTTTTCACTCACGGTTTATTCCAACAAAAAAGCCCTGCTTTATCAAGCAAGACTTTCCTTTTGTCGGGGTGGCAGGATTCGAACCTGCGACCTCCTCGTCCCAAACGAGGCGCGATAACCGGGCTACGCTACACCCCGAATAATTTCGGGTTGCAAATATAGTGGTTATAATCAATTAAACAAGAGAATTTTGATGTATTAATTCCTCTTATTTTGCCATTGTAAAAACTTATAAACATTTCAATTTAAAAGAATGAATTTCTCATATTTTTGTGTGCGATAAAAAAAGATAAAAATTATGTCAGATACTATAGAAAGAATAAAATGCTTGATTATTGGTTCGGGTCCTGCTGGCTATACTGCAGCTATTTATGCTGCAAGAGCAGATTTAAAACCAGTCATGTATACAGGTATGCAAATGGGAGGTCAGTTAACAACAACAACCGAAGTTGATAACTACCCAGGATATCCTAAAGGAACAGATGGAACCATGATGATGGAAGATTTTAAAAATCAGGCTGAGCGTTTTGGAACAGAAGTTAGATTTGGAATGGCAACTAATGTAGAATTTAGTACAGAAGTTGGCGGTATTCATAAAGTTACAATTGATGAGGTTAAAGTTGTTGAAGCAGAGACGGTTATTATTTCTACTGGGGCAACTGCAAAATATTTAGGGTTAGAAAGTGAGCAACGTTTAATTGGTGGAGGAGTTTCAGCTTGTGCTACTTGTGATGGGTTCTTTTATAAAGGGCAAGATGTTGTTGTAGTTGGTGCTGGAGATACCGCTGCTGAAGAAGCAACGTATTTAGCAAATATTTGTAAATCTGTTACAATGCTAGTCCGTAGAGATGTGATGCGTGCATCAAAAGCAATGCAACACAGAGTTGAAAGAACAGAAAACATCAAGGTGCTATTCAATACAGAAATGGATGAAGTATTAGGTGATAATGTTGTAGAAGGAGTTGTTGCAAGAAATAACCAATCAGGTGAAAAGCAAGAAATTCCTGTAACAGGAGTATTCGTTGCAATTGGTCACAAACCAAATACGGATTTATTTACTGATGTTTTAGATATGAATGAAACTGGGTATTTAATTACCAAAGGAAAGTCTACAAAGACAAATTTACCAGGAGTATTTGCAGCAGGAGATGTGCAAGATCATGAATACCGTCAAGCAGTTACTGCGGCTGGAACGGGTTGTATGGCAGCCTTGGATGCTGAACGCTATTTAGGAGCGTTGATTTAATAGTGAATTGTTATTCTGAGCAGTTGCGAAAAATCTATAAAATAAAAAAACCGTCATCTGACGGTTTTTTTATTTTATTAAAGTGGCTCCACTACCTGTGTTTGAACTATAATGAATAACACCGTCTGTAATTTTGATTCCATCTGCAATATCTTCTTTTAGAAGTAAAGCTCCGTCGGCATCTATGTAATCGAGTAGTGGAGCAATTTGAACCAAACTAGAGATACCAACCGAAGATTCAGTCATACAGCCGGCCATGACTTTTAAATTGAGTTCTCTGGCCTTTTTAATCATTCTTAAAGCTGGTGTAATACCGCCACATTTCATTAATTTAATATTGATGCCATGAAATCCTTCTGCACATTTTTCAACGTCTTCATAGCGTTGGCAACTTTCATCTGCAACTAAAGGTAACGCTGATTTTCTCTTTAATATTTTCATTCCTTCCCAATCATCAGCGTTTAAAGGTTGCTCAATAAATTCAACACCTAACTTTTCTAACTCTTTTGAATTTTCAACGGTTTCATCTACCGACCATGCGCAATTTGCGTCTATCCTAAAATTAGAACCTGAAATTTTTCTTAATTCAGAAACAATATTTACATCTTCATCTGTTCCTAGTTTAATTTTATAAATTGGCCAAGGTGTTTCATTTATTTTTGATTTCATTTTTTCGATGGAATCGATGCCAATTGTGAAATTACTTAAGGGAGATTTTTGAGTATCAGAGCACCAAAAACTTCGTGTAGTTTTTTTATTGCGTTGTGCATAAAAATCCCAAAAAGCACAGTCGATAGCACATAGAGCGAAATAATCATCCTTTAAATGCGGTTCTAAAAGACTCCACAGTATTTCTGCTGTTGCGTTAGTGTTATTTTGAATGATATGCGCTATGCTAGAAACAGAATTCTGAATCTTTTCGGCGGTACTATTGTAATATGGATTCACAGTGGCTTCTCCTAGCCCCGTATATACACCATCAGAAATAGAAACAACGACTGTTTTTTGAGTGTGTACGGTATATCTTGCCGTTGTGAACGGGTGCTTTATTGGAAGTTCAAATGGGGTTGTTTGGATGGTCAATTTCATAAGATAAATGTACAAAAATCAACTCATGAAATCACATGGTTTTTGCGCAAATAAATGGCGATTTTATCCCATTTCCAAATGATAAGTATAACCAATAAAAAGAACAGGTTCCAAAGAACTACAAAACTTATAAAACCGGGCCAAGTGTTGAATTGAAAACTATCAGTAATATAAAAAATACTGTTACCTGAACTATCTGTAGAAATTAAATGCCTCGACGCCCAATTATTTCCAAGATGAAGCCCGATTGGAAAGAATAAAGTTTTAGATTTTAAAAGCGCTGTTGAAAATAGTAAATGACCAACAGGAATACTGGTGGCAATTAAGATCATTTTTCCGGGATGTGAAAGAATGTCTTCGTCAAAAAAATGAATGGAAGTGAAGAGTAGGGCGAAAATTATATTCGCTTTTACTGCAGAGCTCAATTCAATTGTTTTTTTTAATAGATAACCTCTAAAAATAAATTCCTCCACTGCTACCGTAGGCAAAATAGTGTAAAATGCAAACAGTATTTCCTTTGAATTTATAGAGGAACTTAAGTTAATAGTTTCTCCTAAATAAACGGCTCGTAAATATTTTGCTAATAAATAGACAAACGCAATAAGTATAATTCCGAAAAGAAAGAATTTTAAATTTTTAAAATTTAGACTTAGCCCTAATTCTTTAAGTTGTTTGTTTTCCCTTTTATATAAGAACCAGGTTGCTATTGTAAGAAGTATTACAGAGGTAAAAGGGAAATACGTTTTTACGGCTCCTTTATTTAATAATGTACTGACAATTAGGGATAGCGCAAATAAGAAAAAGCCTAAGAGGTACGTTGTTAAATTCCATTTATTCTTTAATAGAGTTTTCATGGTGTTATTATTTCTTTTTTTAGCAGGAAAATGAGTATGATTAAAGTTGTTATTGAAGGGAGTAGGCCGTTTAATAGGGAAACATAAAACTGATTCCATTCTGATAATTCTATTTGAGCAACTTTTGTAAAAAGTAATGCTCCATAGGGTTGTGATTTGTAAAAAAGCGTCATAATAAAATTTGTGCCCAAATGAAATCCTAAGCCCATCATAATAGATTTTGTTTTGTAAAAAGTGTATGCCCAAACATAACCTGTAAGTCCAGTTATAATAGTTATATAGACAATCGGAACAATACGCTCGTTTAACATTCCGTACGAGAAGATGTGATAAATTCCAAAAATGAATGCTGATAACCAAATTCCTTTCGAAGCACCTATTTTTTGAATAAGTATATAGAGTATTGCACCTCTAAAAACCAAATCTTCTGTCAATGCCGATCGCAAATGATAAATAAATGAATTGCCGATGTCAGTCCATGAGAAACTTCCATTTATTTGCCATTCGAACTGTTTAAAAATTGTGGCTAAATAAATATTTGTAAGAGTTATGACGACAATAATTACAAACCCTAAAATAAATTCTTTGAGTCGTTTTTTAAAAGGCGTAAACCCTAAAGCATTAATGTGTTTTTTTTCAAAAAGGTATAGCAGTCCCCAAGAGACTACTATTATTACTAATAGTCCTAACATAATAGATGGTATTTTAAGTGATTCTTAAGTTACTTTCAAAAAAGGAATAGAAAGGGGGTAGTAGCAGGTACCTCTATTAATTGAGGTAAGAATATTTCTTACAGTTACAATAATTCCAAACAAAACAACAGCACCCGTTAAGAAGAAATTGAAGCCTGGAAAGGGAAAAAATAAGAGCAATGAAATAATAAAATAAATGGTTAATGAGCATTGGAAATTTACAACCGACTTTCCATGTAAATCATATACTTTATTATCCCTTGATTTATGAATCCATAAAAATAAAGGGAACAAAATATTACCAAAAGGAATAAAGCCTAAAAATGGAGTGCCGTGTATTAGAAGCATCCATTTTTTTTGAATCGCTTCCTCGTTAGGGTTGTCAATTATTAAAATATCTTCTATGCATACCTCTAATGCCGATGCTAATAATTTTACCGTTTGCTTATGTGGTGTTACTTCATCTTTTTCTATTCGTTGAATAGTTCTAATTCCGACTGTCGAATCATTAGAAAGTTGCTCTTGTGTAAGCCCTTTTAATGTCCGTTGGTATTTTAAGCGGTTGCCAATAGTTTGATTTTCCATTTCCTTAATTTGATGACACAAATGTATGGTGGTTTATTGTTTTTCCTTACGCCATTTAAATGTCACCTATCTGTCAGTTTCAGTAATTACGGGTGTTGTAGCGAATATAAAACAAAAAATCCTGCAATTGCAGGATTTTTTAAATATAAAAATTTCTTCTTTTAATATGCTTCTTCGTGTACATTCAAAATTGCTCTTCCAGATGGTTCGTTCATGTTTTTAAACGCTTCGTCCCATTCTAATGCAATTTTTGTACTACATGCAACACTTGGTTCTTGTGGTACACTTAAGGCTGCCGCATCACTTGGAAAATGTCCTTCAAAAATAGATCTGTAATAAAACTCTTCTTTGTTTTGAGGTGTTTGAATTGGGAATCTGAATTTAGCATTTGCCAGTTGTTCGTCAGAAACTTCTTTTTCAACTATTTCTTTTAAGGTGTCAATCCAATCGTAGCCAACTCCATCAGAAAATTGTTCTTTTTGTCTCCAAGCAACACTTTCAGGTAACATGTCTTCAAATGCTTTACGAATCACCCATTTTTCCATTCGTTCACCGTTAATCATTTTGTCTTGAGGGTTAATACGCATTGCAACATCAATAAACTCTTTGTCTAAAAATGGAACACGGCCTTCAATGCCCCAAGCCATTAAACTTTTGTTTGCTCTTAAACAATCATACATGTGTAATTTGTCTAGTTTACGTACAGTTTCTTCGTGAAATTCTTCTGAATCTGGCGCTTTGTGAAAGTATAGGTAACCTCCAAAAATTTCATCGGCTCCTTCACCAGATAAAACCATTTTAATCCCCATAGATTTAATAACTCTGGCCATTAAATACATTGGCGTAGAAGAACGAATGGTAGTAATGTCATAGGTTTCAATGTTGTAAATAACATCTTTAATAGCATCAAGACCTTCTTGAATTGTAAATTTTATTTCATGATGAATAGTTCCGATATGATCTGCAACTTTTTGAGCCGCTGCCAAATCTGGAGAGCCTTCTAGTCCAACTGAAAAAGAATGTAATTGTGGGTACCACGCTTCTGATTTGTCATCAGACTCAATTCTTTTTTGAGAATATTTCTTGGCAATTGCAGAGGTTACCGAAGAGTCTAAACCACCTGAAAGTAAAACACCATAAGGAACATCAGACATTAATTGTCTGTGAACAGCGGCCTCTAAAGCTTCTTTAACTTCAGCAATACTAGTTTCGTTTTCTTTTACTGCTTCAAATTCTGACCAATCTCTTTTGTACCATTGCACAAACTCGCCGTCTTTAGAACTCATATAATGTCCTGGAGGAAATAATTCAATTTTAGAACAAACACCTTCCAATGCTTTTAATTCTGAAGCCACATAAAAAGTTCCATTTTGATCCCAACCAATATATAAAGGAATAATTCCCATGTGATCACGAGCAATAAGGTATTCGTCTTTTTCTACATCGTATAAAGCGAAACCGAAAATTCCGTTCATTTCATCAATAAAATCAACTCCTTTTTCTTTGTACAAGGCTAAGATAACTTCACAGTCAGATGCCGTTTGAAAGTTATAGGATCCATCAAATTGCTGGCGTAACTCTCTATGATTGTAAATTTCTCCATTTGCTGCCAAAATCAATTTTTTGTCTTCACTAAATAAAGGTTGTTGCCCAGATGCAGGATCAACAATAGCTAATCTTTCATGAGTCATAATTACTTTATCATCGCTATATATTCCGCTCCAGTCCGGACCACGGTGACGAATTTTTTTAGACATCTCTAAAAGTTGAGGTCTTAATTCGTCTGATTTTTGTTTTAAGTCAAATGCACATACAATTCCACACATAATCTTTCTGTTTTGTTTTAATTCTGATGCAAATAAAGGATTAGTATTCTAATTTGAAAACAAAATTAAAATAAATAGTTATAAAATGTAAGTTAAAAATATGTTTTTATTT